>CACJUX010000047.1 GCA_902596655.1 uncultured SAR116 cluster alpha proteobacterium | reverse complement strand
ATTTCCACCAGGTGACTGACATGCGCTAACTGCAGAGGAAATCAGCAAAATTTTGAAAAAAACAGATCTATATTTGATTATTTTTTTTCTAAGCATCTGTTAACTTACAAGTAACTTCGGCAAAAAATTTATGTTACGAACGGACGCGCTCGGAGAACTTACAAACCTATCCTTCGCCGCGCTAACGCTAAGAGTTACATGCCGCGGAGTACTTTCAGTAATGTCAAACGCAACTACCACATGGTCGATTCTACTACATGCAAAATGCTTTAGCACCTCACATTGTTTGCCCGTGCGCTGGCAATAAACAATTGCGCCGGGAGACAGATCAAGATTTTTAAGTTTACGCATAATAATAACCGGAGAAAACGGGGACGTCGCCAATTCAGCAAATTTCGCAATACAGACAAGCACACAATGCGTGCGTTCTTTAAAAAGCGGAACAGCCTAAGTACCCATTTTGGGGATGCATGTTTTTTACATACGCGACCCATTCTTTTCTTTTGATAGACAGCCAAAGTATGGAAGCCTACGACCTCATTTCGGAAGCTTCAACTTACCCGCGATCACACCTGCCTGTTTGGTCCGCCGTTCTCGATAAATGATTATTAAGCCGGCAAGTATAATGAAGGTTATGCCGGGGAAAAGGTCGTCAAAAGGCGCCTCAGAAAAAAACAGCCATCCAAGCGTGAAGGAAATAGGAATGCCAAAATATTCAAAAGGGGAGAGAGAGCTGGGATCAGCCATGCGGTAAGCAATTACCAGACACATAACACCCATGCCGCCAAAAACACCCATCAGCAAAAAAAGCCCAGCATCATTCCGCGACTCCAGCGGCATCGGTGTCTGAAAGGCATAAAGACAGACAAAGGCGAGCAAACAAGTGCAAATTTGTTGTATAAACTGGATTGAAGCTGATGGAATCTCTTCTGGGTATAGTCGAACAAGCAAACTTGAAATTGCATAACCAAAAGCCGCCACGACGGGATATATCATATAGCCCGAAAAACTTGCATTAAAGGGTTTCATCACCGTCAACATCCCAATAAAGCCTATGCCAATCGCGCACCAGCGCCAAAGGCCAACACGGTGACCAAGCAGCGGAATGGAGAGCGCGGTGATGAAAAGTGGCCCCGTGAACCCAAGCGCGCAGGCAGTGGCAAATTCGATTTTGGTCAATGCCGTGTAAAAGCAATATTGTGCGGTTAGAACACTCACTGAGCGAACTAACAGGATAAAATGGAATTTTGGCCGGTTTAGGGCCTGAAGCGTTCCAAACTGATCAAAGTGCCAGAGCAACAGGATCGGCGGAATAACACCAAAGAAATTTCGGAAAATCGCGACCTGAAAAATTGGATATGTGCCACCTAGCATCCTGACAAGGATTCCCATCAGGTCAAACGCAAAAACACCAAACAGCATAACGGCAATCGCCAATAACAGATCTCTTTGCATTACAGCACCATTAAACAAAACCGCTTATTCACGCTAGCCTTGATTTGTATTTTTGAATATCCAAATCTCCCCACATTTTTCGTGCATAAAACCGCGGCATGCATCTTGAAAAATGATGACTAAATCCCACTTCCAACAGCGTAACAGGGGAGAAGAGAATAATGTCTGACAAACAATTTAAATTTGAGGCCGATACAGGGAAAATCCTGAATATTGTTATCAATTCGCTGTATTCTCAAAGAGAAATATTTCTTCGTGAGCTTATTTCAAATGCGTCAGATGCCATTAACAAACGGAAATTCGAGACGCTTAAATCAGGAGAGTCTGACGACACCTTCGATGGCGCCATCGGGATTGCTGTCGACAAAAAGGCCCGGACAGTAACGATCTCAGATAACGGCATCGGGTTGACCAGTGACGAAATGGTAGCAACACTCGGAACGATCGCAAGCTCCGGCACTAAGGCGTTTATAGAAAGTGCTAATAACAACGAGGATGGCGATATCGGCGATCAGTTGATTGGTAAATTTGGTGTGGGTTTTTATTCCGCTTTCATGGTCGCTGATGAGATCACTGTAGTATCACACAAACATGGAACAGATGAAGCTCACACCTGGACAAGCGATGGACAAACGGGATTTACCATTGCTATTGCGAAACGCGAAACTACTGGCACGGACGTAATCTTGAAATTACGCAAGGATGCCAAGGAATTTCTTGAGCAGGAGCGGATCTCCTATCTTGTCAAAAAATATTCTGACCATATTGCCCAGCCCATCTGCTGGCTCAAAAAAGGTAACGACCCTGAAAAGTTGAACTCATCAATCGCTCTGTGGACACGAGCGCCAAAGGACATATCTGCAGAAGAATATAAGAATTTCTACCATGACGTTGCCTCTTCATATGACTCCCCATTTGCCACCTTGCATAATCGCACCGAAGGAACCGTCGAATTCACTAATCTCCTGTTTGTTCCCTCCTCTGCGCCCTTTGACCTTTTCGAGCCAGAACGGAAGCCAAAATTGCAACTCTATGTAAATAGGGTCTTCATTACTGACAGTTGCGAGGATCTAGTGCCAAAATGGATGCGCTTTGTTCGCGGTGTCATCGACACGCCTGACGTCGACCTAAACGTTAGCCGCGAGATGTTACAGCAAAATCCTGTGGTCACCAAAATCAGAAAGGCACTGACAAAGCGCCTTCTCGGCGAACTGAAAAAAGCACTGGAAAAACGCCGTGAGGACTATCAGTCCGTGTGGGCCGCGCTCGGCAAGGTGATAAAGGAAGGACTTTATGAGGATCAAGATAACAAGGAAAAGATACTTGATATCAGTCTATTTAAATCGACCAAGAAAAATGAACTCATAACGCTGCAGGAGTATGTTGACCAATTCGCAGAAGGTCAGGATGTCATCTATTATTTGTCCACCGAGAATGCGGAACTGGCACTCAACAGCCCCCATCTAGAGAGCTTTGAGGCGAAAGGCATTGATGTATTGTTGCTCTCCGACCCGATTGATGATTTCTGGCTGACCAATATGCCCAACTTCAAGGGCAAGTCGTTTCAGTCAATTACCAGAGGTGAGATTGATCTGTCAAAAATTGGCGAGTCGACAACGGATGAAGGCAATGCTGAGCCAGTGCTTAATGACAGTCTTGTTGCAAAAGTCAAACATGCGCTTGAGAGTCAAGTGGCTGATGTCCGAAGTTCAGCGCATATGGAGAAAAGTCTGGCCCGGCTTGTGGCGGATCAAAACGGGATGGACCCACAAATGGAACGGATGATGCGAATGCACAACCCAGATTTCAAGGGTGGTCCAAAGGTTCTTGAACTGAATGCCAAGCACCCGCTGATTAAAACTTTGAATGAGCGTCTTGAGGGCGGGGAGTTCGATGGGTCAGACAAATTTGCAAAGCTGATTTTCGATAGCGCTCTAGTGTCGGATGGCGAAGCAATTTCCGACCCTAGAGAGTTCACGGAGCGTATTGCGGACGTCATGCAACAGGCACTTGGAAAGACCGGATAATCATATGAATAACAACGGGTTTCATGATTGAGATTTGCCGCAAAGGAGGCGTATAGCCAATTTCGTTTGGCTGGCTGCCTAGCTAGGATTTTTGAGTGATCACCATCCAACCAACGGAAGTCAGAGACGTTATTGGCACAGGCTCCGGTACCAAAAATTGTAAAGGATTATGGCAGAAACGAGCATCTCTATCATTCGACGATGACAGACCAACAAACTGCTGCCAAGTTCGACCTCGACCAAATCTGGCGAACGGTTGATGACTTGTTGGAAGCGTATGCCGCCTGCCTTCCGAAGTTGTGGTGAAAATGGGCCACTATAAACATATCGTTTATCGATCCGGTGGCCGACGCCTCTACCTCTATAGCAGGAAACCCCGTCTCTATAATCATTTTGACGGTTTGCCCGCAGTGGACAGCGTATCGTCGCATCTGCGCTGCCACCCCCTTACAGGTGACTGGGTTGGGATTTCCGCAGCACGTCAGCAGCGCACCTTTTTGCCTAATCAGGCAGAGTGCCCCTTTTGTGTTATGCGCGAAGGTGGACCATTAACTGATATTCCGGTCGACGCTTATGAGGTGGCGATTTTCACCAACAGATTTGCTGCATTATCGGCAATGCCTGATCTACCTCCCGAATTGGGAGTGGCTACGGCACCCGGCCTAGGTATCTGTGAGGTAATCTCATATAGTGACACACATAATGCCAGCTTTGCGACAATTGGTATTGATAGGATTGGTCTGCTTATCGAAGCCATTGGTGCTGAGGCTGCAAATCTACTTGAGGTTGATGGAGTCCAATATGTATTGCCATTTGAAAATCAGGGGCGGGAGACAGGAGTAACCATCGATCATCCCCATGGCCAGATATATGCGCTTCCTCATATACCCGTGAGGATGGAGCGACAAGCCGAGGCTTTTCGTGTTGGCAATCCACTGATGGATGCAATAGCAGGCATGGCTGAAGAGTTAGTGATCTCTCGTAACGACCATGGCGTAGCTTTTGTTCCCGAATGGGCAAAATATCCGTTTGAAATCTGTGTTGTGCCTTTCCGGCGCGTTGCCCGCCCAGCAGAGATGAATGATGACGAAATTGTTGGCTACGCCGCATTGCTAGACGAGGCAGCAAAAAAACTCAACTCTGTTTTTGATGCGCCGATGCCGCTTACGATGGGCTGGCATATCGCGCCGTTGGGCTACGAGGACGTTTTCCATTTTCATTGCGTTTTTCAGCCTCTCAAACGGAGCCGAACAAAAATGAAATACCTCGCGGCAGTTGAACAGATAACAGACCTTTTTCTGCTCGATCTGCCACCTGAGCGGGCTGCTGCCATTCTGAATGGCCTGGAGCAGCCGGATGGATGATGAGCATTCGAGAAATCATCTCATCAAATCATTTAACAACCAATTCGGCAGAGAGCCGATGGCTTTGGCCCATGCCCATGGGCGGGCAAACCTCATCGGTGAACATACCGACTATAATGATGGTCTGGTACTTCCCTGTCTAATCAGTAACCGGACCGAAGTTGCACTAGCCATTAGGGATGATGACCTCGTTTGTGGGATTTCAAACCAATTTTTGACAGGCCATAAGGCGATTTATGATGGACTTGACGGACATTGGCTGGATTTTGTCATCGGTGCACTGCATCAACTGCTGCCAGTCGGTGGCAGGCTCCAGGGTATTGATATTGCCGTCAAATCCGACATTCCCCCTAGTGCAGGTGTATCTTCTTCTGCTGCTCTGGAAATTGCCATACTCCGAGCATTAGTGACAGCTCAGCAATTGCCCTCCGTGACAGATACTCAATTGGCCCTTTTTGCACAGCGGATTGAGCATGATTTTATTGGAACGCAATGTGGAATTATGGACCAGATGGTGGTCGCCGCTGCAACGCCTGGCGATTGCATGATGCTTGATTGCCGCTCGCTGGATTACAAACTTATGTCATTGCCGGCAGGCCATGTAGTTGCAGTTGTACATTCTGGTAGTGTGCGAAAATTGTCAGACACCGTTTATAATCAGAGGCTGGCTGAATGCGCTGCTGCTGCGCAGATTCTTGGCGTTAGCAGCTTGCGTGACGCCACCACAGGGATGTTTGGAAATGTTGTCTTAGACAACGAGATGAAACGGGCGAAACATGTGGTCAGTGAAAATGTGCGGGTGCAGGCGGCGGTTAACTGTCTTCTCAGAAATGACCCAAGCGGCCTTGGTAATCTCATGAATAAGAGTCATGACTCGCTTTGCGATGATTATGAGGTTTCAAGCCCGGAATTGGACCGACTGGTTAGCAGCCTGCGAAGCGCAGGTGCGCTTGGCGCCCGACTGACGGGTGCTGGCTTTGGTGGTTGTGTGGTGGCACTTTGTGAGACGGCGTCAGCTAACGACATTGTTTCACGTGCTGTAGAAATGAATCCTGACAGTTACTTGATCGATTTTATTGACAATTAGCCTCCCTGCAAAATTGAAACGCCTATTTGAATTTAGCAATCATGTCCTTGATACCCGGGATGGTCTCGATCTGCCACGCATGTTCAGGCTGGAAGTGCTGGACGAGCGGACGCTGGCTCAATCCGCCAAGAATGGTGAAATAGTACATTTCATAACCGGGAGCCACCACACAGGGGTGATAGCCAGCCTCGATGGCGAAGGTAGATCCATCGACGATATGAAATGCCTCGCCCATGCCGCCGTCTGATGGCTGCAAGAGCTGCATGCCAAAACCATGGTCGGGCCTGAAACGGAAATTATAAACCTCGTCATGACGTGTTTCATCGGGCAAGCGGTCAGTATCATGTTTATGTGGCGGGAACCCTGACCAGCCACCTTGCCCCACTGTAAACAGCTCGGACACAAGAAGCCGACCAACCTGATCGGCCTGTTTCTGACCAAGGATGTGCTTTATCTTGCGGTGCGTCTTGGTTTCGTCAGAGCCATACTGCACCTTGTCAATATCGCCTGCGCGGACGGCGAATGGTGTAAGCGTCTGGTCAAATTTGGCACCTGCCACAAAAATTTCCGCCGCCTCTTTCAGACAGATCATCTCAGCAGTCAACCCTGACGGCACGTAGACACCCTCGGGTTCGCCGTCCCACACATCATCCCCCCGCAGCCCCAGCTTTTCAACCGTGACGCCGGCCACAACAACATCAATCTGGCCGGTTGCGGGGACAATGCAAGTCTCGTAGCCCGGTGTTGCATATTGAAAACGGTCACCACGCGTCAATTTCACAATGTTGAAATAGGTCAATGGCACATGCGCATCGTTCATATGAATGATGGCTTTGTTCTGATTATTGAAAGGCGCAATATGCATATTGTGATCTCCTGCTGGTTCCTGTCCTGTGGGCCAACGCCGCCGCACTCAGAGGGCTTCATAGCCAGCCATGAAACTGGCAAGTTCATCCGTGTCAGGCATCGCAGAGGCGCAGCCAGTTTTGCTCACCACAAAGGCCGCCGCCGCCGATCCTTCCCGGATCGCCGCCTCAAGACTGAGGCCATCCTGCAACCGCGCAAGCAATGTTCCCAAAAACGCATCGCCTGATCCAAATGGCTTGGCCAGTTCAACTGGAAAAATGCCGAATTGCTGAACACTTTCCCCCAGCAATAGACGGCATCCTTCCTGTCCCTGCTTATAAAGGATAATCTGCCCCTTTACCGCCATCTCGCGAGCAAGGGTGAAGCCATCAGCACCGGAGCTTTCTGTACTCGTGGCGAGCAGAGCAAACTCCTCATCATTGCCAACAATCAGGTCACAATTTCGCGCAAAATTCAGCGTTCTTTGAGCCGCTACAGATGAAGAGGGCCACGCGCTGACACGGTAATCAACATCCAAAATCACCGGTGTACGCACCTGCCGCGCGGCCTTGGTAATAGCCGTCAGCGCGTGATCGGATGGACTATCTGACAGCGCTGTGCCTGTCAGAACAACGGCCGCAACCCCGTCAAAATCAATCTGTGACACATGGGCTTCGGACAGGCGCATGTCGCTGGTGTTGTTACGATAAATAACGACATCTGCGTCACCGGGCCGGCTCTCGGCAATCGCCAGTGAGCTCCGGGTCATCGGCTCATCAGTGAAATGAAGATGATCTGTTGCAACGCCATAATGCGACAGTTTTGAGGCAACAAAACGGCCAACCGCGTCATTACTGAGAACCGATACAAGACATGCCACTTTCCCATGGCGGGCAATCGCGACAGCGATATTCCCCGCCGAACCACCCAGATCAGCAACGAAGGACAAAGCCTCAGTGATCCTTGTGCCTGCTGGCTCGGGATAGAGATCCATGCCAGCACGACCAACAACGAGGAAGCGCCCCTGTTGGAGGCTGGCGATGATGTCAGGTGAGGACAGGTGACGATCCATTAAAAGATCTTCTTGGTGGCATCATGATTGGGATCATCCAAATCAGCCGTTTCAGCACGCGAGAAGGCGTAGGTGATATCATCAACACCCTGCCAGCTGTAGGGATCATTACCACATACCATGACAATATCACGCATATCACGGGTCGGGGAAATACGCCCATCCCAATCCCAGGGCAACATTGAATTCGCACTCATGTAATGGTTGACCAACGCCCGGCGGAACGTGCCTCCCGGTGCCCTGTTTGGCAAGCTTCGGTGATGCAGGTAGCGGTTGAAGATCACCGCTGACCCACGTTTGACCTCAACCGTGATCCCTATGTCCGCATCATTTGGAGTGCCGGTCAGGTGATTGCCGCTGTCAAAGTCGGTAGACCCATGTGGGGCAGTGTCATAGATCACACCATCTGCATGGCTACCCGGCCTGACCCATAGGCAGCCATTTTCTATCGTGGCGTCATCAAGCGCCAGCCAGACTCCGGCCAGCGAACGGTCACGTGTCGGGATGAGATGTTCGTCCTGATGCCATGCCTGACCCGGCTTTCCAGATGGTTTGATGAACAGCATTGATTGCATGCATTTGACATTCGGGCCAATCAGATGTGACAGCACTTTCGCGATCGCCGGATGCGCAATGAATTCATTACGGATCAGCTCTGACGCCTGGTGTGGAAACTGGAAGGTCAGGTATCGTGACAATACCTCTGTATCGTCAAGATTGTCAGCCAGCTTTGCAATGCCGCGCACCGCACCACGGTTGCCCCGGCCAATCTCGGCGGCCTCAACCAACAGCCTGTCACAATCTTCCTGTGACAGCATATCAGGGATGACGACAAATCCGTTACTATCATAATCTGTCTTGGTCTTTACCCAACGATCCTCGGCACCCATCATCTCCCTCCTGTTTTGCACACCTGCTAGTCGACTATCTCAAATCCTGCCTTTGACGCCGAACCAACAAGTGCATTATATCCGAGCTTCGCATATTCGAGAGGATTCGCCTTGATCGGATCCTGCTCAGCCTCGATTATCACCCATCCCTCATACCCAACGTCCGCAAGACGGCGCATGATATCATCATAATCGATCATTCCGTCTCCGGGGACAGTGAAAACACCATCAAGAACACAATCGAGAAAGGAGCGTGACTGTTTGTTGCAAGACGCTAGAACGTCCTTTCTGATGTCCTTCGTGTGAACATGATTGATGCGTAGGCCATGCTTTGTGATCACTGCCGCATTATCGCCACCGGCAAACAGCAGATGGCCGGTATCCAGCAGCAGATTCACTGCCTCACCTGTGTGGTTCATCAACTGATCAAGCTCAGCCTCACTTTCCACTGCGGTGCCCATATGATGATGGAAGGTCAATGGCACGCCGAAATCCGCACAATGCTCTGCAAGCGCCGTGATTCTACGCCCATAGGCGACAACGTCAAAATCAGCCAGCTTCGGTCGGCTGGCGAGTGGCCGTTCCTGCCTGTTTTGCACTGTCTCATAGGTTTCCCCATAGACAATGACCGGAGCGCCAACATCACGGAACAAGGTCAGCTGAGGCGTGATCTGTTCGATCTCGGCAGCAAGCTCATTATTGATGATGGTTCCCGAATACCACCCAGAGACCATTGCCAGATCATGATTGTCCAGCACAGACTTCAGCGCACCAGCCTCGGTTGGGAATTTGCCGCCGTTTTCCGTGCCAGTAAAGCCAGCCTGTCTCGTTTCTGCAAGACACACCTCCAGCGGTGTCTCGCCGCCCAACTGTGGCAGGTCATCATTGCTCCATGAAATAGGCGACATGCCAAGACGAATTTTCATTAATCATTCCCAAAATAACAGAGATCAATTTGAAACGGTGGATAGGCTTTACTCAGCGGCTGATTTGCCTTCCGCATTGCCCGCAGCGGCCTCCTCCAGAAATTCCGGATAGCGCAGATTCGTGCCAAGGAGTTGATGAAGCGCCGGCGATGCCGCCTTGACGACATGCGTGGCAACACCCCGTTTTAGATCCTCCATGGGCTTGACAAATTTCGGCAGATACTGGCCCAGAACAGAGGTGCGCTCTCCATTACTGTTATTTGGCATTGAGCAATGCCAAACAAGGCCTGTGAACAGCAACAGGCTGCCAGGGGGACAGGACAACTGAATAAAGGCGTCGTAAAAAGTCTCTTTCGAGGGATAGATCCCTGTTTTCTGGGAATTGGGAACAATAGCGGTTGCTCCATTCTCGGCAGTGAATTCATGCAGGCTGATCAGCGACTGGCAATTCATGTGAAAGCCAGCGTTGATGCCTGCTGGAAATTCATCAAGATCATGCATGTCCCAATAGGGATAATCGACATGCGGCTCCTGCCCCGGTGCCCCCGGCAAGAGGCGATTTGCTGCAAATGAACCAAGGATAAACTGCTTACCGAGGATCTTCCCAAACACCCTCATCACAGCATCATGCTGGACCATATCAACGAAAATCTGTCCCTTGTTGAGCAAATTCCAGACGCGGCGCTGCAGATGAATCTTGTCAGCATGCTCACCATGAAAATGCGTTGCTGCCTGCGCAGCGTCAGAATGATGGTTGATGATGCGGTTGGCCTTAGCAACCTCCTCCTCGCCAAAAACGCTCTCAAACAGATGATAGCCTGGACCATCAAGCAAAGCATCGATTGCCGTTTCGCAATCCCTGTCACTAATTGTTCGCATTCGCGTTAGCCTTTCCAGTTCATAATCCAGTCATGCGCCGGATCGTTCCGAAATTTCCAAATGCGTTTCGGCCCCGCCATAACGTTCAGATAGTAGCTCTCATAACCATGCGGGACACCGACGGGGTGATAACCTTGCGGCACAAGCACTACGGATCTGTCATACGCCGCCATCGATACATCGAGACTTCGGTCATCATTGTAGACACGATGCATAACATAGCCCTGCGAGGGGTTTACCCGGTGGTAATATGTTTCCTCCAGATAGGACTCATGCGGCAGATCATCAGTGTCATGTTTATGCGGTGGATAGGAGGACCAATTGCCGGATGGTGTGATCACCTCAACTACCAACAGACTATCGGCAGGCTCAGTCTCCGGCAGGATATTGCAGACATGTCGGGTGTTTGCACCGCTGCCCCGGGTTTCCAGAGACATGGAATCTGGCGGTATATGGCGCGGCGGATGAAGACCATCTATTCCTGGTGCACGGCAGATAGCAACCTCCGAAGCCGTTGTCGCCTCCACCTTCCAGTTTGTCTGCATGGGCACATAGAAAGCATGCGCCGGCACCTCATCAAAGACTGACTCGCGACCATGAATATGGCCAAAATCAACATCGCCAGCGCTGACCGAGACAGCTCCGCTCAGCAGTACAATACATAGTTCATTGCTGTCACCACTGCCGTCAATGACACCACCGGCCGCCAGATCATGCAAGCCGAACCCGACATGCCCCCAGCCCGCACTTTGCGGCGTAATGTCATGCACCACAGCTCCGCTTGCCGGTTTTACAAGTAATTCTGCCATTCCCATCCCCCAAACATTCAACATCTCCACTGTCGCAGGAGAAGCACACCATCGACAAGGTTATTTGTTACCCTTTTCCTGTCGTTTGCGTCCCTGAACATAGTTTTGATATGCTGAGCCGACAGCCACCCGGTCAGAAACCGCTGGCACGGCAACATCCCACCAGACTCCCCCAGCCTCAGTACTTGGTCCCGGGTCGGTATCTATGACAATGACATCGACCCCCGAACGGCCACTGGCCGCCAGAACTGCCTCTTCCAGCTCATCAAGCGACGAGACTTTCTGTGATCGGGCACCGAGAGAGGCAGCATGCGCGGCAAAATCAATTTCTGGCAATATTTCGTGATGGGCATCTGCCAGCAGATTGTTGAACGGCGCACCACCGGTTGCCACCTGCAATCTGTTGATACAGCCATATCCACGGTTGTCGGTAACAACCAGAGTCATTGACACACCCATCATCACTGCCGTCGCCAGCTCAGAATTCATCATTAGATAGGAACCGTCACCTGCAAAAACGACGTTGGGGCGATCCGGTGACGCCATATGCACACCAATGCCTGCGGACACCTCATAGCCCATGCAAGAAAAGCCATATTCCATATGATAACCGTCAACAGCGCCGGTCCGCCAGAGCTTGTGCAATTCCCCGGGCATTGACCCGGCGGCACCCACTACGATCGCCGTTGCCGGCACATTTCGGTTTACCGCGCCAATCACCGCGCTGTCTGACGGCAAAGCGTTACCCTCTGGCTTTCCAGTGACGGTATCCACAGAGGCGTCCCATTCGCATTTGAGCGTCGCATATTCCTGTTGATAGGCATCGGATGTATGATGTCCTACCAGTGCATGTCCCAATGTCTCAAGCCCGACAAGCGCATCACCAACAACCGTTATGGCATCATGCTTGATAGCATCATGGAGTTGCACATTGAGCGACAGAACCTGCCCCTTGATCAATCCATTTGAACCGGTCGTGAAATCCTGCAAGCGACTGCCAACGGACAGAACAACATCGGCCCTTTGTGCCAAGTCATTCGCCGCCGAACTGCCGGTAACGCCAAGTGATCCAACATAGTTGGGATGCGCCTCTGGCATTACCGATTTGCCAGCCTGTGTAGCGGCAACCGGGATGCCGGCACTCTCGGCAAAATCAGTCAACGCGGCACTGGCGCCAGAATAGCGCACACCGCCACCGGCAAGGATCAATGGCCGCTTTGCCTTGCGAAGGGCGGCAATGGCCTCAGCCATCTCAGCCTCATCCGGGCGCTGGCGTCGCGTTTCCCAGATGCGCGGCGCAAAGAACCTATCCGGAAAGGCATAGGACTCAGCCTGAACATCCTGACAAAGGGACAGGGTAACCGGCCCACATTGTGCCGGATCAGTCAGCGCTGACATCGCCTTTGGCAAGGATTGCAGGATTTGCTCGGGGCGGGTGATACGGTCAAAATAGCGACTCACGGGCCGAAAGCAATCATTCGCCGAAACTGTGCCATCGGCGAAATCCTCAACCTGCTGCAACACCGGGTCGGGTCGTCGGTCAGCAAAGACATCGCCGGGCAGAAACAGGACTGGCAGCCGGTTCACATGTGCGAGTGCTGCCGCAGTAACCATGTTGGTGGCACCAGGTCCAATTGAGGAGGTCACAGCCATGAACCGACGCCGGTTCATCTGCTTGGCATAGGCGATT
>CACJUX010000046.1 GCA_902596655.1 uncultured SAR116 cluster alpha proteobacterium | reverse complement strand
TTTTCGCCCAGATGCCGATGATGAACCCAAAAAGCGCGAAGGACACACAGGTCAACACCAGAAATGACAGCATCCAGAAAGGATGCAATATTTCAATCGGTACAAAGAGATGCGCCGTTACCAAAATGATGAGGCCGATCAACAGCGCCTTTGTTGCCGCCGCGCCAACAAAGGCAATGACCACCTCAATTGCAGAAACTGGCGCCGATAGCAGTTCATAGATCGTACCTATAAATTTTGGAAAATAGATGCCGAACGATGCATTGGTCATACTCTGCATTAGCACCGAAAGCATGATCAGGCCAGGCACGATGAAGGTGCCGTAGGGAACCTCATCAACCTGCTGAATGCGCGAGCCGATGGCCGTGCCAAACACAACAAAATATAGGCAAGTAGAAATAACTGGTGAGACTATACTCTGGCCGATAGTGCGAAAGGTGCGCGCCATCTCGAACATGTATATTGCCCTAATTGCATATAAATTCATCGGCCTATCCTCCCACCAGATCGACAAAGATGTCCTCGAGAGAGCTTTGCGATGTCTGTAAGTCGCGCAGGACAAGGCCGGCACCACTAATGTCTGTCAAAAGTCGGGTAATACCTGTGCGCTCACCGCGCGTGTCATACGTATAGAACAGCGCGTCCCCGTTGGCAGAGAGGCGCAAATCATAGCTGGCGAGCGTCACCGGAATTTCAGTTATTGGCTGCTGGAGGTCAATGCGCATGGCTTTGGCTCCCATACGTTGCATCAGCATGTTTTTTTCCTCAACCAACAGTAGCTCACCGCCATTGATAACCCCAACCCTGTCAGCAATCGCCTCAGCTTCTTCAATATAGTGTGTTGTCAGAATGATGGTTACACCGTCCTCCTTCAACTCGCGAACAATGTCCCACATATCCTTGCGCAATTCGACGTCAACACCAGCAGTCGGTTCATCCAGAAATAGGATGCGTGGCTGGTGGCTGAGCGCCTTGCCAATCATCACCCGGCGGCGCATTCCCCCTGAAAGCGTCATGTTGCGGGCATCACGCTTGTCCCACAGCGATAGTTTTTTTAACAGCGATTCGACGAACGCTTCATCACGCGGTTTGTTGAAGAGCCCGCGCGAGAAATGGAGTGAGTCCTCTACCTTCTGGAAGGACTCAAGGGTGATCTCCTGCGGCACTAGGCCGATCATGGCGCGTGTCTTGCGGTAATCTTTAGTAATGTCAAACCCGGCTACCGACACGCTGCCGCTGCTAGCGTAGGTGATGCCGCAGACTGTCGAGATCAGGGTCGTCTTGCCAGCTCCATTTGGCCCAAGAAGGGCAATGATCTCCCCCTCCTCAATGTCAAGTGACACGCCTTTCAGCGCCTCACTACCGTCAGCATAGGATTTGTGAAGGTCGCAGATGGAAACTATGGGGGGCATGAAAATTCCTGTGGCTGAACGGGGCTTGTGAGGGGCAAGGGACAAAATTCTATGCACTCACAGACTTTCTGCAAATAGTGGTAATCGCCGATGGTTTCAATCGACGGATGCCAGCCAAAAAACATTTAAAATATCGTGAGGCCGCCCCGCGCCAGAATTGCATCGCGCCTTTTGTGTATCCAATGCGTTTATTTTTTGGCAGACTGGCGTTAGCTTGGATTAATCTCCGTATCACCCCGAAGTTGTGTCGAGGATAGTCACCATGCGTAACGGCCTATCTTCGTTTGGATTTCAAAGCCGCGCCGCACAACTCACATATCCATTTCTGATTTTTGGAATGCTTCTGGTGCATCGCTATGTCTATCCAGACCATCCAGAGCTTGAAACCGCCGAGTTCACAGCATCACTAGCCGCACTGATCGTCTATGTGATCAGCCGCAAATTCCTTAAAGGACCGGCCTTGGCATCGTACCGCTCGCAAATCCGGCTAATCGAGAAGTTTCTCGAGGTTTTCATTGGTGTTACCGTGATTTCTTCACTCGCATACTCGCTGGTTTTTGGCATGTTGAAATAACACAGCAATCACATTGTCCAGTTAGCCTCTAACTCCATTGAATATTTAGAGTTTATCAAATGAAATCAACGATCGACAATTGTGAACTTTCCAGAGAACGGTCCACTGCCAAAACCATCTGGTACACTGTCACTTCCACTCTCATCAAAAAATTGTATTCCGAAGTCAGTCAGGATAAAGCTGTAGCTAAATTCAACTGTATTTTCTGAGATTGTGAAAGGAGTGTCCAGATTCATCATTCCAACCATGCGATCAATTCCAGTGCAGTTGCCAGACGAAACGTCATCCTCGTCTGCGCGTACTAATGATGAATTAACAAGGTAGGCACTAATTGTGCCTACACCAGTGATAGGTGCGTCTGGATAGCCAGAGAAACATTTCGGACCTCCGAAGTTTTGAAGAGTATCGGTATACTCAGCGGCAGTTCCTGAGGATGCAGCATTCCCAGAGCCAGTGCTGTAGTAGGTAGTGCCATTTGATGTAAAGGAGCCGTTAACAGTGAACTCATTTTTCATGATCATATATGGATATTTATATGTCCCATTTGCTGGTCGCGAACTTGTACCAATCATTGCGACTGGCGTTCCAATCGAGGCTGCATAATCATTTGTGAAGCCCGTCGAATTCTGAAAAACTACCGAGCAAGAAGCTTTATCCATTGTAACATTCGTGTGACCGTTAAATGGGTCTTCTGTGCACACACCCATCTCATATATTGTAACAACATATTTGCTAGGCGTTGCTCTGCAACTTCTATCTGCCGTCATCATTGGTGATGAAGAACTGCAAGCTGTACCATTATCCGCTGTGCCATTCAAAACCCCAGCAGCGGCATAATCGCTCGAGAAAATCATCAAAGGCAGGAGAAAATAGCCTAAATATTTCATTTTAAACTCCCCCTGCTGTTGTACTAAATTCTGTCTCATAGACAATTTCATTGCTCCTCCGCACTTCGTCCAAAAGTTTGGAACGCATCGAGCTCTTCTCAAACATCTGTGCCGAAAATATCGAGACTGATGACGCCACAGTTCCCGCATTTCCAAGATTGATATTGTAGGAAATATTCACAAAATTCTCATCCTTGGTGATGCCATCGTAGTCTTTGACCCCGGCTTCGAGCCTTATCCCAGGACCAACCATCTCATTAAGCTCAAGGCTGTAGCTCTTGCCTTTAGTGGTTGAGACACCACTCCATTTCCAAGACTGAGCATATAGCTTCGCAGCAGGAACATATGGGATTTGCATACCAAGTTCGATTTCTTGACCGTCCATGACACGCTCATTGTTACTGTTTTCTCCCTTTTCCCAGTCACTAATCCGAACATATTGATTTGCGTTCAATTCAAAAGCAGCACTTCTAAGCTCAAAACCAAGGCTGGCCCGCTGGTGGCTATATTTTGGTGCATAATCCAGAAAGGCGTTTAGCCCGTACATTGTCTTCTCATCCTCACTCAGAATTCGGCGACCAATGCCAACATTTAGCGTAGACCGATCTGGCTTGTATAAAATCGAGGACTGGACAAAGTTGACACCACTGCCAGCCATTTCACCAAGCATCGTCAAATTCATCAGGCGCACACTTGTGTTTTCGGTGTCCTGACCTGTGATAGAAATACGCGTATTCGAATTATCGCTGGTGAGCACGTTTGACATACGATCCGCAAAATTGCTGGTCGCCTTTTCATAGGCGAGTTGCTGTACAGCCTTTTCTGGTTCTTCGCTATTTTCTCCGGCTGTTTTTGCGGCTTCAGCCACAAGCGTTTTAGCTTGCTGATCAGTGTCCCCTTCAAACCATTTGCCAAAATCTGGCAAGGAGGAACAACCGCTTACCAAAAGGCCAACGGTGATTAAATATCCACACGCTCTCATCGCGGCTCCCCTGAAAAATTTTTAACAATTTCACGTCAAAGTATGAACGTTGCCATCGCAAATCACAACATCCAAAAGGGTTTATTTGCCAGGGTGACTTTAAACCCTCGCAGACAGGCCGATTGACCAAAATCAACGTCAATAAACTTTAGACAGACGTGCAAGTACACGCGCGCAAAAGACAAAAAATGTAAGATTTGGTGAAATGTGTATAAAAAATAGCTAACAAAAAATGCTGCCGAGGCATAACTATCGGTAATGACAAATTGATCAGGGCAACGTTCCAAGTCGGCTAGTCAGAAGAGCAAAAAAACCCTCATCATCAACATCACGCATTACATGTGCGTTAGGGAGCCTGTCACTTACCTGCCACCAGTCGATCACCGTCATACCAAGCGTCAATTCCGAAGTGGTTTCAATGACGACATTGCAATGCCGCCCGGAAAACAGGTCAGGTGCCAATAGCCAGGCAATGGTGCAAGGATCGTGAAGCGGCCCACCATCAGTGCCGTATTTTTCTTCATCAAAACGCTCTGAGAAGGATAGCATATTAGCGACCTGTCGCCCAGTCTCGTTACCAAGGCAGGCAAACCGTTCGATCCGCCTCTGGTGGGTCAGCACCTTATGGGTTACGTCGAGTGGCATCATCACGATTGGGATGCCGGACCGAAAGGTAATGTCGGCGGCTTCAGGATCAACAAAAATATTGAACTCGGCGGCAACCGTGATATTGCCCCCCTCGAAAAAGCCACCCCCCATTATCACCACCTGCCCGATGCGCGCGGCAATATCGGGAGCCTGCTGCAGAGCAAGACCAAGATTGGTCAAGGGGCCAAGTGTGGCAATTGTCACAGCGTCAACCGGATGTTCACGGATGCTTTCAATAAGGAAAGTTACCGCAGGCATATCCTGCACCGGGGTTTGTGGTGGCGGCATGTCCGTGCCATCAAGGCCAGTGCTTCCATGGACATGCTCAGCCGTAACTAGCGGACGCGCTAGCGGCTTGTCTTGGCCAGCAAAAACCCGACAATCACGACGACCCGCAAGGTCGCAGATTTTGCGGGCGTTAATCGTGGTCAGGTCGAGAGGCACATTGCCGGCGACAGTGGTAATGCCAAGTATATCAAATTCCTGGCTGGCAAGTGCCAGCAGTATGGCAACTGCATCATCCTGGCCGGGGTCCGTGTCAATTATCAGTTTTTGCATCCGACCATTCCCTAATGTCCAAAAAATGTAAGCGTAACGCGGCTCCGGCCAGTGAACAACCATCACCAGATAAAGCACACACGGCGATAAGGGCTGAGTTGCACGCTGCCTAATAGCCTGCCTCCCGACAGGCTGACAGATGCAAAAGGCCAATGGCGCCAGCCAGTACCGAAGTCATCAGACGCAGATTGAATCGCGGCCGGTGGCGGCTGTTTCATGATATGGTATTGTTAAAGGAAACCTGTTAATACGAGACAATCTGCTGCGTCGTGGATTCTGTTGTAGGTATCGGAGCGTTGGTTTTATGATTCAATTCTTATCCCAACTTAACGCTTATTTACACACAAAATTTCACAGAAAAAAGCGGCGGCGCCGAGCCAGTTTTGGGCAAAAAACTTTTTAGACAGATGCCGTAATGTCCAACCAAATGACGGGCACCAGCGCACCTCTCAAAAAAGAGTGATGTCCACCGATTTTTTCTGGGTTAGGGTGTCGCCATGAACGTTTCCGACTGGCTGTACCTCACACTTGTCTGCATTCTTGGCGCGGTATCTCCAGGGCCTAGCTTTGCGGTCATTCTGTCCGCTACCAGGACCGGAGGGCGCGCCGGCGGGCTGGCGGCGGCATTCGGCCATGGGCTTGGTATTTTTCTCTATGCCTTTGTTGCGGCGACCAGCCTGTCCTTCATCATCACCCATCATCCTGCGCTGTTTTTCGCCCTGCAGCTTGCCGGAGCCAGTTTACTAATCTGGCTTGGTGGACGCCTGCTAAAGGCTTCTTTTCGTCCAAAAGACGAGCCAACTATCGCGACAGATCAAAACAGCATGAGCAGCAACTTTCTTAGCGGTTTTGCAATCGCCGCCTTCAACCCAAAAATTGCTGCCTTCTTCGCTTCATTGTTCAGCCAGTTCTTTGCCGAGGGCCAGTCGCTCGGCCTGCATGTTGGTATGGCCACGCTTGCGGGGGTCATCGATGCTGTTACCTATTTCGTCATCGTTATTGCTCTCAGCGGGCATCAGCTGCACGCGCTAATGGCGGCACGCTTTCATCTATTCGACCGGGTGCTTGGCAGTTTGTTGATGCTTATCGGCATCAGCCTGCTGATTACACAGGTCTTCGCTCGCTAGGATGGCCTTAACGAATTGATGAGGCAGCCAATAGGTCCGGACAGTCGCATCCAACCACAGAATAATCCCTATTTATAAATCGTCCTGCGATTAGAAAATGCTCGCACCCGCCGCCTCCATGCCTTGTAGCTGCCCCGCTTTAGGAGCCTGCGCATCAAAATTTTGACCTCCTTTTCCTTAAGACCATGCAATGCCTCGATCTGGGCAAAACTGGTGTGGTCAGAGAGCGCCATCTCGATGACCTCGCTAATCGCATCATCACCAAGATTACTGAAGTGTGACATCGGACTCATCCCTGCAGGCTAGATTGGGCATGACGCCAGATTTAGTGGGGGCGCGGTCACTATACAAGCCGTTGGCAAAAAAAACCCCCAACGGCGAAACCGGAGGGGGCTAGGAACTTATCTCGGAGGAAACATGAGAAAAGGTAAGAATTGTTTACCCATTAAATTTGCTTCTTTATAGCGCTTTTTTTGCTTAGTCATGCTGCAATTTTTGCAGCATGTAGAAATGGCTCAGATCAGTTGGCTCGGCGCAATGGCAGACATGTCCAGGGTTGCATTTAATGGTGATGCCAATTATTTGATAAGCTGTAAACTAGGAGTCAGCCTTATGTCTATCCGTCCTGTTACCAACATCAGCCTTGCCACCCCGACGATGGAGGGGGCTGGCGTGCATCTGCACCGTGTTTTTGGTTTTGGCGAGACAAAACCGTTCGACCCGTTTTTGATGATGGATGATTTCCGTAATGACGACCCGGCAGCCTATACTAAAGGCTTTCCCTGGCATCCGCATCGCGGCATCGAGACGATCACCTACGTGCTAAAGGGCTCCGTTGAACATGCAGATTCGCTTGGCAATAGGGGTACGCTTGGCAACGGCGACGTGCAATGGATGACCGCCGGTTCTGGGATCATCCATCAGGAAATGCCAACCGGCAACGCCGCAGGCCAGATGCATGGCTTTCAGCTCTGGGCCAACCTGCCACGTAACCAGAAAATGTGTACTCCTCGCTATCAGGATGTCAAATCAGGCGATATCGCTAGCCTCACTGATGATGATGGTACGCATATTCGAGTGATCGCTGGCGATTACCGTGGCTATCGCGGCCCGATTGATGGGATTGACACCGACCCCGCTTACCTCGATATCAAAATTCCAGCTAATCTCTGCAAACGCTTTCCCTTCGACACGCGCCGTCAAGGCTTTGCCTATGTATTTGAGGGTAGCGCTAGTTTTGGTAATGCGGCGGCGCCCTTCGGCATAAATGTGGAAAAGGAATTTGCTGGTGAGGAGATGAAAATCCGCGACCAGTCGGGAAACCGCACTCTCGTGCTGTTTGGCGATGGTGACGAGGTTGAGGTGCAAGCTAGCGAGACCGGTGTCCGCTTTCTGCTGATTTCAGGTGCACCACTGCGCGAACCAGTGGCTTGGCATGGACCAATCGTGATGAACACTCGCGCCGAACTCCGAGAAGCGTTCCGCGAGTTAAATAGTGGCAGCTTTGTGAAAACCGGTGCTGATGGCTGGTTCACCACTCAGAGACGGTAATGGCTACTCTTTACTCACCATAAAAGCTGGTAAGACAGAGGACAATTTCACACCGGCGGCCGGGTCGCGGATTGAATTTTCGACGGCATTGTGTCCAGCCAAACATTTCACGCGTGGCTGCATACCCAACCTCCAGTTGCATTCCTGACAGCGCCAGCAATCTCCTTGCCTCACGGTCATACAACACCATCACCCGGATCAGAAAAGCAAGTTTAATGCAGTTGCTTGACGCCTTGCAATCGGAAGCCTCAGCCTTGGTCAGGGACTGCACATGTAGCAGCACAACATCCCCGCACATCAACCATTTGAATGGCAACACCGTTAACCACCAGCTGTTCGCTAAGGAGCATCTGGTCAATCACTGCTAACAAATGGACGTAACGCTGACAAAACCCTAGTCCGCTGGATATTCTATTAATGGGTTGGCCTGCTCATTGATCAACGTTTATGCATTGCTGCGCTTTACGGTAAATTTTGAATGATTTTGGTCGCAAACATAAAGATTCTGACTGTCAAAAAAGTCAGCTTTGTTCTTTCAAGACACAACTGCATCTTTTGCCTTCGCTCAACGAAGCTTGAGATTGGAGAGGGACTCCTTAAGCAAAAATCAACTATACTGACACCAACCAAATGGGGTAACTTAATAACATCATCGGCGAAAATTCTCGGGCGCAATTTTCATTAGGTAAGAGTTCGATTATGGCTAAAGAAAATGAAAACGAATCAACTGAGGTTCAAATTAACGGCAAAAAATATAATTATAACGACTTTTCCGAAGAACAAATTTATTTGCTCCGGCAAGCTCAGAGTTGCAGAGTAAAGATTAACAATCTAAAGTTCGAATTAGATCAAGTTCAGGTAGCATTAGCTAGTTTTAATCAAAAACTTGCGTTGAGTTTGGAAAATGCAAACGAAAAAAAGATGGGTTAATGTGCTTGATTAACTTTACTCAACGGCAACATCACAAAATCTTGAAATCTTATGCGCCATTGCTCACGTTCTCTGTTGCTTGTCCATACATTTTCGGTAAAAGCTTTACTTCTTGCGCTAATAAGCGGTGCCATAAGATTTGCTAGTAGTGATCGTTTTGTAATTACAAAACTGCAATCAACCAAAAGCCCCGGTCTGAGAGGATATTCCGCTCCCTTGGTCACAAATTTGTTGTTGAGGGTTGAAACTTTAACTTTATAAAATTCCTGGCCATCCTCTCTCTGCAATGTATCTGGACTTACTTGAACCACCACTCCACTCATTGGTTCATATTCTGCACCATTAACACCACCTAATTTTATTGTCACCTTTTGATTGAGGTTGACAAAGCCAACATCCCCAACTGGAAGCTCTGCCTCCACAACGAGGGTTTCATTGCTTGGGACAATCTCAACTAGATCCATGCCTGGCTGGACCACGCCACCTAGAGTAAAAACATGCACCTTTTTGACAACACCATCAATTGGTGATTTGACTAGACGACGACCAAGCTCATCTTCGAACCGCGCCAGCCTTTTTTCATACTTGTTTAGCTCGTCAGTGTATTTTTGGAACAGCTGGGTCAACTCCTCCTTAAAGGTGTTTTCTGATACTAAAATTTCAGACTTGAGAGTAGCTATCTGGTTAGCCAGATCCCTGTTGGCTTGCGAAAGTTCAGATAATTCTGCATTCAGCAATTGGTTTTGTCGCTTCAATTCAAGAATTTTCATCTCCATATCAACTTGCTGGGCTCTTAATTCCTGAATTTCAGCCTTTGTGACCTGACGTGTTTGCAGCAAACTTAAGTGCGACAGCTCTCGTTGTTTTTCCCGCCCCTTTAGTTCTTCAATTTCAGTTTTTACTGCTTGCTTTGCCCGGAGAAGATCAAGGTGCGCAAGTTCGCTTGTTATTTTCTCACTCAACAAATCATCGCTTATTTTGATCTGCTCCTCCAGATATCCTAGCATTTGTTTTTTTTGGGACAATTTCTCCGCGTTGATCTCGACAATATCTCCTGCGCTCAACTGTACCTGTTCTTGCAAGTAATCAAGAAGCTTTTCTTTCTCTCTCAGCTTTTGTTTATTAATTTCCAAACCTTCACCACTGCTGAGCTCTATTTGATCTCGTAGCAGAGCCCTAGCCTTCTTTTTTTCTATAATCAGATTGGTATAAGCCTCTTTCTGCGACAGTTTGGTGTCGATCTGGTTATTTAAAACAAGAACTTGGCTGTTCAGAAGTGTTTGTTTTGCCTTCATTTGGTTTTCACTCGCCCGAATCAAATCTGGAAATCTCACCCCGAGGTTGGCTGGAATTTTTAATGCTTTATTTGTCAAGGTAGCATCAATGACAGCCACTTCTATTGCCAAAAAAGCGAGGTGTGCCTCTAACTCACCCACCTCAGACTCCGACGCAACAGCCTCAAACTCCAAAACTTGTTGACCACCCTTTATTTCCTGGCCCTCAACCACAAAAATGTCCCGAATTATACCGCCCTCAAGGTTTTGAATTGTCCTGACATTACCTGCTGGCACAACTTTGCCTACTGCATGAGTTGCAACCTCGATTTGCGTTACGCTGCTCCAGAAAAAAAGGAAAAGAACTAGGCCGCAAATGATCAAGATTTGGATCCTCTCTAACCCCATTCAATTGAACCTCCCATTTCTCTTTAGTTATGCTCGTATTAAAGAATTCTGAAATTTGTCTAGGTCAATTAACTTATCCGCTCCCTTGATGATTGCTGGATCATGGGACAAGACCACGACTGTTTTTTTATTTCTTATTTGGCCGTTAAGAAAGTCATAAAATATTCTTGCACCTACGCTATCTAGTCCTTCGGTTGGCTCATCCATGACCACAAACGTTCCGTCAAAAATAGACGCCCGAGCCAAGGCCAATCTTTTTCTAAAACCAAGATTAAATTTGGTCCGATTAGACCCCACTTCAGTGTCTAAACCATCTTTACTTCGATCAATGAACGAAACCAAGCCAGCTAACGTGAGAGCTTTTGTCATATCTTCCTGCGTTACACGGATACCGGTGTTTTGCAAATTCGTCCTGATGGTTTCCTGCAGAAACTCTGGCTCCTGACCAACTGCAAGCAGTTGGTTACGCCACCAATCAGGTTCGATTTGCTCAAGATTTAGATCATCTACAAGTATTGAACCTTCTGAGGGCTTGGTGAGGCCTGTTAGCAGATTAAACAAGGTCGTTTTTCCAGAGCCGTTACTTCCGGTTATGACCGTTGTTGACCCCGGGTGAAACGTAAAGTTTAACGATCTGAATAAGGGCGCACGCATACTAGGATAGAGTTGACCAAGATCCTTTAATTCAACTTTCCCAATGAACTTTTTAGGTATTCTGTTCCCGCTTCTAACCGGTGCCTTCTCAGACATTTCCAGTAACTCCGGCATCCTACGTCTTGGGCGCAAATATGAAATTACATCCGGCATTGATGCAATTGGGTTAAAGGCACGACCTATTAGGATATTTATTGCTATCAGCGCGCTTAAATCAAGGTTTCCGTTAAACACTTCGATGGCAGATGTGAAAACAGTAAGTGAGATTGTTACCAGTAACAAAGTCGCGTTAATATTTTGTGCTGAAATTAGGCGCGCAGCATGACTATTCTGGGATTCCCTATAATCTTTCTCTGAATTTTTCCATGATGCAAAAACCTCTTCATATTTTTGGTAAAGCCAGATGGTGTTGTGCTTATTTATGATGTCAGATCCGCGAGAATTGAAATCATCTCTCTTTATTTTTAAATCAGCGGCCAAACGTCCTTGCCTAACCGAACTGACTGCACCAAGCAAAGCAGCGAGAATTGCTATAACAACGAAAATGAGCGCGGCGATTGGCGACAGAACGTATATAAGCACAAAATAGAGTAAGCTAAATGGAAAATCCAAGCAGAGTAATTGCGCCTTCATGCTCGTGTTAAGCTCTCTATCTCTGATCTCTGAGAGCTTTGAAGCTAAGTTTTTAACGTCAAGAATAAGTGGATTCGAAAAATTGATCCGCTTGCTTAAATCAAAAAAACGACCTGAATCATCAATGTTCTGATTGTAAATAACTAAAGAGCGCAAACGGTGACGCTTAAACAAATATTCAAAGCCTAAAGCAACAAGTACGCCAAAGGTGAGTGAATAAAGCGTCTCGTCAAAACCATTCGCCAAATATCTTGAAAAAGCCTGTATGACGTAAAGCGGCACAGCCAGACCGAGTATATTGATGAACATCGAGGCCAGAATAAGTTCGAGTCTCGTATAAATATTGGCCATCAATTAGTTGGTCTTCCGAAACATTAAGCTGTGTTCGTTTATTTGCTTCGTCAGACAGCAATAGCTGCTGAAGTTACATCAAAATCCTCAATGTCCAAATCTGCAAGTGTTACGTTCATTAGCCTGATTTCCATGTCGGCATTCGCGTCACCGTTCAGATCTATTGATAACGTTTCCGTTCCCTGGTTAAAACTAGCCTGAGTATTTCCGTTGTTTAAGAACCCACCACTTCCATTAAATGAGAAGGTGCCGTTCAACAAACCGTTAAGGTAAATATCCTCATTATTGTCTGTTGCATCAAAATCAGTAATGGTCTCTGTTGAGCCAACGGCAGCGTCGGTGTCGACATTATATACAAACGTGTCACTGTCTGCACCACCAGTTAGAGTATCATTCCCAGCACCACCAAACAGCACATCATTACCATGATCTCCCGAAATGTTATCGTCACCACCTGAACCCCTTAGTATATCGTTAGCACTACCCCCTGCGAGCGTATCATTACCAAAGGTACCCGTAGAATTGACAACGTCAGCAATAACAAAATCAGCCGAAGTGATATCCGCAGCGTTTATGTTTTGTAAAAATGCCAAATATTGCGTTCCCTGATACATTATCGCAGTGTGAGCGGCAAAAGCACCAACACCCTGAATAGCACTAACGTCAGCGACTTGTATTCCCGAAGATAGACCAATCCTGTCTAAACCATCGGCAAAATCATTAATTGTTGTTGCCTGATTTATATCACTAGAAAGATCGATACTACCGACTACAACAACATCGTTACCAGCACCTGTGCTCACCGTGTCATAACCGCCGTTAGTGGTGATTACATCATCTTCAACTGAACCATTGATATTTTCTCTCGCCGCTGTTCCGGTTATATTTCCGCTACCTCCAAGTGGAGTTGCTCCACCGCCACCGCCGCCTTGATTTCCTGGAGCTGGATTGCCAATTTCCGGGCCTGGATTACCGGCCTCTGCTGGGTTCGCACCAGCCAATGCGGGATCTACATAAAAAGGGTCACCAGCTGGATTATATTCGCCGCCAGGCATACCAGCCATACCGCCGCCAAATGGGTCACCGCCGGGCATTCCGCCCATACCACCGCCAAATGGATCACCGCCAGGCATTCCGCCCATACCACCGCCAAATGGATCACCGCCGGGCATTCCGCCCATACCAGCCATACCACCGCCAAATGGGTCACCGCCGGGCATTCCGCCCATACCAGCCATACCACCCATGCCAGCCATACCGCCACCATATGGGTCGCCACCAGGCATACCAGCCATACCGCCGCCCATGCCCATCATTCCGGGATCACCACCTGGCATGCCCGGCATCGGCATGCCGCCCATGCCCATCATTCCGGGATCACCACCTGGCATGCCCGGCATCGGCATGCCACCCATGCCCATATCCATACCCGGCATCGGCATGCCACCCATGCCCATATCCATGCCCGGC
>CACJUX010000045.1 GCA_902596655.1 uncultured SAR116 cluster alpha proteobacterium | reverse complement strand
CAAAAAATG
The DNA here is from genome assembly GCA_902596655.1 of uncultured SAR116 cluster alpha proteobacterium. Lineage (GTDB taxonomy): Bacteria > Pseudomonadota > Alphaproteobacteria > Puniceispirillales > Puniceispirillaceae > MED-G116. The sequence continues at coordinate 13,624 of CACJUX010000045.1, read as the reverse complement.
ATGTAAATTCATCATTGAATTTCAGTTCTGCCCGCATGTCCTCCATCTTCATATACGTGGGTCAGATGAATTGCGTGCGTGGCAGGTTATCTGATGTGTAGAGCTGGAAATCCACCACCGAACTATCCAGCGCTGCCAGATATCCATGCTGCTTGGAAATGAACGCAACGGCCTGGAGAACCTGCTGCATCGGGTTGGAGTCCAGTACAATATCAATCAATCCCGTCTGCAGGTTCTTGATTGAATGAGGACTAAGATCATGCACGATCTTGGCAACCGAACTAATCGCGGTTTCATGCCTGCCTGCCTCGACGAGCATCTCAAGAAATTCGTTATTGATCGGGCTGTAGAGTACACGGACATCCGTCTCTGCCTGCAAGAAGGTGACGACCTCGCCAAGGGCCAGGGTCAGCGGTTTTGTCTGGTGGAACCGGCACAGTTTGCCCTCCTCACCACGATTGGCAAAAAACTGCTGGAACCCCCTGAATCGCTCCATCTGCGCCCTCGCTGATGGATCAGGTTCGATGACGAGAATTCGCCCACCTTTACGGCAGATGGCCTCGCTTATTTTTGCAACGGACTGTCCGGCATTGAAATTATCGATGCCTATATAGCAATGACGTGAACTGTCGGGGATATCGGTGCTTATCGTCACGATGGTCGTTTGGTTGGCAAGCCGATCGATAGCGTCCGAAATCTGTGGTAGATCGCTGGCAAATAGGATCACCCCATCCCGGTTTTCAGCAACCGACTCCAGATGGGTTATCAGGCGCTCAGGGTCACCAACATCTATGTGTGTTCGGTATATTGTTGCTGGAATGTCAGCCAATTTGGTGACTTCCTTAAGCGCCTGATTCAGCCGGGAGTAGAAGGCAGAATGATCCCGGAACAAGACAGCCTCAATCGACAGCCGACGTTTTCGATTGCTTGGCAGAACACGCTTTGTACCCAGTGATCGTGCGCTTGTAAGCACCTTGGCGGTGGTTTTCTCACTCACACCGCCACGCTCGTTCAGCACACGGTCAACCGTCGCAACGCCAACACCTGCATGGCGGGCGATATCCTCAAGACGGTTTCTTCGTGATCTGGGACCCATGGCACCTCACCTTGTCAGTGAAAATGCGTTTTGAACAGCATTATACATTTGCGAAACCCATCCTCAAAGCTGTTATTGCCTGGGTGATAAACACTTTCAAAGGAGATGACACCCTCGTAGTTGTCCGCGCGCAGCGCCGCTGCCATCGGCGCAAACTGATCTGCTAACTGTCCTTTGCCCATCTCCCGCACCTCCAGAGTGGCACGTGGAGTGTCAACTTTCACGTCCTTGATGTGAAGATGGCCCAGATAGCCATCTCTAATCTCGTCATACCCTTCCGGAAAGGCATTTTCATGACACCAGCAGTTGTTTGCCGGATCCCACAGAACCTGCAACGTGTCCTTTGCATCCAACTCGTCGATCAATTTACGGGCGGTATAGTTTGAGTTGACCATCGTGCCATTGCCAGTCTCAACTACCAGCCTAACCCCTTCTGCCCGGGCAAGATCAACTGCCGGGGCAATCAATGGCGGCAAGGTGTCCCACGCTCCCTTGGCTACATTCCAATGTTCGGCACCGTGAAGCCCCCACAGAATCTGCTCCTTCTTCGAAGTCATGATCCGAACCAGCGGCGACCCCAATTCATGCGCCAAGTCGATCACCCGCCTGAGCGCCTCCATATGCTTATTGTGCAGCTCATCACCAGGACGATTCGCCGTTGTCATGCCGGCAAAAATATGACGCGACAGACATGACACCGCCTTGTTATTCCTTGTCAATATTTCCTTAATCTTTGTTATTTCTGCAGGCGAGTGGTCACCAACTTCCTTGTCCCATACGAATTGCAGTTCAGCATATTCAAGATCAAACTCGCTCATTACGGTGAGCGCATGTTCAAGGTCGCGGCTGATGCCGTCACAAATTACTCCGGTCTTCATAACAGTCTCTCCAAAAATCCTAGCGGTGCAATTGGGCGCCGACAATCTCCTCGATAACGCGGGTCACAACCCAATTGTCACCATCTGGATATCTCGTTTTGCCTGCATGAAACAGCTGCATCGCCGTTGATGCCATATGCATCGGTACGCCCAGTTCCTCCGCAAGCGCCAGCGAAATCGTCAGATCCTTATGCATCGTGGCAATATGACTTCCGGTTTTTTCGAATTTGCGATCAATAATGTTCTCAAGCGCGGTTGACATGACACTACAGCCTGCACCCGAGGTGGAGAACACCTTGTGCAGCACCTCGCCAGAAACGCCAGCTTTGGCGGCGAGAACCGAGGCCTCAAAGGTGGCTGAGAAAATCGAACCGATCAAGGTTTGCAGACAGGCCTTGACTGTCTGACCCATACCAGCTTCCTCACCGACGTGATGGATGGTCGAGGAGACCGCCTGCATGGCTAGCTCACAGGCCGCCATCACATCCGGCCTGCCGGCTGCCATCATGGTCAAGGTGCCACCCTGTGCACCGGTAAACCCACCACTGACTGGACTGTCGATGAGATTGACGCTAGTTCCTTGCATCAGTTCACCGATTTCGCGAGCCTCACTAGGCTTTATCGTCGCTGTCAGGATGACAGTGCTGCCAGAGGTCATCTGGCTGACCAGGCCGTTGTTGCCATCACCAAAAAGCACCGATTTAGCCTGTCCACCTGTCATCACCATTACAAAGACGATATCAGCATTCCGGCCCACCTCGGCCGCATCCTGCGCCGGACACCCACCCATAGCAGCAAAGGCTTCCAATCGCTGCTGATCAAGATCAAACCCTGTGGTCTCAAATTTCTGTTGGATCAGGTTTTTTGCAAGGCCGCTGCCCATATCACCGAGGCCAATCACACCAGCACGGTTCATCCACATTTCCTCTCAGGTAAAACCGGGGCCAGCGCTATCTGCGACCCAGAAGTTATTGCATCAATTCTTTTGGACCTAGATCGCCGATCGAGCGCGCCAGACTGTCCGGTCTTGCCTCACCAACTCCACTGCGACTAGGCAGTGGAGTATCAAAGGCATAGTCAGGGTCAGTCAACTGTCTTTTCCATGTTTCACGCATTTCCCTCCAGGCACCAAGCAGGGTTCTAGGCTTTGGCATGTCATCCGCCGTGGCCTGATGCAGCGCCTTGAGGTTGTAGCAGGGAACGCCGGCATACATGTGGTGCTCTAGGTGCCAGTTCATATGCCAGTAGAGAAATTCCGAAACTGGATCGAGGGTGATGGTTCGTACAGATTTGCGGAAATCAGTCTCGTTGCTTTTGAGACCGCAATGCATCGTCACCCCAACAAAGTAGCGCCACCAATTTGCCAGAAAGGGCGAGCCGGAGGTCAGCAAGGCGAGGATTGGGTGTCCGATGGCAAAGACGCCCGCCACCAGCACCGCATGAAACAGCAAAGTGACTCTTGCCCAGTTTGCAGCTCGTTTGCGATGTTCATCATAACCGTCATAGAGTTCTTCACCCCACGAATTATAGGGGTTATCAAAACGGTTTGCGGCAATGGAGAGAAAATTATGCAATGTCGGCACCAGCCCCTTTGACTGATATCCCCCAAAAATATTCACTGTGAAAAGCTGCAGGATATAGAATGCACGCAGCGACGGCGTCGCTGGCATAATCTCCTCGCGATCTCCCTCTGGATGCAGGGTAAAGCGATGATGATAATTGTGGCTGAATTGGTAAATCTCGAAATTGCTCCAGCCAATCAGCGCATATATTCGCAGGAAAGCCTCATTCAGAAATTTGGTCCGGAATACTGTGCGGTGACATAATTCATGATGCGGTGCGGTAAGAAACGCAGCAATTGTTCCATGGCAAAACAACACAACGGCAAAAGGCAGCCATAGCTTTTGGAGATACAGATAGAAGGCGGCACTGCCCGAACCCGTCCATAAGGCCAGATGCCCTAGCGCCAGAAACAACCCACGCCAATCATTTGGTGTCATTAACTCGCGCAGAAGCTTTTTGTCGACCGGACACCGGTACCAACGGATCTGCAGTGTCTTGTTGACGTCCCGCATTGGCGCAAATTTTGCAATTTGCGGTTTTACGTTTGAAGAGTTCATATTCTAACTTCCTGAGCTTTTTTTTGCGACTCTACTAATCAGATCAAACATAAAATTTGCTGTCAACCGCCAGCCAAAAAATGAGGTTTTTCAATCAGAAATCGGTAAAGTCCAACGTTTTTGCGATAATAAAACTTTTGAGAAATATTTTTATTGTTGTCATCAACAATAAAAATATTTTAGGCTGCACATTGAGGAGTTAATTATGCCCAAAACAGGAATGCGTTGCATTCGCCGCCAGCAATTCATTGATGCGGCCACCACTGTGATTCTGCAGGATGGATTGGCTGGCGTTTCAAACGCGCGAGTTGCCAGTGTGGCGGGCCTGTCGCCTAGTCTACTACCCCATTATTTCAGCGATAGGACATTACTACTTGACGCGGTTTTGCGGCAAATCCTTCGCCGCTGTCACACCAATGCCATAGAGGTTGTGAACAAGCATGCAGGCCCATTGGACCGTTTGCACACTTTGATCGACACGCATTTCCGCGATGACCTTTTCACACCCGAAATGAAGCGGCTCTGCCGTGATATGCACCATGCGACCTATCAATCGAACCCACTTAAATCCACATATAGAGCCTATCAAAGACACCTACTGTCCGTTGTCCGTAGCCAATTGCGACACCTTATAAAGGTTCGCTCCCTAAATGCCGCCAGCGTTGGCTTCATTGCTCTACTCGATGGATTGTGGATGAAAGCACTCAACGAACCCGTATTGTTGCACCAGGCTGATGCAGCCAGCCTGCAAAAACAATATCTGCGAATGATCACAACACGCATTCGGGTCAAGGCTGGAGATCGCCTTGGCTGAGATCTGGCAGGGGCTAGTACATGCCAGCAATGATCAGTCGCAAACCCATCAATAGAAAGGCTATCAATACGAATTTACGAAAAATTTCCTGTGACACCCGGCCACGCAACAACTCACCAATCCGAAACCCGAGCAGAACGACAACCAGGCCCATTAGTGACTTTACCGCTGTAACCGGCGTGAGAACTCCCGATAGATAAAGACCAAGTGCCAGAGGAAAACAGCCAGCAAGAAACAGAAACCCGGTCGCAGCAATGAACTGTTCCTTCGGCGTATTGCGCGCCATTAGATACATTGCCACGGGTGGCGACCAGATTGAACTCAACCCACCCAGAAAACCGGAGAGAACACCAACACCTATCTGCCAGCTCAAGCCGGGGCCAATTGGCAGAGAAAAGCCAAAAAGCAGATTTACCGAAAAAATGATCATGGCAAAACCGATCACGACTGTGAGAAAGCCTGTTGGAAAGGCCGTGATGTTCCATGCGGTTATAAAGATGCTGACCATTATTGCGAAAGCGAAATATTTATATTTTTTTGCTGTCTGTACCCGCTCACTTGATCGTATGAACTGAAAAAGATTAGTAGCAATGATCGGTATGGTCAGGAGCGATATAGCCTCTGTCGGCTCCATCACCAGTGTAAGAAACGCCATGGCTGCAGTTGGTAGGCCAATTCCAAGGAATCCCTTTATAATCCCGGAAAAAAGGAAGATCAGCAACAAAGCAGAAATCACGACTGGATCGACCGATGGCAAAAATGAAAAGGGCATTGGCGTGCTCATCCCTTTGGTTGATCAGACTTGTCAACCATCGCCATGCACCAGATCAAACAGTTTCAGCCGCTGCACCTTGCCAGAGGGGCCTTTTGGCAAATCTTCGAGAAAATGAATCATGTCGGGTGATTTGAATTTACCAAGCCTGGCAACACAGTGCGCGGACAGTGCATCTTCGCTAGCCTCTCGGCCAGGCTTCAACCGGATTCCGGCTTCCACCCTTTGTCCATAATTGGCACATGGCACCGCGAATGCGGCCGCCTCCAACACCGCCTCATGTTCAAGCAAAACTTCATCCACCTCACGCGGTGCAATATTTTCCCCGCCCTTGATGATTAGTTCCTTAATGCGTCCCGTGACAAAGACAAACCCGTCCTCGTCCATGTGGCCAAGGTCACCTGTTCGCAGCCAACCCTCAGCTGTAATCGTTTTGGCGGTTTCCTCTGGCTGATTGAGATAGCCCTGCATGACGTTGTCACCACGAACCAGAATTTCACCGGTCTGGCTGACCGGAACGCCCCGCTGAAAATCATCACCAATCATGACCTCATTGCCAACAGCAACACCAGGGGAACCGATCCTACGGATGGCAGGCGGCATTGGGTTTGAAAGAATCTGAGCACCCGTTTCAGTAAGGCCCATTGTTTCGATGATCGGGATGCCAAATTTCTCCTCAAATTGTCGGTGGATTTCCGGGGATAGAGGCGCCGATGCCGACCTGGAAAAGCGGAGCCGGTCTCTATCAATAATGACTTGCGTCTCGTCATTTAGCAGATAGGCGAATAATGTTGGCACAGCACTGAACCAGCTGACATTGTTCGCTCTGACCTGCCGCCAGAACCCGCTAACCGAAAATCGATATGGAATCACCAACCCTGACGCCGAGACAAGCGTGCCCATGACGGTCACGCACAATCCATTAATATGATAGATAGGCAGCACACACATGCCGGTATCCGCAGCAGTAATGTTATGGCCAATGACAACATTGTTGCCAGCCGCAAGCAGGTTTTTATGCGTGAGGATCACACCTTTAGGATTGCCAGTGGTTCCCGACGTATACATGAGCAAACCAGCTGTCTCGGCCGTCGGCACATGACGCGGCACGGTTTCAGGCTGCGTGTCAGTTAGCCATACAGGACCAGCTTCGGTATCCAAAGGGATCAGGGTAATAGCGCGATCGACGCTCCTGACGGCTTGTTCAATGAGCGAGCGGTAATCATCAGACACGAGAATGACCGTTACGCCTGAATGGTTGATAACGTAGCTGAGAACTTTTACGCCGGCCACCAGGTTTAGCGGCGTTGCCAGATAACCACCATAAGTTATGCCTGCAAATGTCAAGCATGAGCCAATAGAATTCTGGGCAGCAACAGCCACTGGTGCACCCAAGGGCAGATCAAGGGCATCAAGGTGACAAGCTATGTCACGGGCCCGAAGCGCCACCTCATGCCACGCTACCGTTTGGGCCGTGTCGGGCGAGGTCAGCCAGACATCATCCGGGCCGCCAGCCGCATTGGCATCAATTTGACAAGCGATTGTTGATGTCATTTACCAAACCTATCCCAATAGTCACCAAAAATCTCATCGAGCTCGGGACGACGCTCAGGTACCGTACGAACCACATTCACCCGATTTACAAAATGCCGCCAGTTTAAATTGTCATCAATCGAGTTGCCGCCCCAACTGCCACAGCCCATAGTCAATGAAAAGGGCAGACCATTATTGAAGAATCCACCGGTTGCAAAACAATGCGCCTGATTGACGATGACGCGACATGTCTTAGCCTCCATCGCCAGGCGATGCGCCCTGGCATCATCATTTGAGTGCAAACCAAGCGAGTGGCCGCTACCCTGGAAGCTCTGAATTGCATTCGCCTTAATCAACGCATCATCAAAATCGGAGGCGCGGTGAAGCGCCAGAAAGCGTGCCATTTTTTCGCCTGTCATCGGATGCTCAGGACCAATTTCACTCTGTGGAGCAACAAGAAACTGGGTGCTGGACGGCGCTTCGTTCAGCATGTCCATTTCCAGGAGAACCTTGTCAATATCCTGCGCCAACAGGGTCGTTGTCATTTTGCCATGATGCCAATGCAACTTTTCAAGGCGTTCCACTTGAGTGGCGTTGAGCAGCAGCCCGCCCACCCTCGCAAGGGCGGCAACAACCTCGTCATAAACCGTGTCAATCGCGATCACTGAATTCTCGGACGAACATGAAGTCGCATTATCAAACGTCTTCGAGGCGGCGATCTTCTCCGCCGCTGCCACAATATTGGCTGTCTCATCAATGATTGTCACGACATTGCCGGCACCGACGCCAATCGCTGGCGTTCCTGAAGCATATCCAGCACGTACATTGTTCTGCGATCCTGTGACGACAACAAGATCAGCCAGTTTCATCAACCGCTCAGTCTTAGCACGTGAGGGCGGCGCTTGAACCATCTGCACAAGATTGTCTGGCAGGCCCAACCTGCTAAGTGCCTCATGAATGTAAACCAACATGGTCGTCAGCGGCTTCACTCCCCTCGGCGAGGGAGCAAGTAAAATTGCGTTGCCGGTTTTCAGGGCATTGATAATATTGTTCACCGGTGTCGCAAGTGGATTGGTCGATGGAACGACCGCGGCGATTACACCCTTCGGGCGCAGATATAATGAAAGGCCAGTCACCGCATCATCGCCAACATGGCCAAAGCTGGTTACGTCCTTGAGGTCACGCATCAAGCCTAGTGTTTTATTATGGTTTTTCTGGATTTTGTCTTCGATCCGGCCAAGGCCCGTGTCAGCCACGGCCATTTCAGCTAGCATTTTGTTGCGCGCAGGCTCCATCAGAACCCATGCCACCGCCTGACAGGCACTGTCAAACAACACCTGTGAGCCTCTCGCCTCATATGCGTCCTGCGCTACACGCGCCGCTGCGACCATTTCATCAATGGCAGCAATCTCATTCACCTCTGTCATTTTTTGTCTCTGGTCTCCGTTAGACTACTGGCTAGCGGTGCTTCGTGAAGAGCCAACAGCCTTATAAATGCCTGCAAGCAAGGTTAGCGATCCAGCAACGATCAGAATCAAACAGATTGGTCTCGAGAAGTAGGTAAATAGGTCATAATGAACCATCTGCATCCCTTGAGCAAAATTCTGCTCGCCAATTTTGCCAAGAATAATACCAAGCACAATTCCCGGGATGGAATATCCAGAACGCCGAAGCAGGAACCCGACGATACCTGCCCCAAACATTACAATCACGTCTAGTACGAGACCGCGGCCAATATAGGAGCCAATTGTCGCCAAAAGCAGGATCATTGGCGCCAGAAACTGGAATGGGATTTTCAGCAGGTAGAGAATGGTCTTTGTCTCAACAAGCCCTATAAATAGAATTGAAAGATTGGCGTAGAACATTGCCGCAAAAACGATCCAAATCAATTCGGGTGAATTATAGAAAACCAGCGGTCCCGGTTCGAGGTCATGCATCTGGAATACTGCAACCATCATTGCGGTAAGCGCGCCACCCGGAAGACCAAGTGCTAGTAGTGGAATCATTGCTGCTCCCGTTGCTGCGTTATTAGCTGTCTCAGATGAGATCACACCCTCAAGTTTACCCTTGCCGTATGCTTCCTTGTCTCGGGACCAGCGCACGGCCTCACCATAGCCCATGAAAGCAGCCAGCGTAGCGCCAATGCCTGGAAGGATACCGCAGAAAAAACCAACGAGGATTGATCGTACAACGGCAATTCTGTGCGCCCAGATCTCCAGAAATGAGGGAAATGACATACCTACTTTGGGCGCATCAAACTTGCCTGTAGCTTTTTTTTCCGCCTGAACAAAAATTTCGGACACGGCAAAGAAACCAAGAATAGCCGGTACAAAAGCAATGCCGGCTGCAAGATCGGTAAAGCCAAAATTGTAACGGTTGATGCCCCCGACAGGGTCCTGTCCAATTGTCGCAATAATCAGACCAAGTAGTACGGACATCCACCCTTTCCAGATGGAACGTCCGCCTACTGACGAGGCAACCGCGAGGCCAAAAAACACCAAAGCAAAAATTTCTGGTGGTCCGATGTTGCGTATGGCCCAATTAGCGAGTGGCTCGGTTGCGGCCATCATCACAAGAGCCGAGGCCACACCACCAATTGCAGAACAAAGAACAGCTGCTCCAACAGCTTTGCCTGATTTACCCTGCCGCGTCATCGGATAGCCATCAAACGCTGTAGGAGCGTTCTCGGGGGCCCCCGGAATATTGAATAAAATTGCCGTGATCGCCCCGCCATAGGTGCCGGTACAGTAAATCACTGCAAATAGCATGACACCCTGAGCAGGAGTAAGGCTAGCGGTGAATGGCAACAGAATGGCCGCCAACGTGAGCATACTCACGCCTGGAATTGCACCAAACAGCATTCCTCCCATAACCCCAAAGACGAAGATGGCAATGGTGAACGGATCACTAAACAGAGCCAGACTTCCTGCAGCAAAATTTTCCCACATAACCTTTTCCTACCACATTTGCTGGAGCTGGGTATTCAGCGTTAAAATTAACGCACTATAATCATAAAAGGGCGACATATTACCCTGCGGCAGAGGAGCATTAAGAACCACCATGAACAACCCAAGCAGAACCGCATAGATCATCGCGGTTATGCCGAGAACCCATTTTACCCGCCGCTCACCGAACAAAATAATGATGAGGGCAATAAAGAAGGGAGTGGAAAAATAGAAACCAATTGGTTTGAGTAACATCGCAAAGATAAACGGTGTCCCTAACACACCGGTGACCTTAAGTAATGCCCCGAAATCCCTATAGTCAGTGTCTGAAACATCCTCATCAGCAATGCCAACGCGGCCCTTTTGAACGGCAGAGCCATGTATCCGCATATAAGAAAAGTTACCAATAGTCGCCAACAACAACAGCAACAAAACCACACGCGGCCAGCCAGTAGCACCGAATTTATAAATTTCGATAGGCTGATTAAACTCAAAGGAAAAAGTGAAGAAAATGATGCAGATTATGAGCCAAACGCCCGTTTCAATCATATGCGATCGTCTCAACTTACCCATATCATACTACCGGCTACTCAGTGAACATATTGCGGTTGAAAATCAAAATTCGAGTCAACCATTTAACAATCTGTGTGATACCACCCGACCTTCACGCCGGGTGGTATCTGGATCAAAACCCATATCTATGGCCCGTGTTACTTCACGTCCATTCCCATGCTTTTGTATACCTCGCGATATTGAACTACACTGGCATTGATCAAATCAATCGCGCCAGCGGTATCACGGTAGCTATCGATCACATTCATGAATTTTGATTCGTTGAATGCCTGATAGCTGTCCTGGCAATAGCCACGCTGGAAAGCCCACTGAAGCCACTTAACGCGGTCAGCAGGCGCATCCTTGTGAACATAGAACCCACGGAAACGCAAAAGCGGCTCAAAATCCATTCCCATTTCCTTGTGGGTCGGCACATCAGCAAACACACCCGGACGCTCATTGAAGATCGTCAGGATTGGCTTGAAATTGCCAGCATCAAGAAACTTACGAACGTCACCTGGCTGCTCAAACAACGCATCGACTTGGCCGCCAAGCAAAGCGCCGTAGCGCGGCGCACCCTTGTCAAACGAGATTTGTTGGATCTCCATGCCGGTGGCATCGGTGATGAATTTCATCGTTACCCGCTCCATCGAACCTTCCTTAGACACATTGGCGATGGTTGCCTTGCCGCCTTGCGCTTTCACCCATTCCACGAATGATGGCCAATCCGTGTAACGAGTCTCATTTGAGCGGATATAAACCTGCGAAAATGTGACCTGAGAAACCACAAGGGGAATCAAATCCGCTGCAGGGTTTGGCCGCGTAGAGTCAAGCGCATGTGCTGATGACGCATCATCAATGTGCTCAAGCACGTTATACCCATCAGCAGGCGCCGCCATATAGGCGGTCATACCAACGGTGCCTGAACCACCTGGCTTATGATCACGATTGATTGCCACATCAGTGTGGCCAGTCACCGCTTCGGCCATGGCAGCCGCAACCTGTCCAGAACCTCCGGCTGGACCATAGGGCACAATCATTGTCAAAGCGCGTGACGGAAAACCATCAGGCTTTGCCATGGTTGCCGCCTTGACTTTACATTCAAAAGCACCCGCCGTGCCACTTGCCAAGACAAGCAAACCAGCTAGGACTGAAAGTCCAATATAATTTTTCATTTGTTTCCTCCATTTGCACATCGCGTGTGCTTTTCTACAACCATCAAATAAAAATTCACCCCACCCAATGATAGCCGTGGAGCTTTATTGCCTCTAAATCACTGTAGATCCTCAGGTGCGTCTGTCAATTGCGACAAATGAGATCGTGCGGCAGAAAAATATTGTTATCAGGTCAATATGACATGCTTTACACAACCCAGTAAGAAGGTAAGAGCGTCAGCAAGCAGAAGCCCAGAAATATCCACCGCTAACATAGTTTTGCGGTACTACCCAACACACCCCTTCGGTAATCCACCAACTGCTGTTATCTAATTTGAACCTTACAAAAAAGTGAGAGAAATTCATGGGGCTTAAAACGCCAACCACACTAAGCTCATTGTTAGAAAAGTCGCTGACCACGACTAAAACCATCAATGCGACCCAAAAACAAGCAAGCTGCCTATGCATTTGCTAGGCGTTTGGCAGAACAAATTGGACTCCCTCAATACCATTAGCCAGCGTCGCCTCGATGGCGTGAACTGCGATGGCATGGCTTAATTTCAGAAACAGGTGGAATTCTATTTTGTGCCTGTGTCCATCTTTGTTATCTCTGTCTCACTTAGCTCCATCTTTTCTGATATGCAGGAAAAGTTCGACTGAGAGAATAGTCTAAAGCCGGTTAAGGTTCACAATGGATCAATATCTATCACGGTGTTAATTGCGTAAACATCCGCGTAAACAGAATCGGAAATTAGGGCGAAAGATGGCCAAAGAGCAAAAGTTTCAAACCGTAGATGTGTTCACCGACCATGTATTTGGTGGCAATCCTCTTTCCATTTTCACTGACGCACGTGGCATTAGCGATTCTGATATGCAAAAAATTGCTGCAGAGATGAACTATTCCGAAACAACTTTCGTTCTGCCGCCGGAGGATCCGGGCAATGCCGCAAAGGTCCGTATTTTCACACCGCAGAATGAAATGCCCTTCGCCGGACATCCAAATGTTGGAACGGGCTATCTTCTCGCCTCACAGCCGAACCTTATACCGGGATCAACAGTTGGCGATTTACTGATCTTCGAGGAGATGGCCGGCCTCGTTAAAATCCTCCCCAACCGCAACGGAGCTGGCGTCATCGAAACCATATCGATCACAGCGCCGCAACCGATCACCAAAGGCCAGACAATGCCAGCTGAGCTGGTTGCTGCCGCTGTCAATCTAGATCTACGGGCGATTGAAAGTAGCAGGACAGAACCGATTGTTGCTGGTACAGGCATTCCTTTTGCCATTGCCGAAGTGAAAAGCCGTGAAGCCCTCACTGCCTGTGTTGTAGATCATGGACAGTTTGCCAAAATGGACCAGAATTATGGTTATGAGGGTGATTTTTTTTCACTACTCGTTTTCTTTGAAGCTGATGATGGCATCCTGCACGCCCGGATGTTTGCCCCACTTGGCGGCATACCTGAAGACCCGGCGACTGGCAGTGCCGCGACCGCGCTTGGGGCATTGCTGGCAGAACTGGACCCAGTCAGCGATGGGAAATTTGACTTCGCCATCCATCAGGGTGATGACATGGGGCGTCCCAGCCGACTGCATGTGACAGTAACAAAGGTAGCGGGCCGAACAGATCCACCCATTTTGACCGGAAGCTGCGTTCCAGTGATTACAGGGGTCCTTACTCTATAATCCAACCCAAAAACAGTTAAAATAGTTGATCAAATGACCGCATGTTCGACAAGCGGGTGTCTGGCTATGATCCGTT
>CACJUX010000044.1 GCA_902596655.1 uncultured SAR116 cluster alpha proteobacterium | reverse complement strand
TGCGCTAGCGGAGGCTGAGGAACGGTTTCGTTTAACCGACACAATTGAAACTGTGGAAGTACATTTTCATAGTAGTGTGAACTGCGGTAGTCCATGTATATATGCACAAATTGACACAATCGTTTTTTCTGAGGAGCAGCGGCCGTGGGGATACACCTCAATGAAAACAATGATGAATGATTACCCGTCCAGATGGTATCGCGGTTACTTAACAGAGGGCGAACGAGCTGTCTTCGATAAAATCATCGAGGAGGGATAAAGCTATGTGGGAGTTTAAGACCTTTGCATTATAGGCGGAGGAATTGATTAGACAATGAAGCATTCCTGCAAACTTTTAGTTTTAATGCTGCTGTTTCTCTTGCCAGCTAAAGCCTCCGCACTCTATTGCGCGATGATTTCAATTGCTGAATCGTGCGACATGCGTTGGGATAGACATAGCGGGGTAGATGGCCGGTTTGCTGTTAAACCAATTAGTTTTTGGCAAAAAGAGCTTTCACTAGCCCTTTTCGGTGAAGGCTTTAGATCCACTTTCTTTTATAGGCTGAAGTAAATACTCAAGAATGCTTCTCTTTTTCCCGGTCAGCTCAACTTGAACGAGCATCCCTGGAACTATCTCTGGCTTGATTTCACTTTTTGACAGTTTAGACGATCTACATTCTATCCACATATTGTAGAAAACCTCGCCGTTTTCATTAGACGCAGTATTCTGCGCGACCGAGTGAACGACGCCAGGTAAGTGACCGTACGTCGTAAAGTCGTAAGAAATGAGATTAACTCGCGCAATTTGACCGGCCTTGACAGCATTGATGTGCTGCGGAGGTAAATTTGCCTTAATCATAATTTTGGACGAAACCGGTACCAACTCAAGAATTGGTTCGCCTGATTTGACGACCACTCCAGGCCCTGATGGCATCACTTTAGTTACAACACCAGCAACAGGGGACAACAATTCATTTCTGGCGCTGAAGCTTTGCACCCGAACTTGCCTGCAATCTACAAGGACAAAATTAAGAGCCTGATAGACGCACTGAATACACCTGACACCATCACGCAGGCTAATGAAGCGATCAGGCAACTAATCGAAAAAGTCAGGCTGGTGCCAGAAGGCGATACCCTCAACATCGAACTGTTTGGTGAACTAGCAGCGCTGATGTCGTTGGGCTTAGGGCCAAACAAAAAGCACCCTCTGGCAGATGCCGAGGGGGTGCAAGTAACGCTGGTTGCGGGGGCAAGATTTACTCAAGACCCTACAATCAAAATGTGGGTGTGAGGTCGTTGCGCCAGTATGATTTTCCATCCACGCCGCAGAAACTTAGTCTTTGCCCGAATAATGCCACCGATAGTGTGGTGGTGTTGGGCCTTTGTTACGACCACCCTGCTGCATCTGTTCATAGCCATGCGCCATCGCACCAACCGAGCGTGAAAGGCAGAAAAGTCCTCTTGCCAGTGGCGGTGCCAGTCCCAGCTCGGCAAAAACTACCGCGGTGGCACCATCAATATTCATTGGGACAGGCCCGCCCTTCCTCTCGGCAAGAAGACGTTCAATAGACATCGCCAGATCCATGAATCGGCCAGACACAACGCTTTTGTCCCTCGCTTCGGCGACAAGCGCCATCAGACGTGGGGCACGTGGGTCCACCGGCTTGTGGAACCGGTGCCCGAAGCCAGGTATAAAGCTGTTCACTTTTGCCTGATATGCGCTTATCTCTGTATCTAAGTTATCCTCGACTCCAGCATCTACTAGGTGGTGAAGCCAGTCGACCAGCTGTTCGCCAGCACCACCATGGACATCATCGAGCATGTGAACAGCCGTCCCCATTGCGCCATTGAGTCCCAAACCACAGGTCACCGCCATCCGGGCAGCAGCAATCGACGGGGCCTGCGGACCATGATCCACCGAGGCGACAAGCGCAGCTTCCAACAATCTGAGCTGACCCAAGTCAGGCTTCGTCCCACAAATCATCAGCCATATCATCTCGGCGAAGGACAAATTGCCAATAAGTTCCTCAATCTTCTCGCCCCTGATAGAAATGCGGCCTGGCTCCATGTTGATGATAGAGGTCTGCCACCATTCTGCCACGTCACTCATATCACGCCCTCCATCCGGAACCTGTTGATTGCATCACCGTCATACCCCAATTCGCGAAGCAAGTCTTCATTGTGTTGTCCGAGGGTCGGGGGCGGGCTATCAACTTTCATTGGCTTACCATCGGCCTGGAAGCCTGTACGTACAACAGAAATATCCCGATCAATCCCAGCGACATCCTCAAAATCTGCAAGCAGGCCACGATGCCTTGTATGCTCGTTTTCAAGAATATCAGGGACGCTCATTACAACACCTACAGGTACGCCGAGAGATGTGAGTTCACGCTCCCATTGTGTGGCTGACTTACCAGCCAGCCAGATCTCCAGTTCGCCAGTCAGTTCGGCCCTGTGCGCCTTGCGGTCATCACGTGTTTCGAACCGCGCATCTTCGGCAAGATGTTCGCAGCCAAGGTGAGATATCAATGACTGCCACTGGCGTTCTTCGTTAGCAGCAATGTTCAACAGACCGTCTCTAGTGCGAAAGGTGCCCGATGGCGCAGAGGTGACATTCTCGTTTCCATTCTTTGCTGGCTCAATACCTCCAATCAGATGGTTGGACACAACCCAACCCATCGTGGCGAGAACAGAATCCAGCATCGAAACGTCGATAAACTGGCCACGTGGTGTGCTGTTTAAGGCTGCCGAAATCGCCATAGCAGCTGTCAGCCCGCCAATGGTGTCAGAAAGTGGATATCCCACCCGAAGCGGATCATCATCTGGATTGCCGGTGATGCTCATCACGCCGGACAGCCCCTGGATAATCTGGTCATAGGCAGGCCGCTTACTCATTGGACCGGTCTGGCCAAATCCGGAGATCGCGCAATAGATCAGCTGCGGGTGCCTGTGCTTCAGACGCTCGTAGCTTAGGCCGAGTCTCGCCATGACCCCAGGGCGGAAATTTTCGACAAGAACATCTGCTTTGTCCAGAAGACGTTTGAAAATGGCCTTGCCGTCTTCCGACTTAAGATTGAGTGTCAACGATTTCTTACCGGCATTCTGCGCAAGAAAAGAAATGCCCATATTGCGGAATGCCAGACCTTTGTCAGCCCCGAGTTGGCGCGCTAGATCACCTCGGCCAACAGTCTCAATCTTAATGACTTCGGCACCCATATGGGCAAGCTGGTGACAACAGAACGGCCCTGCAAGCACATTAGTCATATCAAGGACACGGATACCAGAGATCATCTGCGTCTATCTCCTTTTTTTGCTTGGGAACGCATCGCTGGAAGCACAATCAGAAGAATAGCTGCCAAAAGAAGAACCGCCGTCATGGGTCGCTCCCAAATAAAGCCTATGCCATCATAGAGCTGCGTTGCGCGGGAGAAATTATCCTCAAGCATTGGCCCAAGAATGAATCCGATGAGAAGTGGCGCCAAAGGATATGAGGCAAAGCGAAGAATGGTCGCCATAACGCCCATGCCCACAAGAAAAAGTAGTTCTGTTGCGTTATTCTGGCCTATGTAAGCCCCCATCAGGGTAAAAAACAGGATGAAAGGGATCAGGAAGGTCCGCGGAACCGTCAGAACCTTGGCAATGTATGGGATCAGGGGCAGGTTTAGGATCAGCAGCACAACATTGCCGATATACATTGAGATGATCACCGACCAGAAAATGTCAGGCTGGTCCTGCATCAGCCGCGGCCCGGGTGACACATTCAACGCAATCAGGGCACCAAGAAGAATTGCCGTTGTACCAGAACCTGGAATGCCAAGGGTCAAAAGCGGCACAAACGACCCTGTACAGGCAGCATTGTTAGCGCTTTCCGGCGCGGCAAGACCCTTTAACGATCCTTTGCCAAACTCCTCCTGTTCGTCCTTCGGGGCGATGTTGCGCTCCACAGCATAGCCGAGGAAGGAGGCGATGGTGGCGCCAGCACCTGGCATGACACCAATGAGGAATCCTTGTATCGACTGGCGTCCAACAACGGGAGCAATTTTTTTGGCTTCCTCTTTGGTGATGCGAAGGTTGCTGATCTCCGACTGCTTGTCGCTAGCCTTGCCGGATCGTGCCGGATCAAGAACGAGAAAAAGTGTTTCCGGGATCGCGAACATCGCCATTGCTATCGTGATGAACCCAATGCCAGACTGCAAATCCATGATCCCCATGGTAAAGCGCGGCATATTGAACTGCGCACCCTCACCGATAGTTGCAAGCACTAGTCCGGCGATCGTCATCAGCAAAGCCTTGAAAACCTGTCCCGATCCAGCAAAGGCAGCAATTGCCGATAGTCCAACCACCATCAGAGCAAAATATTCAGAAGAATGGAAAAGCAGTGCTACAGAGGCAAGCGCGGGCGCGAAGAACAAAAGCAGAATCGCACCAAGCGTACCACCAGCAAAGGATGAAATGGCGGCAATAGTCAGCGCCTTGCCGGCCTTGCCCTGACGGGTCAGCGGGTAGCCATCAAAGCTTGTTGCCACAGTCGAAGCAACACCCGGCGCATTGATCAGGATCGATGAGGTCGAACCACCAAAGATAGCGCCATAGTAGACACCCGCAAGAAGGATCAGTGCCGCCGCTGGGTCACCAAGCGAGATCGCCACTGGGATCATAATCGCGATGATCGACATCGGCCCAAGGCCAGGCAGCATGCCTATGAAGGTGCCAACAATACAGCCACCAAAAATCATCAGCATGTTTTTCAGCGAGAGCGCCGTATGGATACCAAGCAACAACCCTTCGATCATCAGTGTCTCCCTCTAGCGAGCAAGAAACGCAGGGTATGGCGTCATGTAAATGCCGAGGACCGAATCAACAAGATACCAAATACCATAGCTTGCGACGCTTGCGACTGGAACCAATAACCAGTAGCGACGCTCGCCGAGAAGCAGCCCGCCAAGCGCAAGAAACAGGAATGTAGCAGTAAGAAATCCAAATGACCGAAGGCTAAGCGCATAGGCTACCATACCTACGATGAGCGCCACCGCATCGAATAACTTGTAGTCTCGCCATTTGGAAATATCCATGTCATCGCCAACCTGCTTGGCTGACTTTTCAACATTCAGTATCACCACAATGGCGGCTAAGACGCCAACAACAGATAGAATCTTGGGAAAGGTCGAAGGCCAAATCGGATTGCGCTTCAGGATCGGCGGCAACAAATCATCCATGCCAAAAAAGGCGGTATGTCCATAAATAACGAACACCAGCGTGATGATCAGCGCGATCCATCTGTCTAGTGCCATGCGATCCTCGGGAAAATCAGGAAATAGTACCACCCAGCCAAAAAAGCTGGGCGGCGTGTTTCGTCATGCAGATCCTAAAGGAAGCCCAGCTTCTTCATCAGATCGCCGATCTCCTTTTCCTGCCCCTCGAGAAAGGTCATAAAGTCGGACCCCGGGTTATGGATGTTCTCCCAGCCATTGCGTGCCCGCACTTCTTCCCACTCAGGTGTGTCATACATCTTGGCAATAGCCTTCTGGTAAGCATCGAGTTTGTCCTGCGGCAGGCCCGGTGCAGCAAAGAAACCACGCCAGTTCACGAAGTAAGTGTCAATACCCTGCTCCTTCATGGTCTGTGCATCCGGGAATGCACCAACACGATCGTTCGAAGTCACACCAATAATATTGGCTTCACCAGCCTTAGCCATTGCTACAGCCTCAGAAAAGCCAGTCGACAGAGCCTTGATCTCGCCAGAAAGCAGCGCCGCCATAGCCTTACCACCCGCGTCATAAGCCACATACTTCACCTCTGTCGGGTTGGCGCCTGCTGCCTGCATGACCATTGCAGCAACGAGGTGGTCCATACCGCCAGGTACGGAACCGCCACCAATAGCTACACCGGACGGGTTGGCCTTGTAGGCAGAAACCAGATCACCCATAGACTTTATGTTGGAATTCGCCGGAACAACGAGCGCAGCATAGTCACCGATGGTACCCGATACGAGTGTCAGATCGCGAAAGTTGTGCGGAAAAACACCTGTCAACGAGCGTATCACAATCGGTGTGGAATTCACCATCAGCGTGCCATGGTTGCTGGCAGCGTTCTCGATCAAGTAGCCAATGGCCTTACCGCCGCCGCCGCCAGACATATTTTCATAGGATGCCTTGCCAACGAGGCCAGCCTTTGTTAGCGCTTCACCCGTGCCGCGGGCTGTTCCATCCCAGCCACCACCGGCACCGCCCGGAATCAGAAAGTGGATTGAATCCACCACCTGGTGACCACCAGCTACAGCAGGTCCGGCGATACCGGTTGCCAGCGCTGCCGCAATGAATGCGCGCCGTGCAATTGTCCATGTTTTCATTTTTTCCTCCCTAAGAAATTCACGGAAATTAGCTTTCAAGCTTGTGAGCAGTTATACTGTACTGCAAGCAAAAAATTGTCAGAGGCTAATTGTGTCGACTATTGAAACCAAGGTTCTAGTTCCGGCAGGGGCGCTCGGTATCCCATATGATCGGACCGCTCTAGTAAAGGGGCTGGAAGCTGGCCCCGACCTGATTGCTATCGATGGTGGGTCCACTGACAGCGGGCCATATTACCTTGGCACGGGCACAAGTAAGTATTCGCGCAGCGCCACCAAAGCCGACTGGGCCGAACTAATGGCAGCACGGGCAACGGCCGGCGTCCCTCTCTTAATCGGAACTGCTGGCACATGTGGTTCTGACAGCGCTGTTGACTGGATGCTGGATATAACGCTAGAAATCACAAGAGAGCGCGGTGAACACCTGAAGATCACAACTCTGAAATCAGAGCAGGATCGCAGTCGGGTGACGACAGCGCTCGATGCCGGCAAGATTACAGCGCTCCATGCGGCACCAGCTATAAGCGGATCAACAATTGAAGATTGCACCAACATTGTTGCACTTGCCGGTATCGAGCAGATACAGGCTGCCCTCAACACGGGGGCGGATATTATTATTGCTGGTCGGGCGACAGATACTGCCGTGATAGCTGCACTGCCAATTGCTAGAGGTTGTAACAGGGGTGCGGCCTGGCATGGTGCAAAAGTTGCTGAATGTGGGGCCCTTGCAACCACCAATCCGAATTCGGGCGTGATCCTCATGAAATTTGACAAAACCGGGTTTGTCATCGAACCGATGGCCGAGTACGCAGCCGCGACCCCTTACACCGTTTCTGCACATATGCTGTACGAGAATGCCGACCCATTCATCCTTTACGAGCCTGGTGGCTATCTCGATGTTTCAGAAGCCCACTATACCGCGCTTGATAGAAGGATTGTACGGGTCGAGGGAAGTAGATGGTTTGACACTTGGCCCTATGCGGTGAAGCTCGAGGCAGCGCGACGAGTCGGGTATCAGACCGTTTCCATAGTTATGGTACGCGATGGGCATTACCGCGCCCATATCGCGGATTGGGTTGCAGCGTTGGAAGCCTCATTCATGAGAAAAGCTGCGGCGCGGCAGCTTGACGATGTGCAGCTTGAAATTCGCATTATCGGACACAATGCCACGCTCGCCGAACTAGAGAACGCCTCAGGCAGCAGTTGCGAGGCGGGAGTGATGGCCATCTTTACCAGCCCTTCACAGAGCAGATCGACTGAAGCAGCTAAGCTACTGAACCCGGACTTGTTACATCTGCCGCTAACCCCACATGAGCCGATGCCCACTTTTGCCTTTCCCTTCTCTCCACCGGAGATGGAGCGTGGCGCCCTATACGAATTCTGCCTCCATCACACTTTGACCCTCGATGACCCGATGTCAGCCTTTTGCCTGAACACTATAGAAAGCTGACGCCGTGGCGAGCCTTGGAAGCATGGTCAGAAAGATAAGGTCAAAGAATGCTGGCCCGTTTTGGCTCACGATCGATATCTTCTGCGAGGACAAAACTAGCTTCATCCATGTCTGCAAAGGCCTTCAGACCACCCGTATCGCGGAATTGTTTGGTATAAAGGAGAGCATGATCCATCGCTTTGACATATCAAAGCTAAATGTCATCAAAATCAGTATGCCTCGTCCCCATATACAGGGAGCCGCGGCGGACACAGATATGCATGGTGCATCCTTTGCGGTCCTGCTTGAAGAGATGGAGATGCCATCGTCAACTCATTAACGACGAAAACCATCATCCAAAAGGAGGGTGGTTTTGGTAGTGTCTTGTTGGTTGCGAGGGTAGGATTTGAACCTACGACCTTCAGGTTATGAGTGAGGTGGTAGATAGGTTTCACTATATCTCATAAAGTAACAAAAACTGTTTATTTATAAATTTTTACAATGTAATACGCTTGATTGCGTTGCCTCACAGAATCTCTTGATATATCATCATGTAACATTCTAAAAGTGGCAATAAAGCGGCAATTATGTTGACAGACAAACAGATCCGGGACGCAAAGCCACGGGCTACGGTCTATCGATTACGTGACACTCAATCTGTATGCCGTGGATTTGGCGTTGTGGTCGCTCCGTCTGGGTCTAAAAGCTTTTTCCTGTCATTCACGAGCCCAGAAGATGGAAAGCGCAAACAAGTCAGTCTTGGAAAATATCCATCTACTAAATTAGCAGATGCGCGTCGGCTTGCACTGGAGTATCGGGGCAGGGTGGACAGTGGGATTGATCTCGCACACGAAAGACAACAAACCATTTCGCACAAAATGGAACAGCGCAAGCTGGGCACATTAGGCGACTTGTTGGACCTGTATATTGCGGATCTTGAACATGACGAGAAACGAACGGCAAAAGAAGTCAGACGCATCAAAGGTAAAGATATCCCCAGCTACCTGCTTTCACGTCCATCCCATAAAGTTTCTCGGGATGATATATTGGATGTCCTGGCCTCCATCGCGCAAAGAGGCGCAAAAGTGCATTCAGACAATGTCAGGGCCTACTTAAGAGCAGCATTTGAACTAGGCATCCATGCACAATCGATGACACGATGGCGCGGCAAGGCACTCCAGTTTGATATCGAGCACAACCCAGTTGCCACAATCAAGCGTACCCTGTCCCGAAAACCAAAAGGTCAGCGCGCATTATCGGAGACCGAGGTCCGAGGGCTTTGGGCTACGAATGTGCTTACCCCACAGATGCATCTCGCATTGAAGCTTATCTTGGCCAGCGGGCAGCGAGTAGAAGAAGTCTTGCACGCCACATGGGACGAATTTGATTTCGATAAGAAATTATGGACGATTCCAGGTGAGCGCCGAAAAACTCGTGGGAAAACCAGCGAGCCACATCTTGTCCCGCTCTGTGACTTGCATATCGAATTACTACGCATGATCAAAAACACAACAAATCACTCTCGCTTCTTATTTCCAGCGCGAGGAACAGAAGGGCCGCGCCGATATGACAGCCTTACGAAAGCAGTATCTGTTTATGTGAAGAACAGCTCGATGGAATCTTTCTCTGCACGGGATTTGCGCCGGACCTTCAAAACCCTTGCAGGCTCCATAGGTGTATCGCTGGAGATGCGCAATCGGCTGCAGGGGCATGCTCTAGTAGATGTGGGTAGTATTTATTACGACCAATACGATTATCTGTCACAGAAGAAGGAAGCTATGGAGAAATGGGCTGTCGGGCTAGAATTAATTATCAGAGGCAATGATGAGTGAGAAGGTCGGCATACTTGCAACTCTCGTCGACGAGAGGTCCTTGGAAGACAAAATTGAATTCCAGTTGAACCAGGTTTTAGCGGACCCAGAAATCACTAACCCCTACACCGACCGTCAAGACAAACAAAATGTTCTGCGCCGCGAACTGATACTTGTGGCGATCGCGACGATTATCCAGCACCAAAACGAGAAAATGGTGGATGACAGCAAGGGTGCAACCGTGCCCTTAGATGATGAGGTAAGCCCTTTTTCAGAACTTATGGCAGCGTGGCGCGACCTACAAAACGACACAAAACGCCTCAATGATGGCCTAAAGGGTGAACTGGTAGCGGCGCCTTTGTCGCGTGAATCCATTGAAAGACAAGGCGTTGTTTCAGCAAACCGAAAATTCCGAATAATGCACTACGTAACTGCCGAACTATACACGAGGAAGGATCGCCGGCTCTTCCCATCAAAAGCTGCATTTGAACAATATTCTGCCAAAATACTGGATAGTTCCGTGGGTTCTATGAAAGTAGAGCGTTCAAAAATCAAACAAAGCAAAAACGAAGGCGAAACGTCCCTTTTCTACGAATTGTTAAAAACTACCCGGTCGCTATCTGCGGAAAGTGGTGGGCATATAACTCCGTTCCAGCTTTTCCTTCCAGCACTAAAAGCCCTGTCGAACGACAAGATCACAAAACTGTCGCGAAAAGTTAACTAGAGCCGTTTCTTTGTTAACTGCAAGTCGCACTAGCCTCCATGCATTGTAAACAAGCATGGAGAAATCCAATGACATATCAATTGTCACAATCAGACCTGATGCTATCCCCTGAGGTCGATGCACGCATTCCTTACAGCCGCGCGCATTTATACCGACTGGAATCTCAAGGTGAATTCCCAAAGCGCAGGCGCATCGGCCGCAACCGGATCGCGTGGGTTCGTGCCGAGGTTGAACAATGGCTCTCTGACAAGATGGAGGAGCAGTCATGAGCAACGATGACGACAAGAAAAAGAAAAATACCGGCAAAACTGACTTTTCCAAGTTCAGAATACCAACAAGCAGTTCTGGCTCGCCAGTGACCAAAAAGGTCCTAATGCACGTTCCTGTTGGCAAGCCCAGCAAGCAGAAGTTTGTCAGAGTGCACCAGGACGAGAGCTACCATTTCGAGTGCGCTCTTCTAAGGATAGAGGATGATGAAAGGCCATACTTGATATCCCCTGATATCGCTCATGCTGTTGCACAGGACATGAAACAGGTCATCCTGAAGCTTGCGATTGACAGGCAAGGCAACATCTTCCTATGGCCAGTACCACCCAGACAGGAAGATGGCAATGAAAACACCTGGAACCAAAGCCAACGTGAAATTGCGGCATTGGCTGAAACTTTTTGGGTGCGGCTAGCTTCAAATCGCGCAATAGGTTCGTATGAACCATTCAAAGCACAAGGTGAAATTCCAGAGCCGACTTGGCCGGATCATTCATTCGAAGAGATTCTCGAAATAGCGTTCGGGTCTTCACATGTCATTAAGGATCGAGAACATCCCGCTCTTCTAAAATTGTGGGGGATCGAATGATGTACCAGGAAGTTGCCGACCTCCCGTTCCGGAGGATCTACGGGCTGGATTTTGAATATTCCGGCGCAGATGGTGAAATACCAACCATTGTCTGCTTGGTGATCCAAGATCTTCGTTCTGGTGACATATCCCGATATTGGCAGGACGATCTTTCTGCCATGACCACTCCCCCGTTTGAGACGGGGGAGGATATTGCGCTCGTCACCTATTTTGCCCCGGCGGAGGTTCAGAGCCTTCTAACATTATCATGGGAGGTTGAGGCCTCGATCATAGACCTGTTCGCAGAATTCCGATGCATCACTAACGGTGACCCGCGAGCTGGGAAAAAATCTCTGATCGGCGCACTGCGTTTCTTCGGACTGGATCATTTGGCCCCGGAAGACAAGGACGCCATGCGCGATATGATATTGTCAGAGGGTCCATGGACCGAGGATCAACGAGAAGCGATCTTGGACTACTGTCAGCAAGATGTCGTCGCGCTCGGCCCGCTGCTGGAGGCAATAATCAATCAAAACCCATGGACGGAGCTTCGGTTGAACCAGGCGTTGCTCCGGGGACGATACACGAAAGCTGTTGGGTTCATGCAGCATAACGGCGTCCCGATTGATCTGAGCTTACTAGATAGTCTGAATACAAACTGGGAAGCCATAAAGACCCAACTCATTACGTCGGTAGACGCACAATACGGCGTGTATGTTGAGGGAAGCTTTAACGAGGCGTTGTTTGAGTCATACTTGGCACGAGAGAGCATTCCTTGGCCAAGATTGGACAGCGGGCGCCTTTCACTCGACCGCAATACATTCAGCAACATGAGCAAACATTACCCTCTAGTTCAGCCCCTTCATGAACTGAGGAAGACGTTGAGTGGATTAAAACTCAATAAACTTGCAGTTGGATATGATGGGCGGAATCGAACGCTTCTTTCACCATTTGCAGCAAAGACTGGCCGCAACCAGCCAAGCACAACAAAGTTTGTATTTGGCTCCGCTAAGTGGATACGTGGCCTGATCAAACCGATAGATGGGATGGCCTTGGCTTATTGTGACTGGTCTTCGCAAGAGATCGCAATCGCCGCTGCATTGTCACGTGATGAACTGCTATGGGACGCCTATGAAAGTGGTGATCCTTACATTGCTTTTGCAATACAGGCCGGCATCGCACCACCTGGTGCAACCAAGGAAACCCATAAGGATATCCGTAACCGTTGTAAGTCAGTGGTACTTGGCACCAATTATGGAATGACTTCCTACGGGGTTGCCCAAGCAGCAAAAATCCACGAACTGGAAGCAAAATCACTACTGCAGAAACACCGTGAAACTTATCGTACGTTTTGGGCTTGGGCGGATAACAATAAAGATATTGGTCTGCTGGGCTTGAAACTGGAGACCTGCTTCGGCTGGACCATTCAAGCCAAGGCCGGCGATGTAAAAGCAAACACATTCTTAAATTGGCCTATGCAGGCGCACGGTGCAGAAATGATGCGACTTGCATGCATCCTGGCTGTTGAGCGTGCCATTCGGCTCTGTGCTCCGATACATGATGCGCTTCTCTTAGAAGCCCCCATCAGTCAAATCGATGCTGAGGTTTCACGGCTGAAGGCATGCATGTTTGAAGCCAGTGAAGCTGTTCTGGGCGATGGCAGAGCGTGCCGCGTTGATGCGGATATTGTCCGATATCCAGATCGCTATATGGATGAGGACGGGCAGGACATGTGGGATCAGATCATGCGCCTGTTGAAGCAAACCGAAGGATACCCAACGCGGTTTTCGCGTGACACCTGCGCGCGTTCCGCAGAACCGTATCTATATCCTTAAAAATCTCCTGATGAATATAGAGTATAGCCATGAGTGACCTTAGAGCCGCGCAACGAGCCAAGCGGGATGCATTATTCCTACGTGGCCCAGTCTATTTTGGATGGGTCAGCCAAAATATCCCTGACCAAACCTCTCGTCTAATCTTGGTCGCCCAAGGGTTTATGGGGATGTCCAAACCTCCAGTTTCAGAGGTTACCCTGACGGCACAGGTTTGGGATTGTGCCGGTATTCAGAGTCATGATCAGAGGTCCAGAGTGCTCCAGAAAATTGACCGTCACTGCAAAGAATATTGGGTTCAAAGGCGACCTGGTCGCACGGCAGTTCTTCATCGAAGCGCAAACTCAGATGTAATTGCCAGCAAGTAAGTTTTCCAAAGTATGTTTGAAGCGCCGTGGACCGTGAGCCACGCACCTTGGCTATGGCATCAGCCAATCTTTGCGCCAGTTACGATCCAGCACACCCTGCTCTATCAAGCTTGCCTCGATGAGCTTAATCTCTGCGCGAACTTTTCGGCCTGTAGCTGCATTCTTGCGCTGCTTCTCAAGCTTGTCCTTGGTGAAGTTCCCATGACGAAGGTTTGCCGCCGAGATCCGCGCTCGACCCTCTTGGGTCTTTGCACCAGTGCTGGCCCCGCCATGTAGTCGGCAGCGGCCGTTCTTCTTGTTGGCAGGTCGCTGACACGCGGTGCCACGACGCGTCTTCGCACCGCATCGCTGCCCAGGCCAGTCAGGTCCGAACCTCCACTCGATACCGATGGTCACGTTGTCTTTAATTAGCATTAGAAACACCCCTAATATAGGGTGTTATTATACCGCAAATTGAATTGCGCTTCGAGGCGGGTGGAACTTAGTTGCATTAGGAAGTGCTGCCATTTGCGAGCTGCGAGCCGCCAATATCGAAGGCAAGTCGGATGGTCACAGGGCCGACTCCAAATGCGTCACATATGCTGTCATCTCGTCGTTCTGTGACTGACCTTACCTGTCCAGCGCGGCAAGAAAAGCCTCAAGTTCCTCGGCGGGAATTCTCGCGTTCTCGGCTGGTCCGGGGAAACTGCCGTCAAGCGATGCGTCACGGAAGGCAGCTAGCGCGGCA
>CACJUX010000043.1 GCA_902596655.1 uncultured SAR116 cluster alpha proteobacterium | reverse complement strand
AATCAGATTCTGCGGCATTAATTAATCGCGACATCAAAATACAGGCAAAAAGAGTGCACTAGGCATAACATTCGTTATTTGGTCCAGCGCGTTTCAAATCTCCTAAAAACGAGGGCGCAGGCAAAACAAACGCTGAAATACATCAACCCAACCGAAATCCAAACTTCAAAAAATCTTTGTTCAGAAATGGCTATTTCCATCGCTAGAAAGGAAAGTTCTTGTATTGAGATTAGAGCCACCAATGAACTATCTTTAATCAAAGTGATAAATTGACCAGCCAACGGAGGGATCACTTTCTGTATAGCTTGCGGCAAAACTACGTAACGCATGATCTGTACAGACAAAAGACCGATGGTTCGACCCGCTTCGATTTGGCCTTTTGGAATAGATTGGATGCCGGCTCTGACGATTTCAGCGATGTAGGCAGCGGACATCAGGGCAAGGCTCAGAACACCAGAAAGGAAATTCTCAATGAGGTTTGAGGGACCAAAGAGAGTTTCCACAAGGAACTTCGTCTGTGGTGCCAAAGCGTCAACGTTCTCTCGTAGACCCAAATGGGGTATCACTTGGCTACTAATAAAAAAATAAAATAAAAATAAAAATGGAACCGGCGGAATATTGCGAATGAACTCTACATACATCCAACCAATCATCCGAGGGAGAAGACGTTCGCTTGTTCGAGCAATGCCAAGAAAAACGCCAACGATTGAAGATAATATAAGCGCCCAGAAAGAAATTCTAAGCGTTGTAACAAGTCCTTTCATGAGCAGATTAGGTAAAAATTTATTGGCCTCCTCATCCCAACGAAAAAGATATCCCGGAATGACAGACCAGTCCCACTCGTAAATCAGAACTGTATCGACTCTGTGAAAGACATAAACGCAGGAGCTGACAAGCAATCCGACAACTACAATATCCATCGGACCCCACTTCAACTGGTTTTTGGTTTGATCCATTTTATCTAGCGCCCCTGACACGACGTTCAAAAAATCCAACCAATGTTGATAAGGTAATCGTCATCACGAGATACATACCACCCACCAACATCCAAATTTCAAAACTCATGAAAGTATCAGCGATCAAATTTCGTGCTTCGGTTGTCAATTCAAAAACGGCAACAAAACTTAATATCGCGGAGTGTTTGATGAGATTAACTAAAATACCGGTTAGCGGGGGCAGCATTATTGGAACGGCTTGAGGTAGCACAACGTAAAGATAAGTTTTCCAGCGACTCAAACCTATCGTCTGTGACGCTTCCCACTGACCTTTGTCAACAGAGACTATTCCACCACGTATGATCTCTGATGCAAATGAGCCTTCAAAAAAAGCCAAGCACAGAATTCCAGTCCAAAGCGGGTTATTGATTCCCAGTATGGGTTGTAGAACAAAATAAAAAATTGATACCTGTACCAACAGGGGTGTGTTCCGAATGGCTTCTAGATAAACGCGCGCAACAAGTCTTCCTGATATCGAATTTGAAAGGCGCAGGAAAGCAGTAACTAAGCCTATCAATAGAGCTAGCACCATTCCCCATGCAGACACATAAAGGGTTATTTGAAGTCCATATATTAATGGACCCCATATTATTTCATTATCGATCTGCTTATAAAAGAAATTTGGAACGCGGTACCACTGCCAGCGATACTCCATAGCGTCTACACCGCGCCAACCGACCCAGAATAGAAACGTCATTAATAAAAAAAATTGGAACAGATCAACGAAAATTGACCTATTGCTTCGCCATCTGTCAGCGGCTTTTAAAGACTGACCATTACTCGAGGGCGAGTCATCACATTTTCTTCGTGATAACTCGCCAATTTTTCTGTCAACCAAGAGCGTGCCCTCTCGTTACATGTCCGAAAAGATCGGCCGTTTAGTTGACCTGATCCTTCCAATCACGGGACTGGAACCATTTGGCATGCGTCTTTTCAAGCCATCCGTCAAGCGTGCGATACTGGATCCAATTGTCAAAGAAATTTAGGGCATCAGGATCACCCTTGCGAACCGCAAACGCGGAGGCAGAAGGATCAAAAGGACCAACACCAAATGGATGGTAGAGGACTTCCGGATTATCAATCACATAGTAAGCAGGCTTTGGCTCTGATGTAAGAAACGCATGCGCATTTCCATTCAGCACGTCTTGCAATGCCTGTGCATCGTCGTCAAATTGCCGGACCCTTGCTTTCGGAAATAATCTCGCTGCCGTTTCTCCCGGAGCAGTTCCACGCTTTATTGTGAGCGTAACCTTACTACTGTTCCAGTCTTCCATAGTCTCTAGACCGTCTTTTTGGGCTAAGGCTTTATTTGCAGCCATGCCAACATTCAAAAACGCATAGGGCTTTGAAAAGTTGATCGTCAAGTTACGCGCTGGCTTGTGCACCATGCCGGTAATAATAACGTCAAATTTGCCAGCGAGTAGTGCGGGGATAATTCCATCCCAAGCTGTCGGTACAAGCTCTACCTCAACACCCATATCTTTCGCTAATTGATTTGAAACATCAATCTCAAATCCTATGAGATCGCCCTTCTTGTCTCTCATTGCCCAAGGCACGAAGGTTGCTAATCCAACAACCAGCTTTCCTCGTTTAACAACATCATCGATAACACTGTCGGCCACCGAAGGCGTCACCAATCCTAATGTCATTGCCATCATTGCAATGGCTGACAACAAACACTTTAGTTTTTGCATTTTTCTAGCCCCTTGATTGTTATTTTATTTCCACATTGCGTTTACGTTTGACTGTTATGTTACACCCACAATAGTAGAATATTACCCAAAGTTGTCCAGATATTCATTTACACAACCTGAAAATCTGAGCGATAGGATCTTATTAATTATTTTGAGGTTCGAAGCGATAAAAATAAAAGAAAACATAGACGCCTCTAACTGATTAGTTATAACTCTTTTGTGAAATTGACCATGCTAACTTTATACGATTTGCCAGTGAGCAGCTACGGCTGCAAAATCCGTGTGGTGATGACCCACAAACAGCTGGATTGGCGAAGTGTACCACCACCTGACGGGTATGGCAGCCCGGCCTACTGCAAGATCATTCCCTCTGGCACCATCCCGGCGATTGATCAGGATGGGTTTCGACTGGCTGATTCTGAGGCTATTGCCGAATATCTTGACGAAATCATTGCCAGTCCACCCATGCTGCCAGTTGATCCACAGGATCGCGCGCGCATCCGCGAAATTTCGCGTTTTCATGACACAAGGCTAGAGCCCGTGTTGCGGGCCTATTTCGCACATGTCTCTCCAGAAACGCGTAATCGAACTTTTGTAACCAGTAATACCAAAATGCTGCAAAAGCGGCTTAATCAGCTGGACCAGATCGCCAGCCCTGCACCGTTACTATACGGTGATCAGCTAACCATTGCTGATTGTGGGTTTGTCGCTAGCTTCGCACTTATTGCTACATTACAGGATGTTTTTAGCTTGGACCTTAACATTCCCAAACCATTACAGGCTTATGAGCGCGCCCTTGTTATGCACCCCTCTGTTGAAAAACAAAACGCGGCTTACCACGAGGCGCTGTCAAGCTGGGTAGCCAACAAACTCAATGATTGATCAGGTCAAAGCTAATTTGCAATTTCATTTTGACTGTGCGCTAATGCGCGCCCGCTATTTCAGCGCTCTTTGGAAGTTGTCACGAAATGATTCTCGACTTTGTAATCACATCAGCAGCAGTTCGCGCAATGCTGATGATGTTTTTGGCGATGCTATCGTTCACTGGAATGGGAATTTTTGTCAAGCTTGCAGCACAACATGTGCACGTTATAGAGGTCGTGTTTTTCCGCAATTTTCTCGCAGTTTTAATCATCGGCCCTTTTCTCCTTAAGGCTGGCATCGCGCAGATCAGAATGAAACGCCCCGGTTTGTATGTGGGCCGCGCAGCAATCAATTTTATCGGGATGCTCTGCGGCTTCACCTCAGTCACATTAATCCCACTTGCAGAGAACACCGCACTCAGCTTTACAAGCCCCATTTTTGTCACCATTGGCGCTGTTATTTTCTTAGGCGAGGTAATCCGCCTACGGCGAATTGTAGCAATCTTAATTGGGTTTACTGGTGCTCTCGTCATTCTACAGCCAGGGATTTCTGAAGTATCAGCTGGTGCTTTACTGGCACTGGCAAGTTCATTGTCGATTGCCATGGCAGTTCTACTGGTCAAAAAAATGACGGAGACAGAGACATCGATTGCGATTGTTTTCTGGATGGTGGTAATGCAAGCACCAATTTCACTAGCGCCAGCTTTGTTTGTTTGGCAATGGCCAGGTCCTCTCGGTTGGCTATACTTGTGGGGTGTGGCAATCAGCGGCACGATTGCACATGTACTATTTACTCGTGCCTGTGGCTTGGTGGAAATCACCAGCTTGCAGCCAGTGGAATTTGTAAAGCTGCCCTTTGCTGTTATTTTAGCCTGGTTTATTTTTGATGAATGGCCAGGTGTCTGGATATGGGTGGGCGGCGCGATCATTTTTACCGCAACAGCTTATATCACACGGCGTGAAGCTATTGCCACAAGATCAATACGGCCTAATCATGCGCAGAAGGAAACGCCACCTTAGGAAGTTTCAACTTCCCAATACAGAGGTTGCCCACAATCAAAAATAGTTACAGGTCCATCCGGGGTTTCACATTTGTCCGGAAACTCAATCGGTGTTTCGCGTTTGATCAACGTTATTGTCTCTGCGTTCACCGGAAGCCGGTAAAAGGCTGGACCATGGCGTGACACAAAGCCCTCTAACTTGTCAAGAGCGCCCTCACCTTCAAACAAGGCAGCGAGACAGGACATGGTATTTGGCGCAGTGTAAATGCCCGCACACCCACATCCAGATTGTTTTGCTGCATCAACATGGGGGGCGCTGTCAGTTCCGAGGAAGAATGCAGCCTCATCCGAAGTGGCGGCTGCAACCAGCGCAAGACGATGCTCCTCCCGCTTGGCAACAGGAAGGCAAAAATTATGTGGGCGAATGCCACCTGCCAGAATATGGTTGCGGTTGATAAAGAGATGATGTGTTGTGATTGTTGCTGCAATATCGTCTCCACCCTGCCTTACGTAATCGACACCATCGCAGGTTGTGACATGCTCCAACACCACCCGCAGACCTCTGATCCTCTGGCGAAGGGGGTCCAGAACCTTCTCCAGAAAAACCGCCTCTCTGTCGAAAATGTCGATATCTGGGTCTGTGACCTCACCATGGACGCACAACGGGACGCCATTTTCTGCCATTGCTTCCAGAACTGGAGTCACCTTGTCAAAATCACGCACCCCAGAAGCTGAATTGGTTGTCGCGCCTGCCGGATATAGTTTCACCGCGGAAATCAGGCCAGAAGCAGCAGCTGCAACAACGTCCTCCGGGACTGTAGTTTCCGTAAGATACAACGTCATTAGAGGCTGAAATTCTGATCCGGCAGGAAGGGCAGCAAGAATGCGGGATCGATAGGCCAGCGCATCGACCGACGTTATCACTGGCGGAACCAAATTGGGCATGATGATTGCGCGGCCAAAATGGGTGGCCGTATCAACAACGACACAGGCCAACATGTCACCATCGCGCAGATGGAGATGCCAGTCGTCAGGACGTGGAATCGTCAGCCTGTTCAAGGCTTAACTCCTCTGGAATCAGACATTCAACAATAGATATTCCCGCTCCCACGGGCTGATCACTTCAAGAAAGGCATCAGCCTCAGCACGTTTGACTTCAGTAAACAATTTAACAAAATCCTCTCCAAGCACATCATGCAATGGGCTGGCTTTTTCCAGCGCATCAAGGGCAATGTCCAGATTTTTTGGTAGTGTTTCAAGATCCTCACCACTGTCTTTGAGGGGACGGCTTGGCCGCCTTTTCTCCTGGAGCCCGAGCCAGATGGCAGCCAGTGTTGCGGCAATCGCAAGGTAAGGATTGGCATCAGCGCCAGGCAAGCGATTTTCGATCCGTCGACTTTTTGGATTGCTAAGAGGAACGCGCAGACCAACAGTGCGATTGTCCATTCCCCAAGCTAGATTTGCTGGCGAATCCTCCGCACCTGTGCGGCGACGGTAGGAATTGACATAGGGCGCCATCAACGCCATCGCCCCCGACAAATGGCGCTGCATCCCGGCGATAGCATGAAGAAACTCATCTGTCTGGTCACCGTTTTCATCCGCAAAAATATTCCTCTCGGTGGCCTTGTTGCTGATCGACGTGTGAACATGCATGGCACTTCCCGGTTGATCCTGCATTGGTTTGGCCATGAAGGTTGCATGCACTTTGT
This sequence comes from uncultured SAR116 cluster alpha proteobacterium, assembly GCA_902596655.1. Taxonomy (GTDB): domain Bacteria; phylum Pseudomonadota; class Alphaproteobacteria; order Puniceispirillales; family Puniceispirillaceae; genus MED-G116. The sequence goes on along the minus strand of CACJUX010000043.1, from coordinate 8,795 downwards.
GGTTCAGCGCCGTTTGTCGCACCGTGCGCTTGAACAGAAAAGCCTGATCGGCCAGATCCATCGCCGAGCCATGGTTGAAATTGATCTCCATCTGCGCTGCCCCCGCCTCATGGCTCAGCGTGTCGATGTCGAGTCCCTGCACATCACAATGGTCATAGATTTCCTCAAAAAGTGGATCAAATTCATTTACTGCATCAATGCCATAGGCTTGACGTGCCTTTTCGGCACGGCCTGATTTGCCGGTTGGGGTGACAAGAGGGTTGTTAGCATCTGCGCTCTGCTCGACAAGAAAAAACTCCAGCTCCGGGGCAATCACGGGCACAAGTCCCGCCTCTTCGAACAACGCCAGAACACGCGCTAAAACAGCACGTGGTGCGAATGGCACAATCTTGCCGTCATGATTGACAGCGTCATGAATAATCTGTGCAGTCGGCTCCTCATACCAAGGAACCAAACGACAAGTTTCGGAGTCAGGCCGCAACACTATATCAGCGCCAATTTCATTCAAAACAACACTGTCATAATATTCGCCTGTCACCGACTGGCCGAAAACATATTCCGGCAAACGCAGGCCACCCGTTTCAATTGCCGAAACATATTTATGTACAGGCAGGATTTTACCCCTTGGAATGCCAGAAATATCGCTCACCAGACATTCGACCTCAGTGACCGATTTTTCCTGCAACCATTCCTTTATGTTGATAGTCATACGACCCCCATCGGGCCAAGTAGACCCACCAAGCCCCTTTTGCAATCACTTTACTAAGAGACTCCAAGATCACCCGCAGTTGCATCAAGCGCTGTCCTAGCAATGGCCACGGTGGCATCAATATCATCTCGCGTATAGGTCAATGGTGGAGACAGAATCATTCCGTCGCGAACGGCACGCATCATCAGACCATGTGAAAGTGCATGGTCACGGCAAAGTCCACCGACATGACCCACTTTGTCAAAGAGTACGGGGCCATCCTTGCTCTCAACAAGTTCAATGGCCGCAAGCAATCCATACGTACGGACCTCGCCAACAAGAGGGTGGTCCGCAAGTGGCGCAAGCGCCTCACCAAGGTAGGGGCCGGTATCCTCCCGTACGCGTTCGATTAATCCCTCATTCTCGATGATATCGAGATTGGCCAAAGCCACCGCAGCCGCAACCGGATGACCTGAATAGGTGAAACCGTGATAGAACTCGCCTCCATCTGCGATAAATCTGTCAGCAACCCGGTCCCCTACCATGACACCCGACATCGGCATATATCCCGACGTCAGACCTTTCGCCATAGTCATCATATCAGGCGACAGATTCATCCGCTGACTGGCAAACCATTCGCCGGTCCGTCCAAAACCGGTGATCACCTCGTCGACAATGAACAGAATGTCATATCGTTTGCAGATGTTCTGAATATGTTCGAAATAACCGTCGGGCGGTACAATCACACCACCCGCACCCTGCACCGGCTCAGCGACGAAAGCAGCCACCTTGTCGGCACCAATCTCGATGATTTTGTCTTCGAGCCAGGACGCCGCATTGGCGGCAAAAACAGCATCGTCCTGATTGCCTTGATGGAGAAATCCATAAGGTGGGCGAATATGCACGAAATCCGCCTCATCTGCGGCCTGGTCATGCATGCCTGACATCCCACCCATGCTGGCAGACATGATCGTGCTGCCGTGATAACCGTATTCCCGGCCAATGATCACACGTCGTTCCGGCTGCCCCTCAAGCGCCCAGAAATGGCGGACCATGCGGATAATGGTATCATTCGCCTCAGAGCCTGAATTGGCATAGAACACATTGTTAAGTCCCTCAGGGCTGATATCGACCAACCGTTTTGACAGCGCCACCACCGGCTTGTTGCTCGTCTTGAAAAAATTATTGTAATAGGGAAGCGTTGTCATCTGTTGCGCTGCAGCATCAACAAGTGACTGCCTTCCATAACCAACATTCACACACCACAGACCAGCCATTCCATCAAGAATGCGTGTTCCCTCAACGTCATAGATGTAATGACCTTCCGCATGGGTGATGATGCGCGCGCCATGCTTGCGCTGCTCTCCATAATCGGTGAAAGGCGCCATATGGTGGGCCGCATCGAGAAGCTGCCACTCCTTTGTCGAGAGATCATCTGGTGTCATTGCCTTGCTCATGTCAGTTCTGATGTTTCGAGAATTCAGCCGAGGCGGAACGCAGTTCTTCCGTTCGGCTTGATCCCCCCATTTGTTCCAGACTACTCTCAATAGTTACTGGGCGCAATCAATGCGCACTTCATTGACAACGAAGTAACTCAGGAGGTCAGAATGTCTGGTGGGAGCTCCATTTATGAAATCGAATTTCCTGAGCGAAAGCAATATCCACCCCTTCGGGAGTCGGTCGATACTGACATCGCTATTATCGGTGGAGGTCTGACCGGTATTTCAGCAGCCTTGCATCTAGCTGAGAACGGATTTGCAGTTATGGTACTGGAAGCTGGCAAGCTCGGCACTGGTGGGTCGGGACGAAATGGCGGACATGTCTGTCAGGGGTGGCCAAATGACTTTTACCACATCCAGCGCCAGCTATCTGAGCAAGATGCCAAGATTGCGTGGGACAGCGGCATGGCGGCCGTTGATCTGGTCAAGGACAGAGTGGCCAAATATAAAATTGATTGTGACCTGACCTTCGGCTATGTCAATGCCGCCTATCATCAACGCCAAATGGCAGAGCTTGACGAGGTGCAGCGTGAGTGGGAAGCACTTGGCTATGATGGCTTCACCCGCCTTGATGACCAGGCTGCATTGGGCAACCATGTCGACACCAACGCCTATGTTGGCGGCCTGTTTGACAGCAAATCTGGGCATATGCAGCCCCTGAAATATCTTCACGGCCTTGCCGTTGCAGCGCAGAGAAAAGGCTCAGCGATACATGAAAACACACCAATCAAAAAGCTCGAAACCAACGCATCCAATGGCTTTAAACATCTTCATACGAAAGATGGGCAGCAGGTGCGCGCTAAGATCCTGCTGCTGTGTGGTAACGCCTATCTGGCTAATATAGGTCTGCCGAGAATGAAATCGTGTCTTGCACACGTAACGTCATCGGTGCTGGCGACAAAACCTCTTTCACCCAATATGGTCAAACAGCTGCTGCCGACCGGCGCCGCCGTTGCCGATTGCAATGCCGCTCTGAACTATTACAGGATTGATGCAAACGGACGGATGATTTTTGGTGGCCGTGCAAGTTACACCAACGTCAATTTTGTTAACATCGAACATGATCTGCGCCGCCGGATGGTAGATATATTTCCCCTTTTGAAAAATATTGAGAAAGATGCAGTCTGGTCAGGCAAAATTGGTATTACCGTGAATCGCATTCCACAATTCGGCCGCACCCCGAATGACATCTACTTCGTGCAGGGCTTTTCCGGCCATGGCGTAGCCCTGACAGGCCAGGCCGGGGTGATGCTTGCGGATGCCGTCATTGGCGATCAGACAGGTTTTGATGTCATGAGCAGTCTCAACCACATGCCGTTTCCCGGCGGGCCGCTGCGCACACCGGCGCTTGCTCTTGGCATGGCCTATTACAAATTGCGTGATCGGCTAAAAATCTGATCTGGTCAGATCCGTCCGACAGGCTTTGGCGTCGCCCCCCGCTGTTTTGCTTGAACGGCAAGCCAGTCATAGGCAACGCTGGCGGCTGCGATGGCCGTGATCTCGGCATGGTCATAGGCAGGCGAAACCTCTACAATATCCATTGCAACCAATTTGAGTGGTTCAAGACCACGAACAAATTCAAGTCCCTGCCAACTGGCGAGTCCACCAGAAACCGGCGTTCCTGTACCCGGGGCAAAGGCTGGGTCAAGACCATCAATGTCAAAGGACAGATAGACTGGTGCATCACCTGCCCTGTCGATGGCAATTTCGAGCGCTTCCCAGATTCCATTGCGATGCACCCAGGGGCTGGTGAGAATTTCGAAGCCATAATCAGTGTCGTTATAGGTGCGCAGTCCAACCTGTGTGGATTTTGACACGTCAATGATGCCCTCATTGGCAGCCCTGGCAAACATGGTACCATGATCAAAGCGGACGCCATCATCCTCCCAGGTATCACAATGTGCATCAAACTGGATCAATGCGACAGGTCCGTATTTCTTGGCATGCGCTTTGAGCAGCGGATAGGTAACTGAGTGATCACCGCCGAGGCTGAGCATTCTGGCATCGGATGCCAGGATGTGATCTGCATGCGCTTCGATCGTGTCAAAGACACTCGTCGGGTCATGCGGGTTGATCATGCAATCACCGTAATCGATCACTGACAATTCCTCACACGGCTCGATCCCTGATGGAAAATGCTTGAGCTCGGTCAACTGAACCGATCCTGCGCGAATGGCGCGAGGGCCAAGTCGTGTGCCAGGTCGATAGGTCACCGCATTGTCGTAGGGAATGCCGCTGATCACGATATCAACATCCGCAAGATCACGGCTATAGCGACGGCGCCCAAAACTCAGCGCACCTCCATAGGTCATTTCAGGCCACCACTCCTTGTTGCCAATGGCCCGGAACGTCTGATCACCGCGTTTGTCAGTCACATTAGCCTCCCGTCACAGAACTACCCACAGTATCCTAGAATGCGGGAGCAAAAACCAAAAAGCAAATCAATGGAAAGTTTGTTTTTGGATTTACCGATCGGGCAATCAGGTGCAGTGTGAGGGAGCCATCTTGCTGGATATTTGAATGTTTCGTGATCACCTTACCTCCTCTGACAAGCTGACCAACGCACCAGGTTTGTTTATGATTACGCTGTCATCAATCGCACTTGGCGCAGCCTTTGGCGGCTATCTGCCCCTGATTTCGCTGTGGCTGGAAACACTCAGTATTTCGTTCCAGAAAATTGGTATTGTCAGTGGCGTGGCAGCGCTTGGCATTGTGTCCAGTGCCTATTTTGCCCCCCACCTTGTGGCGCGATATGGCAACATCCTGGTGATCAATATTGGCCTCATTGTGGCGGCATTAATGATGGTGGCCCTGCGCTTTACCGATTCAATGGCACTCTGGCTTGGGATCCGTTTCATTGGGGGTCTTGGCTTGGGATTACATTGGGTACTGACGGAGGCCTGGCTCGCACGCATAGCCTCCAATCAGGGGCGCACCCGGGTTATGGCACTCTATGCAACGGCAATTGGCCTCGGATTTGCGGCCGGCCCCGGGATTATCTGGCTTTTCGGGTTTGAGACGGCAACCCCTTTTTTCGTCATGGCCATGTTGCCGTTGGTCGGCGCTCTGCCGATTTATGCACTGCGAAAGCATGAACCCGAAATTACGTTTACTGGTGGTGGCTCACCCCTATCGCTGATTCGCCGCGCACCAACCATTGCCATGGCCTGTGTTGTTGCCGGCGGCGTCGACCTTGCGCTGATCACCTTGCTTCCAGTGGTCGTCGCACGCACACCCGAAGCGGCCTCAATGCTGACTCTGTCAATTGTGCCTGCGATGGCGATTGGTAATGTAGTTCTGCAATATCCGATTGCTATCCTGGCTGATCGTTTTGGCCTGCGAAAAATTGGTATGATCATCGCCACGATTGGCCTTTTGCTGTGCAGCATGATCCCGTTTTTTCTCACCTCAGCCCTGGTGGCGCTGCTATTGGCCTTTCTGGGAGCAGGACTTGTCTATGGGCTGTATTCAATTGGTCTTGCGATGCTATCAAAACGGTTCACCGGCGGTGAAATCATCGCCGCAAATGCTGGCTTTGTCATCATCTTCGAGCTGTCCAATCTGGCCGGACCCGCATTTGCCGGAATTTTACTGGACATCAACATGCGGCTTGGGCTGCCGATTTTTCTGGTCAGTGTTGGTGTGGTCTATCTGCTGGTTTCATGGCTTAGGCGCAATGCCAATCCCGACAACTGAAATCGCATGCACAATCCAACCTGCATCGGGTATCAACAGGCCGACGCTAACCGCGAATACACTCTGTCTTTTTACTTGATATCAATGACAAAAGAATGTGCAATCATCAGGCTTTTGGAATGGTGGGTGAGATGACTCTATCAGTTTCGCAGAACAAGGTTCCCGGCAATTGGGACAGGAAGGGCTTGCCTGGCTGGGCCTACAGCAATGACGAGCTCTTTGCGTTGGAACAGGATCTAATTTTTCGTGCGCATTGGCAGCTTGCCTGTCATATCAGCGACCTTACCGAACCTGGCGCCTATGTCACTTTTGACATGGGATATGAGCGGGCATTGATCCTGCGTGACAAAGCCGGTACGGTTCGCGCCTTTCACAACCTTTGCCGCCACCGTGGCAGCCGTGTGGTTGATAATGAGAGAGGCATCTGCAAATCGGCGCTTACCTGCCCTTTTCATGGCTGGACCTACAATCTCGACGGCACGCTGAGAAGTGCAGCGCAGCCATCGACCTTTCCGGAGTTGGATCCTGTGGAATGGGGACTGAAACCGGTTGAACTCGAAATTTGGAATGGGTTCATTTTCATTCGTTTTCAGCCCGGCCCACAAGGCAGTGTCGCCGAAATGCTGCAGCGCTTTGATAGCGAGATCTCACCCTACAACATTGCCAATATGGAACGTGTCGCAGGTGATTTCATCTTTGCCGAGGCCGAGGTGAACTGGAAGTCAATGCGCGATGTTGACAATGAGGGTTACCACGTCGCCAAAGCCCACCCGAGCCTGCAGGATCTATACGGCAGAGCCTATATCGACGAACCTTATATCAACGGCGCGTCCCGCAGCCTCGGAAAATTCAATGACTCGCCCTCCAAATTATGGAGCGTGAAGGCCTATCGTGCACTGGTATCCCAATTCCCCCATTTACCAGAACCGTTGAATGCTTCCTGGCTCTATCTTGGCATTTTCCCAAATGCCGTGATCGGCCTCTACCCAGACTCGATCATTTTCTATCAGGAAGTGCCTGTGGGTACGAAACACACGCTGCAGCGCGGCGCTGTCTATCGACATCGTGATGAAACCCGGACCATGCGGGCGGCCAGATATCTGTCTGGTCGAATTGATGGGCTGACCGCGGACGAGGATCTGCAACTGACCCGCTGGACAGATGAGGCTCCACTGTCTAGCGGCTATGACAGGATCATCCTCTCCGATTTGGAATATGGTGTCAGCAGTTTCCACGATCATTTGCGTGATCTGATGCCGGTTCTGTCACTGGAGCGTTCACCAGATGTAGGAACGCTGGCAGAGCGAAATACAGCATTGAAAGGCCTCTAGATGCAACAGGAAAGCCCAGTTGGGAAAGGCCCTGCAACGCTCTGGCGAAAACCCCGCTTTCTGCCATCAATGCCGGCAGGCGGGTGGCATGGACTCGCATTGATTAGCCCACCATTTGCCTATTCACTTTTGATGCTAGCCGCCCCCCTGCTGCTGGTGTTTCTGCTCAGTATGTGGACGCAAAATTATCTGGACCTTGACCGCACCTTCACCATGGCCAATTACCGGGAAGCGGCGTCTGAGAAGCTGTATCAAGTTCTGATGATCCGTTCAGTTCTCATCTCTGTGATTGTGACCATAGTTACTGTGCTGCTCGCCTACCCTATTGCCTACTACATTGCGTTCTTTGGCGGCAAACGAAAAGCGATGTGGCTCCTGCTGATTACCATTCCTTTCTGGACCAGTTACCTCATAAGGGTTTTCCTTTGGAAGGTAATTTTGGGTTATAATGGGGTTGTGAACGGTAGCCTACTCGGCATGGGATTTATTGAAGAGCCGCTTACGTTCATTTTATATAACGCTAATGCAGTTGTAATAACCTTGGCGCATGCATGGGCGCCTTTCGCTATACTGCCAATATTTGTCTCCATATCCCGCATAGACACCAGCCTTCTAGAGGCTGCGCGAGATCTTGGTGACGGGCCTTTGAGACGTTTTCTGAGGGTTACGTTACCGCTCTCAATGCCTGGCGTCGTTGCGGCGTCATTAATTGTATTTATTCCAACTGTCGGTGATTACGTAACACCAAGGTTACTTGGTGGCACCGACGGTCTGATGATTGCCAACATGATCCAAATACAATTTGGAAAGGCTAATAACGCCCCTCTAGGATCAGCCCTTGCTGTATCAGCTATGGTTATTGTTGCGTCGATATCCATCGCTTTCGTCTTGCTCAATAGACGGTTTCTAAGAGCGAAAGGCTAGAGGATTCACCGTAATGTCCAGCAAACCTCCCAAAAGCCTCCTGACTTACGCTGTTCTCTACCTCATTTTTCTCTATGCGCCGGTCATTCTGTTGCCGCTGTTTGCGTTCAATGACAGTGCCATTATCGCCTTGCCACTCTCGGGTTTTACCTTCCACTGGTTTGGCCTTTTGTGGAACACAAAGGCTCTGCATGAAGCGCTCTACAACTCGCTACTGATTGCAGTCGTCACGGCAATTGGCAGTACAACATTGGGCCTTTTTGCAGCGCGTGCTGCAGCGCGTTATGAGTTCCCTGGCAAGCCCGGCATTGTTGGCTTCATTATGATACCGCTTGTCCTGCCAGAAATCATTGTCGGCGTGGCTTTAATTGTCGTACTGATCCAGCTTGGTCTGTCATTGTCAGCTTGGACCTCATAATAAGTCATGTCGCCGTAATATGAGGCACTAACGATCATCCCGCTGAAAACATTATCAGCCTTGTCAGTTTCCACGTACAAGATGGTGAGCATTTCTGGTCGGATGCCGACGGTAATTTTGTCGCCCGGTTTGATCTTGTCTGAGGGTGTCACTTCTACTTTTCCCAAAGACTCAACCTCCAATGAGAGCTTTGTTTTTGTGCTGGCAACGGCTTTCGCTGGGATGAAATTCATAACCCC
>CACJUX010000042.1 GCA_902596655.1 uncultured SAR116 cluster alpha proteobacterium | reverse complement strand
AACTTGGCTTCCATAACTTCTATAGAAGTATGCCGAAAACACTGCTGTTATAGTATTCAAAGTCCTGCATTGTGGTTGCGCTAAGGACAAAGCAACATCGTGATGCTTTGAGGCAAAGCCAGATAACATCAAAGAGATTGGAGGACCAGTGGTTTCATATGCTGCTAGATGCGATAGGCCTGGATAATGTGGAAGTCAAACTGTTCCAGCCTGTAAAGCCACCTTTACCTTTCAAGTTAGATGCGATTGCCATTTACTTGAGATTTAAAGGCGACGGTAAAGACAAGGTTTTATCAGTGTAGCCCAGTGTAATGCTGCCTCTGGGATTAGCGGCGAGCTATTCCATATAGTTTTCAACAAAATAGAAAAAACCAATCATTTCTTCCTCTGACTTAAAATCAAGCAAGCTGTATCCAGTAATGATAGCTTTAGACGATCTCGAGCTTCCCAAATAATGTGGATGAATCAATATTCAGAGAAGACGATTTGAACCGTCTCACAATGTTTATGTTTACATTACAGATTTGTTCACCAACTTGCTAATCCACCACCATGAGGCGTGCGTTTTAAACATCACAGTGAAAAAAGCATTACAAAAACACTTTAAATTGCGATTACAACGTTTTTAGCATGTGTCGGACTTAGTCCGAAGGTAAGTGGTCCAGTTAGTCTATGTGGGTCTTATGTGATGAAAATGGACACAGCGAATTTACTGTGTCCGACTAGTGATTTCATTATTCGGCGACAAATGGTTCTGGGAAGTTGGTAAAAAATTCATCCTCTGAAATCATCGTCATGACCCCAGATTCTATGATAGCACCAGCTTGCCTTCTTTCTTCTGTTAATTCCTCATTTGACCCAAATGCTTGAAATGCCGCCATATCTGGAAATTTCATAATTGCATGAAGTTTCGTTGGGTCATCTTTTTGAACTCCTGCAAAAAGCATTACCATTCCCATTTCAGCCATGCGACTCTGGTTTTTCTTAACCATCGCCTTCCACGTGTCAAAGCCCTTTGTAATTGTTATTTCGCCTTTCACGATGATTGCCATTTTGCTGTTCCTTTCAGTTTATAAAAAAAGAATATCATATCCAAAAAGGCAAGAGAGCTACAGCCCTGATTTGTCTAGGATGTGTAAGTCGTCAAGAGATGGAAAGGGCCTAACTATCCCTACACTAAAAACAATAAGGATATTGGGCACCTCACCATTACCAGTGAGTTTCTGGGCGGTACCTTGATCTCCTAGTTTCCCCGTACTAGAGATGATTGGCAAGAATTGACGCAAAAACTGGCGTATAGGATGTGCTTTTTGACGTTGAAAGATGTCGATAAAAACAAGAAATTTATACGTGGAGCATAAAGGGACGTCGCATACATTATTAACTGTTTAGGTGACAGTCCAATTAACTATTACCTTACCTGTTAGGATGCAGTGCCTAGTAATAGAGCGCTCTTTAAGGGGCTTGCAGTTACATTCATCAAAGGTGTGGATGTACTGGCTAAGTAGATCAGGAAAATTGAATGCTAAAGTTTACTCAGCGACTCCTTCAATGATCATGAAGTCAGTGTCAGAACAATCCTCTCTGACAGCTTTTGCGGCCTGATAGTCTTCACTATTGTAAAATACATAAGCAGCCTCTTTGCTCTGAAATTCAATCATCATAACAATTCCACTGACATCGCCTTCAAGTCTGTCAGCATTTGGGCCACGAGCAAGAACTTTACCACCATATTTTTTAATGGCTGGTCCGGCCATGCCAGAAAATTGTTTAAACTTGTCTTGGTCAGTGACCCTGATGTTCGCAACCACATAACCCTTAGCCATTACATTCTTTCCATTCTTGGGAATTGACCATGCCAACTGGCCTGTTAGCGCAATTTAGCCTACTTATCAGTTTTGTAAATAAAGAAGATAGTGCTAGCGGAGAAAGATTGATCCTTCACTAAGCACTTCCATGTACACCTATAGAACCGTTCCTCCAGTTTACGTATCACAGACTGATCGTCAACAGGTTCGTGCATAATTGTAGGCTATTGCTTGTACGACAGAACGATTGGTGTATCTAACTGGAATACAACCGCTCTCAGCGGGCAACAAAAGTTCCGTCGCTCGTTCTTTGAATTTCTGATTTTCAACCATTCTAATTTTTGACGTCAAGAAATATCAGCTAAATTTTGATCCAAAATCACATCGATCTTATCCGTCATAATGGCATCTCCCATTTCGCTCGCCGTTCTCCTGCTAATGTGTGCTTTCGATCCAATAAGAATTGGGTTGTCGTCTCACCGTATACTCGACCGCTGCCTTGTCTGATTTGAAATAGCGTCTATCTGCAGGCTTTTCACGCAACGGCGCTTGAGCTGTCGGCAGTAAGGGAGGCTTAGATTGATCAAAGCACCGCGTTTGTCTCTTTTTAGGACGCGCTCGATAGCTATCTGAACTTGAGAGGTACTAGCCGACCGTGACGCCCGATTTTCCTAAAACCTCTGACTCTTTAGAGCAATCTGGCCGAAAAACATCTCCTGATTTTTCCCTACGGTCCAATCCGTAATCTGTTAGATTACACCTTACTTTCGCTTGGGAGAAAAAGAAATATTCAAATTGTCGTCCCTCAGCTTTTTTCTGCGGTTGCCATACTGGATACATCTGATCTGGTAGCAACCATACCAACGCCTGTCGCACTGGCGAACGTGCTAAAACTCAAGATCACGCATAGGCCAATGCAAACAAAGGGCTGTACCTGGTAGCTTCATGTTGTACGACTTCAAGGCCCAAGTTTTGTGACTCGTGGACTTTGGAACTTATGTCTGCAATCAAGTTATACCAATCAAAGCTGAATGATGGCACATCTCATAATTTTGCTAACGCGCATTACAATTCAGCTAAATTTTTGGTAATTTGTTCGCGGAAAAATGTTGCTGTATCGCATTTGATCATATCAGTTGCTGTATCGTATTTGATCATATTAAATGTGTCTCCAAATTAAACACGGAGGTGCTTTTGAAAGAAGGAAAGAAAAGTCTTCTTAGACAAACTCGGGAAAAACTGACCCGGGGTGTTGCCACTAATCCAATATCAGTGACTGTGGAAAGTACAAATCAGGGGAACTTTCAGTCAAAAATTGCGATTAGAAATCACATTCTTGTATCAGACCAACCCTTTGGATTTCATGGTGAGAACAAAGGTCCTAAACCTAGCGAACTAGTCTTAGCCGCTTTAGCTGCGTGTCAAGAAACAACCTTTCGTCTCTACGCCGAGGAAATGGGAATTGAAATCAACTCGATTTCTGTGAGTCTTACTGGGATACAGGACTTGACCGGCTTTATGGGCCTTGATGGAAAAGTTCCCGCAGGCTTTTGTTCAATTGATGGCGAGGTAATTATTGAAAGCCCGGCAACAAAAGAAGAGCTCGAACTTTTGAAAAAACAGGTAGATCTCTATTGTCCTGTTCTTGATGATTTAAAAAGACCAGTCCGAGTAAATATTGACATCAGAAAGATGAAATAACGCGGTAAATTTTCCAAATAGCAAAATTGAAATTTATCGTGACATTACACAATTTTATCTCTAACGGTTCCTCCTCTTTTGGGCGCGTTTCGCATGCATTCCATTAACCGACATCGTTACCCATTGGTGCAGAAATGATACTACAAAAATATGGAAATAGCCGACGTCAATACTGAAAAAATCATGAGCATCGCAAGGCTACCATTTATAGTACGATTGCACTTCGTTACAGCTAAACGGGCGTGTAAAAATTCGCCTAAAAGAAGCCATAAAAAATAGGCTGGTGCGAAAATAGAATTAACAATTATAAGCTTCACTTGTATCTCACTAAGAATGCTGTCGGTGGCAAGGGGAAACCCTGAAAAAAGTGCAAGTCCCACCGCATATGCTTTTGGATTAACTAGTTGAATAATCACTCCATCTGTTAGACTAAAACGCCTCTTTTTTTCAGCTTTACCGACTGTATGTTTTGATCGAGTTATCTGGATTGCAATGTAAACGAGATATCCTAAGCATAATATGCTCAAAAATATTTTTAAATTTGGTGCTGCCGCTAAAATTGAAGCAAAGCCAATGATGGAGAGTATAATTACTATGTTTGCGCCTAGCAAAGCACCAACCGTGTATGAAAGCCCACCCCTAAATCCAAATGTGGACCCTACTGCTACGATTGATAATAAAGCTGGACCCGGAATAGTCGCGAGAACAAAAACGGCAATAACAAATGCAATCATCGTCAAAAATTTCTATCCAAGCGCAAATTAAATTTCACTATTTTTCCTGTTTTTGTTTGCGCAGAGAAATATAATTTAAGGCGCGTTGTATGCAAAAAGCTGGAATGAAAGAAAATAAAAAGGGATAAATCCAACGTCTCTCATAGCCGAGACTCTCATGGCTCAATCCAACAGTATACAAAATCAAACCTAATGCGATTGCAAAGGACCATAGTATGATCATGCTATAGCGTCTTAAGTTATGCATTGAGCTACCTTTCTCGCAGTTTTACGAACCGTCTTTACCCAATCTAAAGAAAATATAACGCGTAATTAAAAAGCAGTCTTTGATTTACGTATTTTTGAAAAACATCAAGAGGTAGGATTAATTTGATAAGAATTGGTGAAACAATCCACAACCGTAATTGAGGCATGGCTGAAATTCAATATTGCTAGCAATGCGGGCAACATATTGAATAGCGCCAAGTCACCATATAATATGGAATAAAGCGTTGCTTGGTTAAAGATGTTAAGACATGCCACAGTTTGTGATCATTGGGAACTTCAGGTACGCCAACGCCAAACTAATGGGCGTGGGACATGACTGGCTTGAGGAAAATGGTGATTTCTCCAGTTTCAAGGGAATGACCCAAGCTGAGACCTTTCACATCGTTCCGGACCGGGGCATGGGGCTGTTCTTCTTTGATACAAAAGAAAGCGCCACGGTAGCACTGCCAGAAATGCAACGTGCGATGCGCGAATATACGCAAATGTTTGAGTGTAAAGTGACATGGGATCTCGGGATTTTTAATGAAACGCTCTCCCAGAAACTTAGCAACCAATCCCAACAATAGATAAGGTAACGAAATTCTATTGGTTGAGGAAATTTGGCAGTGTCAAACTACTTTAGGCGCGGATTCTTTGTCAGCCACTCTCGCCAAATGATTGTAATTCCTGATGATAAAATTAGGGTTGCCCCAGCAATATGGCTAACTGAAGGTGTGTAATTCCAAAATAAATAGTCAATGAAAGCCGCAAATATCAGATACGTGTATTCTACAGGGGCAACAGTGGTTGTTTCAGCATTTTGATAAGCAAAAATTGAAGCTGTCATGGAAATTATATGGGTAAGTGCTGTGATTGATATCAGCATAATTGTGGTTAAAGTTATTGGAATCCATCCCTCAAACAAAAAGCTATTTTTTTCAGAGAATTCATAGCCTAAATTCAGCGTCGGAAGCAATGTCATAACAAAAAAGCCTAAAACAGCGTAAAAACAATTGTGAGTGACTGTTAGGGCGAAACTTGGCTCTTCTCTGCATAGTCCGCGGGTGATAATAACGCCAAAAGCATAAAAGGCTCCTGCAAGTACTGGTAATATTAAAACTGGATTGAAGTTACTGAAACCAGGCTGAATAATGAAGAGTGCGCCAACAAAACCCACTACAATTGCCGAAACGCGCCAAAGGCCTATACGCTCACTAAGAAATAAACTAGCAAAAATACAAACAAAAATAGGTGCCGTAAAAAAACAGGAAGATGCTTCACTTAGCGCTACAAATGGCAGCGATGCATAAAAAAATGTATAGGCCAGCGACATAAATATTGCGCGCATAAATGGCCATAACAAAGTCTTTGGCCAAATTTGGTTAGTGGCTTTAGCTGAGAGTGCCCAAAGACCTAAAGCAGAAACAACAATCAATGACCGAATCAACATTAGTTGCCAGATCGAGGCGCCGGAGGTTAGCGCTTTGACCGCTGTGTCTTGTAAAGAAAATCCAAAGGCTGCAATTGTTGCAAATAATATTGCTTGTTTAGTTTTGTTTATAGGGAAGTTATAAAATGCCATCGCAATTCTTCCGCTTCAAATAAACGAGTGTTTAAACCTCGCTTCCCCAATTGTCCATTAGCAAGGTAAAATTACATAAAATCATATGCTTATTGAAAATTTTTTTCAAATTTGAAAAGAAGCACATTTGCATCCAAGCAAATCATTCGCTACCTGGTGTATCAAATCCAAAGCACAAAGCTTGTCTAAAGTCTGGGTGCTAAGTATCAAGCCTAATGGAAGGTGTTACTGATACAAATTGCTGATCCGGATCATCTTACAATTTGAGAGGGCAATGTTATTAGGTGGGGGCGCATGCGCCAAGCACTAGCCGCTTAAACTAAGCTGACATGATTGGAGCATGCGAAATCAATTGAGATGTCAACCTCATGAGATAAATTTATCCCAGCCAAGGATCTGCTTCATCTGGAACCTTTGTATTTTTACCCCGGACAATATCACCCTCCGCGTCGTACATTGGTAGCTTACATAGCTGAGCGCTGTAGGTATTGCCATCTGTGCCAATTACGTTTGCTTCTATACCAGGACCTAATTCTGGATTGTCTGCCCGCACCAGTGCAACGCCACATTTTTGGTATGGTGACCAGGTTGAGGAACAGACAAGTCCAACAATGTCCCCATCAATAGAGATTGTACGCCCACGATCTGCGACTCCTCCACGTACTCGCATGCCGAATGTACGACATCGCTTGTCAGCTTTCTCGAGAGCTGCTTTTCCTATAAAATCGGGCTTATCCATGTGTAAAAAGTGACCAAGGCCCAAATCAAAAGGCGTCGTCGTGCTGTCGAAATCAGCCTGCGTCAATAGCCCCGCTTCGATACGGCGAGCGCGGAAAACAGGTGTGCCAGTTAGCATCATACCGTGCCTCTTACCTATGTCCCAGATACGATCTCCAATTTTCTCAGTATCGTGTTCCGGTTGAAGATAGAACTCCCATCCAAGCTCGTTGGAAAAACCCGTGCGCGTGATTATAATGTTTTGCCCGGCAATTGACACAGTCGCGATATCAAAATAGCGCCATGGATCAGGAAAATCACCGTCGATGACGTCGCGCAGCACGTCCATCGATCGGGGCCCTTGGACTTGCGTGACCCAGACATTTGGATCGGAAATCGTTACATCGAACTCATGCGCATGAGCCATGTACCATTTGATCAACTCACCCTCTGCCTGCGTCATCCAGAATCTGTCAGTAGCTAAACGCAACATGACCCCGTCGGTGATCATTCCACCATGATGATAAAGTACAAAGTTATATGCACAGCGCCCTTTATTGATCCGGCTAACATCGCGGGCGAATACCCGGTTTGCAAATCTTTCCGCGTCTGGCCCAGAGATCTCAACTGGAAATTCACCGGTATTGCGCAGGATAACTTTCTGGCGAACAGCCCAGTATTGCTCGTCGTCGGTGACATGGTTCAGTCGTTCTGGTGTCATCCTATTGTTATAGAGCGAATATTCTGGCTCAAAAGGCAGTTCCATGTAGGACAGAGGATGCGGCTTCATAATCGAGCTAAGTTCGATCGGTCGACGATCCTCTCTAGGAATTGCTTTTATAGTGTAGTGTTTATTTTTAATATCTTTATGCATTATGATTACCAGTTCCAAGTGTGATTTCGGGCAGTTTTTTCCTCCTTGGGCATCAACTTCGCAGACTGTATACTAACCGTGATTATCTACTCTAGTAATTATCTTATCTAGTATTTTAGTATGTGTAAGTAGTCGTTGAACTTTAACGCATTATGAAAGGATTCGCTGGAGATGTCTGTTGGGCAATCCAAACGGATTTGACCTGCAGGAATTCTTTTATTGCTTCTTGCCCACTCTCACGTCCTTGCCCAGAACGTTTGTAACCGCCAAAAGGAGACATAAAACTAACCGCACGGTAAGTGTTGACCCAGACTGTGCCAGCCTTCAACTTTTCAGACATGCGCAAAGCCCGACCAATATCCGAGGTCCAGACTCCAGCTGCTAGACCGAAGACGACATCATTACCGATGTGAAGTGCATCCTCCTCATCATCAAACGGGATAACCGAAAGAATTGGTCCAAAAACCTCTTCTTGGGCAATACGCATGTCATTGGTAACGCCCGTAAATATGGTTGGTTCCACAAAGCGATCGCCTTTAACGCCTTCGCCTTTGTATGGCCCCCCCCCAAGCACACAGGTTGCACCATCCTCGCGCGCAACATTCATGTAATGCAGTATTTTTTTAAATTGTGGTTGGGTGGTCACCGGACCCACATGGGTGTCTGAGGACATTGGATCACCAATTTTTGCCGCGCCTGCCACCTCCACCAAACGCTTCACGAACTTGTCATGAATCGATTGTTGTACAAGAAGGCGTGAGCCCGCAATGCAGGTCTGGCCGGTCGCCGCAAAAATGCCAGAAATTGCACCCATTACCGCAGCCTCAAAATCCGCATCCTCGAAAACGATGTTGGGAGATTTACCGCCAAGCTCAAGCGTAACCGGCATAATTTTTCTGGCTGCACTTTCATATATCTTCTGGCCTGCAACGCCAGATCCCGTAAACGCCACTTTGGCGACATCAGGGTGATCTACCATAGGCTGGCCAACCTCAACCCCCGTGCCGGTGATGCAATTTACCACACCATCTGGAATGCCCGCTTCTTTAATTAGTTCCATAAATTCAAGACTGGAAGCAGACGTGAATTCAGACGGCTTAACCACAGCCGTATTACCTGCAGCCAGCGCTGGCGCCAACTTCCATGCCAAAAGGAGTAGAGGAGAATTCCATGCTGTTATCATCCCTACTACACCAATAGGCTCATAGCGGGTAAAATTGAATACCCCAGGCTTGTCAGATGGCAGGACCGCACCCTCAATTTTATCGGCAAGCCCCCCAAAATAGCGATACCACTCGGCGAGATATTTTGTTTGTGCTCCCATCTCAGCAATCAACTTGCCATTGTCCCGCACTTCAAGTTCACCGAGACGGGGGGCCTCGCGCTCAATTATCTTGGCCAAACTAACTAAAAGCTTACCCCTTTGGGTTGGACGCATGTCTGCCCACTCACCATCATTAAACGCAGCCTTGGCGGCATTTACCGCTTGATCTGCATCTGCTGCATTGCCGCGCGCTATTCTCGCCCATACCTGTCCGGTATAGGGATTATCCGTCTCAAAATAAGCATTAGAGGAGGGTTCAACCCACACGCCGTTGATAAAGTGGTTGTAAATTTTCATCTGAGCCTCCCATTAAGATAAGTTTTGATCAGGGTGGAAAACAATTCGCCCCGTCACCCGGCCTTTCTCCAAATCCTCAACCGCTTGATTGATCGCAGAAAGAGGACGACGATCAATCGGAATCTGTTTGATCTTACCAGCCCGCACCATCTGTATCAGCTTACGCAACTGTGGTAAGTTTCCAACATGACTACCACGCACGGTCATAGCTTTTTGTGGCAACCAAACCTGGGGCATCCGAAAGTCACCTCCCGCCTGACCAACAAGCAGATACCGACCTGCCTTTGACATAGCACGAACTGCGATGCGCGCAGTTGCGCCGCTGCCAAAAGTGTCAAGAACTCCCATAAGGCGTCCATTGGCCATTTTTTGCAGTTTTTCAACTGCATCTTTCCGCTGACTATTCATGATTTTTGCTGCACCCATTTTGTAAGCTACGTCAAGTTTGTCGTTATCTATGTCAACTGCAATGATGTTCTCAATTCCCATGGCACGAGCAATCGAAATGGCATTCATGCCTAAACCACCACAGCCCATTATCATCATCCACTCACCCTTGCGAAGCGCCCCCATCTTTTCGAGAGCATTGTAGACGGTAAGACCAGAGCAGGAGTGAGGCACAACATCAGCCGCATCTAACCCATCAATATCAACAAGAAACTTCTCGTTCTCAACCATACAGTGGGTGGCAAACCCCCCCTTTTGTTTTAGGCCGATGATACGCATGGCCGAACAGTCACTTTCACGATCTTCGTAACATGCCTCGCAGGTACCACATCCAATCCAGGGAAAAACTAAAACCTGCTGACCACATTGTACTCTGGCAACATCGGCGCCGACAGCTTCGACAATCCCTGCAATTTCATGTCCAAATGTCATTGGTAAGCTGGCACCTCGCTCGGCAAATGTAAGGCGCCCTTCCTGACCCAGATCCATAAAGCCCTTTTGAATATGCAGGTCAGAGTGGCATAGGCCAGCGGCTGTAACGCGTACCAATACCTCGGACCCCTCGGGTGCACGCAACTCATTGGTACGTCTTTCAAATGGTCGACCCCACTCAATGAGGTCAAAACTAGTATATTTCCTCATTAGCTCTCACTCTTGCTTTTACCGGTAGCTTGGTATCAATTTACTCATCTGCAGAAGGCCGCATGTTAGCAATTCCAGTGTCGTGGACTAAATATAAAAAGGCTCTCAAATCACAGGTGGCTTGGGGACCGCTTGATACTATTCTCACTATCACTATATCTCGCATGCAAACAAGCAACTAAAAAAAATTCAAGGGAGTCATGATTGCCAGAGGGCCATACAATTCATCGCGCGGCACGAGATCATCACCGCATTATGGCTGGGCAAAAACTTGTTATTTCCTCACCGCAGGGTCGTTTTACTAAAGGAGCATCTCGTTTATCTGGGCAGCTATGCTATGCGGTAGAGGCTTTCGGGAAACACCTAATTTATCACTTTGACAGTGGTGACGCGTTACACATCCACCTCGGTCTCTTTGGAAGAATCCGCAAGCATAAACTGCCGCTGGCAGAACCGCGCGGTGCTGTACGAGTTCGTGTTGTTGGAAACACGCACGCAATAGATATAAACGGGCCTACAATTTGTCAGGTTTTATGCCGTGATGAATTTTTGAAGTTGACACAGCGTTTAGGCCCGGATGTTCTGCGCTCTGATGCAAACCCAGACCTTGCTTTCAAAAAAATATCAAATAGTAAAACCCAAATTGGCCGTTTAATTATGGATCAGTCTATCATGGCTGGTATTGGCAATATTTATCGGTCTGAAATTTTGTGGCGCCAATCAGTCCATCCCGAAACGCCAGGGAGAGCTGTCAACCGGCAGACCTTTGATCGAATTTGGGAAGATGCAAAAGAGCTTCTCAGTATCGGTGTGAAACACAATGCCATCATAACTGTTACGGGTAAATACCAGTCAAAAGGCCATCATCGTGAACGGGTTAATATCTTTTCGAAATCAACATGTCCATGTTGCAAGGAACCCATACGCCGTTTTGAAATTAGTGGTCGGCGAGTTTTTGTTTGCGAGAAATGTCAGCCTCTTACCTCTTAGAGATTTGAAACAAAGATAAACCACGGGGGAGCAGGGTCGTTAGATGGTGCTGCTTGCGGTTTGGGCTTGATGGGTGGCCGCTAAAGGAGTGTGATTTCATCAGGTATTGGAGAGCCGCGCGCAAACCCATAACACGTGATGATCGTGATATTTAGGAATGATTGCAGCTTATGTGAAGGACAAAATGTAACAGATTTAAAAGTTAGTTATTGGTATCCGTTGAGGGGGTTTGTTGCTCGCTAAAGCAACAATGCCGCACCCGGTATATTTAATACAAATAGTTTTCAAAATGGTCTTTCATAGTCAATAAACACAAAAACTACACCAGTCAGGATTCGTTTGGTAATGTATGATGTTTCTTTTTTTGCCTAGAGGAAACAGTCAAACTCACTCAGCGGACACCAAAAACTAACATGCAGAATAGGTGCATTTGCAACGCCCGTTCTCGTTTATCGTAACCCGTTGGGCTGTACTTGCTGGAAGGGAGTTTTGTTCGGTAATATCCGCATGCTAAGGTGTCGTTGTTGAGGTATTTCATATTTATAAATAATGGTCAGCGCACTCTGGGCTTGAGTGCCGCACTGTTTGTTGAAAAATGATATCTGGTTGAGGGCTCAAATGATAAGGGTTGTTCTTTTTGACACATTTGGAACGATTGTGGATTGGCGCTCATCCATTGCTCATGAAAGTGAGGAGCTTGCCCTATCAAAGGGACTGACAAACTTTGACGGCGACGCTTTTGCTAGAGCGTGGCGGGCTGGATATGCCCCAGGAATGGCGCGCGTGACAGCTGGAAAAGCCCCTTTTGTGTCGATCGATTTCATTCATCGTAATAGGCTTGATGAAATTTTGCCCGGGTTTGGGCTGGCAATGCTTGATGAAACTGAACGCGCCCACCTTAATCTGGCATGGCATCGGCTGGATCCATGGCCAGATAGCGTGTCCGGCTTGACCCGGATCAGATCAAAATTCATGATTTCGCCCTTATCAAATGGCTCATTGATGTTGCTGGCGACTATGGCTAAACGCGCCGGTCTTCCGTGGGATTTCATTTTTTCCAGCGACATGCATCGCGCGTTCAAACGCAATCCTGCTGTCTATCAGAACGCGATACGCCTACTTCACCTTGAGCCTGAACAAATCATGATGGCTGCAGCGCATAATGACGATCTGGAGGCCGCCCGCAATGAGGGCATGCAGACCGCCTATATCAACCGTCCAACAGAATATGGTGTCGACCAACGGGCCGACTTTGCCGCCACAAGCAAATGGAACATCATTGCAAACTCGGTCGAAGATTTGGCCGATCAACTCGCCTGCCCCGCCATTTAGGTGTGATATACAGGAGGGCAGAGTTCAGCTTCCCGCCGCATCGTTCATCAATTGCTTTGACTGCCACCCCAATAGTCTTCTTGATTAAAGTTTGCTCTAAGCACGGAATGGATTGTCGTAGATTGCAGAGCAGATGCTGAAGTCATGCCGATATCTTCGCCAATGTTCAAAAAAAAATCACTATGCGTTCTCACTGCTTTACTGACCAGCCTCTCATGATTTTGTCCATGATAACCAAAGAGGGAGAGACAATGACTAAAAATATCTTTTGTCTTCTAGTAGGGGTAATTGGCTGATTTGCAGACAAGCACCTTCAGAATATTCTGTGACTGATTTCACCAGATCTTGTGCAGCATCCCTCGCTCATAGCAATATTTCATGATGTTTTCCTGTTTTTTAAATTCCACATTTTCATCTATTGCTCGCTGGCTCAATTTAGCCCTTTAGGCTCTGCCAACCGTCAATTTCCAGATCATACCCGTCAATGCTGATCACATTAGAGGGGCTGTTGGACAGCAGGGTCATACGGTGGACTCCCAGATCAACAAGAATCTGCGCGCCAACACCATATTCGCGAAGTCCATGTACATGATCACTGCCTTCTTCACCAATACTGGAGGCATCAATGACCATCGGAGAAAGGCTCAAACTCGATGACTCGCGCAACAGGACAATAATGCCACGCCCAGCATCGGTGATTGACTGCATCGCGGCATTTAACTCGTTGCCAGATCGTTTCTCTGATACCTGCCCGATAAGATCGGTCAGAAGGTCAACACGGTGCATACGAACTAGTACGGTCTCATTGGTTGAGATGTCGCCTTTGATCAGTACTACATGCTCGACATTAGAGATAGTGTTGACATAGATGACCAACCGCCACTCACCACCAATTTGCAGTATTATAACGCTTTCCATCGTTCGTTGGACAAGCGACTCATTTTGTCGGCGCCAGGCAATCAGATCGGCGATTGAGGCGATTTTCAATTTGTGCTCTTTGGCAAAGGTGATGAGGTCTGGCAGGCGTGCCATTTCGCCATCATCCTTCATAATTTCGCAGATCACACCGGACGGGTCCCTCTGTCCGGCGGCGCGTGCGATGTCAACAACGGCCTCGGTGTGACCGGCGCGCACAAGCGTGCCGCCATCACGGGCGACGAGCGGGAATACATGGCCCGGTGTGGTGATGTCCTGATGTGCACATTGCGGATCGATTGCCGTACGGATGGTATGTGCTCTATCGGCAGCGGAAATGCCGGTGGTCACACCCTCACGCGCTTCAATGGAAACGGTGAAGGCGGTCTGATGACGGCTTTCATTGCGGCGTTCCATAAGTTTCAGACCGAGTGCTTCGGTGCGTTCGCGTGTCAAAGCCAAACAGATTAGCCCGCGTCCATATTTTGCCATGAAATTGATTGCCTTGGCGTCGGCATGCTCACCGATAATGCACAGATCGCCCTCATTCTCCCGATCCTCATCATCAACCAGAATGAATAGCTTGCCTTGTCTGGCATCTTCGATAACGTCCGCGATCGACGAAAATGCCAAATCGGAACCAAATTTATTATTGGTCATAAAAAAATCCCTAATTTATGAAGAATACGACCAGCGCCAACTGCTGCGCAACATAACGCTCCAGCGTGCGAATTGCCATTTATATCGTCGCACGCGCACAAACCTTTTTTGATTGAACATGGGTTGGTACCACTGGTATCCCCTGCTGCATTAGATGTTGTGATTGCTGGCAGAAAAGACAAGAGGCATTGCCCCACAACGGCAATTAGCCAATTTCCAGTATGATCGCCCCATAGGCAGTGGCCGAAACAGGAATGTGATACAGCCGATAAACCTCTTTGACAGTGTCACCAAGCGCCCCACGCATAACGTTCCACATTATCATCTCTACACCTTCGCTGCCAGCTTCACGAATGAAATCCGTATGGGAGAATTTCGTGTTCGCCAGTGGGTCGCTGACTAAATTGTCCAGAAACTGCTTATCAAAATCAGGATTGACGACACCTGCTCGTTCGCCACCTAATTGATGCGATAGTCCGCCGGTCCCCCAGATGCCAACTTTTAGATTAATATCAAACCTGGCAACCGCCCGTCCAATGGCCTGCCCAAGCCTGTAGCAGCGTAGCGCCGTTGGCAGTGGGTGTTGAATAACATTCACGCAGACTGGAATAACAGGTGCTGGCCATGCATCTGGCTGGTCGTAGGCGATCGAGAGCGGCACTGTCAGCCCATGGTCGACGTCGAGGCTTCCAGCGACTGCCATGTCGAAATCTTCAGCCATCAGGTGCTCAACAAGATGCCACGCAAATTCTGGATGCCCCTGCACAACCGGCACCGCGCGGGGTCCCCAGCCCTCATCAGCAGGCTTGAACTCTTCACCAACACCGACGGTGAAGGTGGAATATGAATCAAGCGAGTAGGAGGTGGCGTGATCATTGAAAACGATGATATTCACATCAGGTACATTGTCGCGGTGCCAGGCGCGCAGCGGCTCAAACCCAGCAAAGAGTTTCTGCCAATAGTCTTCATGTGTTTTGGCATTGTCTATCGCGGAGCCAACGCCGGGTACATGAGATGTTCCCATTCCCCCAATCACTCTAGCCATTGCCCTGCTCCTTCCTGCTCCGGTTGCCCTCAATTGGGCGGCCACCATTCAGCATCATCTGCTGAAATTCATCAAAACTCAGCTCGGGGTCACTCATCCTGCCATACATTACCTGTGGAGGCTGGCGATCATGGCTGACCAGCTTGAAGGCATAATAGACATTAGCACCAAGCTTGAGCATGCCCAGGTAGTTTCGCTCGAGGACTGCTTGACGCTGCTCCTCAGTCATTGCAAAGGTCTGCAGATAGGCGGTTTCATCCTTAGCAAATTCGTCGCGACATTCAGCTTTGTTAAGCGACATGCAGAACATGTTCAAGTGGTAGCCCCG
>CACJUX010000041.1 GCA_902596655.1 uncultured SAR116 cluster alpha proteobacterium | reverse complement strand
TTATTTTCGAGACGCTTTTGAAGCAAATCCTCGAGTATATGCCTAATTTCATTCTTAATGATATCTCTCATCGAGATCTCAACAATATCAAGGATCTGAGATTTTAAATCTGGACTAATTGTTTCTTCAACGGATGGCCTGTTTTGATCCTGTACAGTCGGTATTGAATTAACTGTGTGCGCTATTTCGGCCATCGCAGCACTTATCTCAGTCTCTTTTTCTCTCAAAAAAAATCGGTCGTCTTCGTCTGAGGCCGGCTGATCACCGATGAGTTCTTGTTCATCCTTTATGGCTAATTCGTATAATTCGAATATCCTTTTTCTAATGCGGATGCTTTTTTCAGATGCTGCATTTAATTGCTGTGTTACCGATGCAGATTTTTTTATTTCCTCGTGCGATTTTGTTTCTGAGTTGTTAAAGCTCAAACTTTTTTCAGTAGAGCGGATTGCATGCACAGTCTTTATGGTTGTGCTCCTTAATTCCGTCTGGTTCAGGTTGGTACTATACAAATCCAAACCAACGATCGGTTTGTGACCTTCCAGTTCAGCCTCAGCCTGCTGAAAAAGCGCATCAATCGCGTCTAATTTTTCCTGTGAAGTCATTTCGCGTGGCGACCAAACTATCGTGTAAACAACAAACCTGTAATGCTAGGTAACATTACATGACGTTTGTAAAAGCACAACATGTAGTGTGTCCTGGGTCTAAACCTGGAACAATTTGGTGTGGTTCAGCTGCCCTTAGAGCCATATGGAACAATGAGATTTTTTTTTCCAAGTGGCTTGGATTAATCACTGTGAGATATTAAATACGATGCGAAGGTTAATGCTTGTTAAAAGCCTGTTTCGAGCTGCGTTTGGGGAACAAAATGGTTGAAGATGAAGATCAAGAAAAGGAGAATTTGGAAGGGGATCAAGCTGATGGCTCAAAGTGTGAAGAAGGAATAGAAACTTCCGTCGAATCAAACATCGGTGAACATGCTCAGGAAGCAAAGCCTCAAGACGACGACCTTTTAGAAGACCTTATCTCTGAACGTGATCAGCTGAAGGATCAGCTTCTTCGTGCTATGGCTGAAACAGAAAACATGCGCCGCCGTACTGAGCGGGAGTTGCAGTCTGCCCGGAAATATGGCCACACCAACTTCGCGCGCGACCTCGTTGGTGCAATAGACAATCTTGCGCGCGCGATTGCGGCTACTGGTAAAAGTGACGCTGAAGAAAGCACATTCGATGAGGCGCTGCAGGGCCTGATCAAGGGTATTGAGCTCAGCTGGACGGAGATCCAAGCGGTAATTGAAAAACATGGAATCAAACGCATTGATCCCGATGGTGAGAAATTTGATTACAATCTGCATCAGGCGATGTTTGAGCTGCCAACAGACGAACATGAGCCCGGCCTGGTTGTGGAGGTGGTTCAGCACGGCTATTTGCTGCACGATAGACTGTTACGGCCAGCCATGGTGGGAGTCTCAAAGGCGCCCGACAGTCCAGCCAAGGGCGTAGATGCGCAGGCATGAAATCCTGATGGATAATTAAACCTTGCAAGATAAGTTTGCCGCCTTATATGGGAGTCAGAAAATTAAGAGCATTTCCGGAACGTTCGGTGCTAATGGTACGGCCGGTCAAAATGTCAGCGAATGCGCAGGGGCCTAAATAGTTGGTCGCTTGTGTGCTAAAAGAGAGGAGCAAAAAAATGGGTAAGGTAATTGGTGTTGATCTTGGAACGACAAATTCTTGCGTAGCTGTCATGGATGGTTCTGAGCCCCGTGTTATCGAAAATGCTGAAGGTGCCCGGACTACACCCTCAATGGTTGCCTTTGCTGATGAGGAAGAACGGCTTGTTGGCCAGCCAGCCAAGCGCCAAGCGGTGACTAACCCCGAAAAGACCTTGTTTGCGATCAAGCGGCTTATTGGGCGCCGCTTCACTGATAAAGCGACAAAGAATTTTGCCAAGCTTGTCCCCTATGAGCTTCTTGCTGCGAAGAATGGTGATGCTTGGGTGAAGGTCGATGGTGAAGAGTTTTCACCAAGCCAAATTTCTAGCTTCGTCCTGCGCAAACTGAAAGAAGATGCCGAGGCTTTTCTGGGTGAGAGCGTAACCCAAGCCGTGATTACAGTGCCAGCTTATTTCAATGACGCGCAGCGACAGGCAACGAAGGATGCTGGAAAGATCGCCGGTCTCGAAGTTTTGAGGATCATCAATGAGCCAACAGCCGCAGCACTTGCTTATGGTCTCGACCGCAAAGAGTCAGGGTTGATTGTTGTTTATGATTTGGGGGGAGGCACCTTTGATGTATCTGTGCTAGAGGTTGGGGATGGCGTCTTCGAGGTGAAATCCACCAACGGAGATACGTTCCTTGGGGGTGAGGATTTCGACCATCAAATCATAGAATTTCTAGCCGATGACTTCAAATCATCTGATGGTATTGATCTCCGCAGCGATAAGCTGGCGCTACAGCGCCTGAAGGAAGCTGCTGAAAAGGCTAAAATTGAACTGTCTGCTTCGTTGCAAACGGACATCAATCTTCCTTTCATCACGGCTGACGCCAGCGGACCAAAACATCTTAACATAAAGTTGACACGTGCGAAGCTGGAACAGCTCGCTGAAAAGCTGGTTGAGCGAACAATCACTCCCTGCAAGGCGGCTTTAAAAGATGCGGGTGTTAAGCCCTCCGATATTGACGAAGTTATTCTAGTTGGTGGAATGACAAGAATGCCGAAGATCATCGACACGGTGAAGGAGTTCTTTGGTACAGACCCGCACCGGGGCGTTAACCCGGACGAGGTTGTGGCATCTGGCGCAGCTATTCAGGCAGGCGTGCTGACAGGTGATGTCAAGGATGTCCTGCTGCTTGATGTCACGCCATTGTCGCTTGGTATAGAGACACTGGGTGGCGTCTTTACTCGGCTGATCGATCGGAATACGACCATTCCAACGAAAAAGAGCCAGGTGTTTTCAACTGCTGATGACAATCAATCTGCCGTGACTATCTCTGTCTATCAGGGAGAGCGTGAAATGGCTGCTGACAACAAACATCTTGGCCAGTTTAACCTTGAGGGTATTGCTCCCGCCCCACGCGGTGTACCACAGATTGAGGTCTCTTTTGACATCGACGCCAACGGTATAGTTAAGGTGAGTGCTAAGGATAAGGCCACAGGCAAGGAGCAGGAGATTAAGATTCAGGCATCTGGTGGTCTGGATGACTCAGACATCGAACGAATGGTTGAGGAGGCTGAAGCCAACGCTGAAGATGACAAAAAGCGTCGTGAATCGGTTGAGACTCGCAATCAGGGCGAAGCGCTTGTCCACGGAGCGCAGAAGGCCATCGACGATCTTGGCGAAAAGGCCGATCCGGATGCTAGGGCCGAGGTCGAAGCTGGCATTGAGGCCTTGCAAATTGCGCTTGATGGCGTAGATATGGAAGAGGTCAAAACTAAATCCGCTGAGCTGTCACAGTCAATGATGAAGATGGGTGAGGCTGCCTATCAAGCAGAGCAGGAGGCCTCCGGTGATATGGGGACTGGGGATACTCCGGCCTCAGACGACACGGTTGTCGATGCCGAATTCGAGGAGGTCGATGGTGATGCAGCGGCCGGTGACAAGAAATAAGACTTATCCAAAGCAAATCGCCGAGACAAATTATCAGTCCAGGTGTTTTTTGATGACGGACGGCAGGCACCATGAGCAAACGTGATTTCTATGAGGTCCTCGGCGTTGCACGTGATGCTGATGACAAGGCGCTGAAATCCGCCTATCGCAAGCTTGCCATGCAGAACCATCCCGACCGCAACCCTGACGATGAGGCAGCAGCCGAACGGTTCCGCGAAGCGTCGGAAGCGTATGATATCTTGAAAGAACCCGAGAAACGTGCAGCGTATGACCGGCTCGGTCATGCGGCTTTTGAGAATGCCAGCGCTGGTGCCGGGGGTGGTTTCGGCGGGGGTGGTTTTGGTGGTGGTGGTTTTGCTGATATTTTTGATCAGATGTTTTCGGAATTTTCCGGTGGCGCCCGTAGCGGTCAAGGGCAGGATCGGTCAGGCAATGATCTGCGCTATGATATGAGTGTCTCGCTTGAGGAAGCCTATTCGGGTTTGCAAAAGGACATTACGATCAATGTTCCTGCTTCATGCGGTAAATGTGATGGTTCTGGTGCTGCTGGTGGCAGCAAGCCCAGCACCTGTGGTACCTGTGGTGGTGTCGGCAGGGTGCGCGCCCAACAGGGTTTTTTTGCTGTGGAGCGGACCTGCCATGCCTGTCAGGGCTTGGGTCAGGTTATATCTGATCCTTGTAGAGAATGCGGCGGTGACGGCCGAGTGCAACAAAGTAAAGTGCTCTCGGTCTCGATTCCGGCAGGCGTTGACACCGGAACGAGAATCAGATTGTCAGGCAAGGGTGAGGCCGGGGTTCGCGGTGGCGCTTCTGGCGATCTCTATATTTTTGTATCGGTGAATTCGCACCCAATCTTCACCCGTGACGGCGCTAGCATTATGACCAAAATTCCTGTGCCAATGACAGTGGCGGCACTTGGGGGAACAATTGACGTGCCAACAGTCGAGGGCAAGATGGCGCGTCTGACAATCGAGGCAGGCACACAGTCCGGTCGGCGTTTCAGAATGCGTGGCAAAGGTATGCCAGTGCTGCGCCGTAGCGCAAATGGCGATCAGATTGTCGAGATCCAAGTGGAAACACCAACGAGTCTAACCAAAAAGCAGAAAGAGCTTCTACAGACTTTTTCCGAGGCTGGGGACAACAGTCCAGAAACCTCAGGCTTTATTGACCGGGTAAAACGCATCTGGGCTGATAACTGACGCCTGTGCTGTTATCTATGTTGGTCTGCCACTAACGCACAAACGCATTTTATGGTTTGCCGGTCGCGCCCAGATGCCTATAGTCTCGCCTGACGGCAGACAAACAAGAGAGTTACATCAATGAGCAACGCCAGAGTGAAAATTGGCATTCCGGGGGCCAGCGGCCGCATGGGTGGCATGTTGATTAGTGAAATTGCCGCAGCTGAGGACTTACAACTTGTTGCGGCAACAGAACGTTCGGACAGCCCGGCTATTGGCGAGGATGCGGGTTTGGTCGCGGGCCTACGCAAAAATGGTGTTATCATTGGCGACGATTCTAAAACACTGTTTGAAAAGTCTGATGTGGTGATCGACTTCTCTAGCCCGGCAGCCAGCTGTGTGCATGCTGATCTTGCCGCCGAGACAGGCATTGCGCTAGTTGTCGGCACCACCGGCCTGACGCCGGAATATGAAGCAATTTTGGAAAAGGCCGGTCAGATGGCAGCACTTGTCTATTGTGCCAATACCTCGGTTGGCGTAACCTTGCTTGGTCAGATCGTGGAACAGGTTGCGGCGCAGCTAAACGATGACTGGGATATCGAGATTGTCGAGGCACATCACCATCACAAGGTTGATGCGCCTTCGGGAACAGCGCTTGCGCTTGGCAAGGCTGCGGCGCGTGGCCGTGGTGTTGAGCTGGAGGCCGTTGCCGATATGGCGCGCAAAGGCCAGACAGGCGCCAGAAAACAGGGTGATATCGGTTTTGCCGTGATGCGGGGCGGCGATGTCACCGGTGAACATTCGGTGATTTTTTTCGGCCAGTCTGAGCGTGTCGAAATCTCCCACAAAGCCAATGACCGGGCCATTTTTGCGCGCGGTGCATTGCGTGCGGCCAGATTTGCCGCCAGTAAGAAACCGGGTTTTTACACTATGGCAGACGTGCTCAACAGCTAGGACATGGCGGCGCGCCAATGGGAGCGGCACAGCGAGATATATTTCTCGTTACCGCCAATCTCGACTTGTGCTCCATCCCTGATTACCGTGCCGGCTGCATCCTGGCGGATGACCATTGTCGCCTTGCGTCCACAATGGCAAATGGTGCGGATTTCACGCAGATTGTCGGCAATGGCCAACAGCCGGGCACTACCGGGAAACATATTGCCCTGAAAATCAGTTCGCAGTCCGTAGCACATCACTGGAATATTCAGCTCGTCGACAATTTCTGCCAGCTGCCAGACCTGATCATCGGTCAGAAACTGCGCTTCATCGACAAGAACACAGTCGATTGCTGTCTGTTTGTGATGGTCCGAGACCAGCGCCACCATGTCTGCTGTGTTGGAAAAAACAAAGGCATCTGCGCTCAGTCCGATTCGCGAGCCAATGCGGCCTTTGCCATGTCGCCCGTCCAATGCGGTGGTCAGCAACATGGTTTTCATGCCCCGTTCCTGATAATTGTGTGACGCCTGGAGCAAAATGGTTGATTTACCAGCGTTCATTGCTGAATAGGAAAAATATAACTTGGCCATTGGAATCCATTCTATGTCAGAAAGCCTTCATTGTGATGGCAATTCCATTTTTTGTTAACGAAAAACCCTGTTCTGAATGGAAAAATCACCACATCCGCGATAGGTTGCTCCGACGCACTGTAATCAGGAACCCCACCATGCCAGCTCACTCCCAGAATAATGTTCATGTTCTTGACCATCCGCTTGTGTCGCACAAGCTGGCAATCCTTAGGGCCAGGGAGACGCCGCCCCATCATTTCCGGCAGACTCTGCACGAACTATCCTGGCTGCTGGCCTTTCCAGCATTACAGAAATTGCGGGTGACACCGGTCGAGGTCGAGACACCGCTGGAACGGATGACGGCTGAGACGATGCTTAATCCAAAGCCCTGTCTGGTGTCCATTCTGCGGGCTGGCAATGGCCTGATCGACGGTTTCAGCCAGATCTGTCCCGAGGCGAGCGTTGGTCATCTAGGCCTCTACCGTGATCATGAGACAGCCAAGCCGGTTTCCTATTATTCCAGCCTTCCCGATGAAATGGAAAAGCGCCAGGTAATCCTTGGTGATCCGATGCTGGCGACTGGTGGCAGTGCGGCGATGGCAATTGAAACGCTGCAGGCAATGGGTGTGACGGATATCGTTTTCGCCTGTCTTGTTGCGGCACCAGAGGGTGTTGCTGTGGTGCATGGAAAATTCCCGGAAGTGCCGATTGTGACGGCTGCGCTCGACCGGGAGCTGAACGAAATGAGCTATATTTTGCCGGGATTGGGTGATGCGGGTGACAGAATCTATGGAACTGTGCGGTCCTAACCCAGATTTTCTGGCCCAAAACTGTGCGGCAACAGGGCGCCAAGTGTGAGATTGGCCTGTAGACCGTTGGCGTCGCAGATCAGAACCGGCGTCGCGTCCGTGGCAAACTCCCGGATGCGTTGCCGGCAGCCACCGCAGGGTGTACATAGCTGGCGTCCATCACCACCGGAGACAGCGATCTTAATGATCTTGGTTCCGCCCCGCTGCACCATCATCGCAATGGCCGCTGTCTCGGCGCAGATTCCATTCGGATAGGCAGCATTTTCCACGTTCTGACCTGTGTGGATGCGCCCGTCCTCATCGAGAAGTGCCGCACCAACCTTGAAGCCTGAATAGGGAGCATAGGCGTTCTTGCGGGCATCAGTTGCCGCTGTGATCAAGGTGTCATCAGTCACTGTCAGCGCTCCTTTACATAAGGTTCACCGATGGCGCGGGGAGGCATGGCCTTTCCGACAAAGCCGGCGAGCAGGATTACAGTCAAGAGATATGGAAGTGCCAGTATCAAATCAACTGGCGCCTCGCCAATCAATGGCACGTTAACACCCTGCAGGCGCGAGGCAACAGCCTCCAGAAAACCAAAGAGAAGACAGGCGAGCAATGCACCGCGTGGCTGCCATTTGCCAAAAATCATTGCCGCAAGTGCGATATAGCCTTTGCCGGCGGTCATCTCTCGGACAAAACCACTACCATGTGCTGTCGACAGATAGGCACCCGCCATGCCGCACAGCACGCCAGCGATAATCAATGCCATGTAACGTGTCCTGGCCACGGAAACACCAGCACTGTCCAAAGCCTCAGGCTTTTCACCCACGGCCCGAAGGCGCAGACCAAAACGGGTCCGTGTCAGGATGTAAGCTGTGAACAACACGGCGGCAAGCGCCACCCAGACAAGAATATTATGTCCAGAAATTACTTCACGATAAATCGGGCCAATAAGAGGCAGGCTGCTAAGCTGTTCTGCCAGCGGTAGCTCGATTGGTCGAAACCGCTCGGCGCGGGCAAGGTTGGGGGTTTGCCCGCCCTGCTGAAACATCGCGATGCCGATAGTGACGGTCAGCCCTGATGCCAGAATGTTGATCGCAAGGCCGCTGATCACCTGGTTTCCACGCAGCGTAATCGAGGCCAGCCCGTGCAACAGACCCAGCAGCACAGAAACGCCGATTGCCACCGTTAGACCGGCAAGCGCCGAAGAGGTCAGGGCTGCCACTGCGGCAGCGGCAAACGCCGACATCAGCATTTTGCCCTCGAGTGAAATATCAATTACCCCGGATTTTTCCGAGAAAATGCCTGCCATCGCACACAGGATCAGTGGTGTTCCCACGCGCAGTGTGGCGTCGATGGTGAGAAGAAACTGCAGCCACAAATCAGCCATTCTGCCCTCCCTTGGCGCTGCGTGCTGCCAGCAGCAAACCCAGAAGATGCGCCAATGGCCGGTTGAACATAAAGGCAAGTCCGCCGGAGAACAGGATGATCAGACCCTGAATCAGCAAAACCATCTCTCGTGTGATCGTTGAAAATTCGAAATCAAGCTCAGCTCCACCTTGATAGAGCGCGCCAAAAAGTAGGCTTGCAAGAATGATTCCGATGGGATGGTTGCGCCCCATCAGTGCAACGGCAATTCCGGTGAAACCATAGCCCGAGGTAAAGCCAAGAATCGTGCGATGCTGAACACCAAGAATTTCGTTGATGGCCATCATGCCTGCAAGCCCTCCGGAAATGGCCATCGTGATAATGATGATGGTGCTTACTGGAATGCCGGCATATTCGGCTGCACCTGTGCTGTGGCCCGTTGCCCGAATGGCATAGCCGAGGCGCGAGCGCCAGATCAGCACCCACACCCCAACGCAGGCAAGCAAGGCCACAACAAAGGACAGATTTAGCGGCGAGCGCGCCATTTCCACGCCAAAGGCATTGACAATATCATGAATGAATGGCAGTTCGGCATTCGCCGAGAAGGAGCGTGTCTCCGGTGACATCTGCCCTGGCGCTTTTAACCGGCCAGCTAGCAGCCAGACCATTATTGAGGCCGCCAGAAAATTAAACATGATGGTGGTGATGACAATATGACTGCCGCGTTTGGCCTGCAGATAGCCTGGAATGGCGCCCCAGACGGCACCAAAACTAGCCGATGCCATGATCGCCAACGGTACGAGGATAAGCGCGGGAAACATGCTGTCAAACATTAGACAGGTTAGGCCAGCCCCTAAACCGCCAAGATAGGCCTGCCCCTCGCCACCGATGTTGAACAACATGGCATGAAAGGCGACAGCAACGGCAAGACCGGTGAAAATGAAATTTGTTGCGTAATAGAGTGTATATCCAAGCGAGCCTTTATAGACAAAGGCACCCTTGATCATCACCATCATCGCCTCGAACGGGTTTTCACCGATGACGGCGACAACGATACCTGAGACGACCAGCGCAGCAAGGACATTGATCAGCGGGATCAATCCAACATCCGCCCAGCGCGGCAAGGCAGGAGGTGGGGTCATGATTTTGCTCCCATCTGTGATGCGGTCACGACATCGTCGGCACCAATGCCAGCCATCATCAGGCCAAGCCTTTGCTCGTCAGCCTCATCACGCGTCAGCTCGCCAACCATCTGGCCATTATTCATCACCAGAATTCGATCAGACAGACTCATGATCTCGTCAAGCTCAACCGAAACCAGAAGAATCGCGCAGCCCTTGTTGCGCAGGGCAATCAACTGTTTGTGGATGAACTCGATCGCGCCGATATCAACGCCGCGTGTTGGTTGGCCGACCAGGAGTAGTTTTGGCTGCGTGGAAATCTCGCGTGCCAGAACGATCTTCTGTTGATTGCCACCAGAAAAATTAGCGCTTGCCAGTTTGGGAAGCGGTGGGCGAATGTCAAAATCCTGCATCCGATCGGCACAATTTGTCTCAAGTTCCGACGGGCTTAACCACCATCCCCCGTTTTGCCCATCGCCGCTGCTATAGCCAAGAATCATCGATTCAGCTGCTGAGAAGGGCAGGATGATCCCGCATTTGTGGCGGTCCTCGGGGACATGTGCCACCCCAAGACTGCGCAGCTGTGCCGGATCGGACGGTTGTTGTGCGGTGATCTCGCTTGTGCCCACCCGAAAAGAACCATCTGTTGGCGCGGTGATTCCAGAGAGCACATCCAGCAATTCGGATTGCCCATTGCCCGAAACCCCGGCAACGCCGACAATCTCACCTTCCCGCAGGGTCAGGGAAATATCTTTCAACTGATCAATGCCATTTGCTGTGGTCAGACATAGGTTCTGTGCCTGCATAACAGGCACACCTGGCTTTGCCTGTGTGTGATCGACCTCCAGCAGTACCTTGCGGCCAACCATCAATTCTGCCAGCTCGGCTGGAGATGTCCGGGCGGTTTCTAGATGCGCCACCATCTTACCACCCCGCATCACCGAAACATCATCGGTAATTGCCATGATCTCTTTCAGCTTATGGGTGATCAGCAGGATTGTGACACCCTCTTCGCGCAGTGCGTGCAGGATCTCGAAAAGCTGTTCGGTTTCCTGTGGGGTCAGGACACCTGTAGGTTCGTCGAGGATCAGAATTTCAGCACCGCGGAAGAGCGCTTTCAGAATCTCGACGCGTTGTTGCAGACCGACAGGCAGATTTTCGACAATTATGTCAGGATCCACCGCCAGACCAAAATCCTCGGATAGTTTGTTCAATGCGCTTCGGGCTTTCTGGGCGCTAGCTTCAACGCTCAGGCTGCCCTCATGGCCGAGCATTACATTTTCCAGAACGGTAAAATTGGGTACCAGCATGAAATGCTGATGAACCATCCCGATTCCCCTGGCAATGGCATCGGCAGAATGGCGAATCATAGTGGTTTGGCCATTAATGCTGATCAGGCCGCTATCGGCGGCGTAGAATCCATAGAGAATGCTGACAAGGGTGGATTTTCCAGCGCCATTTTCCCCGATGATACCGTGAATATGGCCAGACACGACCTTCAGGTTGACGTCCATGTTTGCATGAACGTCACCGAAACTCTTATTAATAGCGGATAATTCAATAGCCAACGGCGGGGTTGAGTCGCCGTTGGCCATTTGTGACGGGTGGGTCATCACGTAATTACAGGGGATGAAGCCTTAGTATGGGCAGCTCTCATCACTGAAATAATCGTGAACCTTCACCTTGCCCGAGATGATGTCGGCCCGCGCTGACTCAATGGCAGCCTTCATGTCGTCGGTAACAAGACTCGCATTGTTCTCGTCAAGCGCCCAGTCGACACCGCCCTCGGCAAGTCCGAGAACATGAACACCGGCTGAGAAATTGCCATTCTTGACATCCATGAAGGTCTCATAGGCAGCAACATCAACGCGCTTGAGCATTGAGGTCAGAACGCTGCCAGGTGCCATGCCGTTCTGGTTCGAATCAACGCCGATGGCCAGTTTGCCGGCATCAGCCGCCGCCTGAATCACGCCAGCGCCAGTGCCACCAGCTGCGTGGTAGACAACATCCGCTCCGCGGTCGATCTGCGACTGGGTCAACTCTGCACCCTTGGCCGGGTCATTCCATGCGGATGGGGTTGTGCCTGTCATGTTCTGGTAAACCTCGGCATCGGCATTGACGGATTTGACACCGCCAACATAGCCACAGCCAAACCGGCGGATCAGACCGATATCCATGCCACCGACAAAACCAACCTTACCTGTCTTTGAGGCTTTCGCCGCGGCAACGCCGACAATGTAGCTGCCCTCATGTTCCTTGAAGGCATATTGGCGCAGATTTGGTGCGTCCAGCCATGACACATCGATGATCGAGAATTTCGTCTCGGGAAATTCTGCGGCAACCTTTGAAATGGCGTCTGCCTGGGCAAAGCCCACACCCAGAACAATCGTGGCACCGCGCTCTGCCATGCGACGCATTGCCTGCTCGCGCTGGGTTTCGTTGGTGACCTCGAATTCCATCACCTCGATGCCGGTTTCGTCGGTGAATTTCTTCACCCCATTATACACACCCTCATTGAAGGATTTGTCGAACTTGCCGCCCATGTCATAAATAACAGCAGGCTTCATGTCTGCGGCAACAGCCGTTGTGCTGACCGCTATCGCAGCTGCAGCAATCATAGTTTTGATACGCATCATCATTTACTCCCTTTATGACGCAGTCTGTGGTTTCAGGCCAATTTCTCTCAGTCGTTCTTGTAGATAATCATCGGCCGTAGTGCCCGGTTTCAGTAACACCTCGGGCCGCGGATGCAGAAACATCGGCATAGAATAGCGCGATTGGTTCTGCTTGGCATCCGGATTTATCACCCGATGCGTTGTTGATGGGTAATAATTGTCGCTGGCCATCGCCAGCATATCACCATTATTGATGGTGATCATGCCCGCATCACAGGCAATGTCATGCCACTTACCCGCAGCATCCTTTGCCTGCAGACCGGGTTTGGACCCGGACAGCAGCAGGGTGATCAGATTTATATCCTCATGCGCCGCCGCCCGGGTTGCGTCGGGTTCAGCATCTTCAACAGGTGGATAATGCAGAATGCGAAGCAGACTCTGGTTGCTGTCCGTCATCATCTCATCGAGCGGCAGGGAAAACTCTCTACGGACGTCTTCTGGTGTTTCTCTCTGGATCCAGGACAGCAACTCCACCCCCAGCGCCTGAAGATCGGCATAAATGGCCTCGGTCGCCGCGCTGAGCGCGTCTGGAAGGGAGGATTCCGGATAGACGTGGAAAAATTCCTTAAGATCCTTTACCGGCGAGTCTTTAGCATTTTCTGAGCGAAAGGCAAAATAGCCGTCATGGCGCGGTGGTTGCACCGCATAGTTGAATTTTTCGTCGCTGGCAAAAAAATGGCCCCATCTGTCATAGATATAGGCAATTCGGTCTGCCGAAATGGGATGGTTGGCCAGAACGGCGAATCCCGTGTCCCGCAGCGATCTGTGCAGGGAGGCACTGGCGGCGGGATCCTGATAATCAACAGTCTCAACATTCATTGTCTAACCAGCCTTTCTCATCCTGGAGATGCTATCGGCATTCGCAACAAGACCCAGGAATTTTTCCCGTGCGGCCACATTATCGACGCTTGTGGCAACCTTGACTGGACGCCGACCCTGCCCCTCATATAATCTGGTGCGCCCAATCTCCTTACCTTTGCATACCACCGCGATCGGCACTACCTCAAAGCCAAACAGATGCGTGTCGGTGATGGCTAGAATGGCCGAGGGATCATGCATAAAACAAGATCTGATACCGGTTTTGCTCTGATGAAAATCAAAATAGAAGATGGCCGCCTCATTCAGAAACCCACCGATATGTGGTGACCGGCTGGCGAGAAAGGCAAAATCATCTGGTGTGCATTGCGTGCGCTCGGTGACATCAAGTCCCACCATCGTCACATCCCAATCGGCGGCAAAAACCCTGTCTGCAGCGTCTGGGTCATTCCAGATATTCGCCTCAGCACAGCCGGTGACATTGCCGTGATAGGCATATGAGCCGCCCATGATGACGACGGATTTCACATCTCGCACGATGCTTGAGTCGAGGCTCAGCGCCGCTGCCAGATTGGTCAGTGGACCAACGGCACAAATGGTAATTTCGCCGGGGGCAGCGGCGCAGCTCTCACAAAGGAATTTGGCCGCCGAGCGGCTGTCAGCACCACCTGCGGGTGTGGCGGCTGGGATCGTGCCAAACCCCTCTGCGCCATGCACAAAATCCGCCGGTGGCTCGGGTGCGCGGATCATCGGCACAAGCTCGCCAGGCGCGACGATTGTTCTGTAATGCGCCATTTCGGCAAGGCGCAGGGCGTTTCGCGTCGCCCTGTTTGTGGTTACATTGCCAAAGATGCTGGTCAGACCGATAACGTCAAGGCGCTGGTCCGCAAAGGCCATGTGAATGGCCATCGCATCATCAATTCCAGGATCAGTATCAATTATAATTTTATTTTTCATTAAAACCCAATCTAACGATTAATGATCTTCAATGAATGCTAGTACATCTGCGCGCGAAGGTATAGCTGTTGCGGCGCCTGCCTCGGTGACCTGCAGCGCCGCAGCAGCGCTCGCCACGCGGAGTGTTGCTTCAACCCCCTCGCCAACGGCAAATCCAGCAAGGAAATAACCAAAAAAACAATCGCCCGCACCTGTGGTGTCAACCGGTTCAACGGCAAATGCTGGCTGGTTAAACCGTCCGTCCACGCCAAAATAGTCAGCGCCTGCACCGCCACGCGTGATCACCAGATGCGCAAGGCCAAGCTCCTCTGGCTTTTTGCCACTTGCTGCGGCGAGCGCCGCCGCCTCGCCTTCATTGATGATCAACAGATCGCAATCAGGCAGAAGCCGCATCGCCACATCTTCATCAAAAGGCGCGGCGCTGTAGGCAATTTTTAACCCCCTTGCCTTTGCCGCCTCGACGAACTCAGGAGCGCCATTGGTTTCGTTCTGCAACAGCGCCCAATCCGCCGACCCGGCGTCACTGAGTGCGGCCTGCGCCTGCTTCATGTCAATTGCACGATTGGCACCCGGATAGAGCAGAATCTGATTCTCCCCTTCTTCATTGACGCTGACGATTGCATGTCCGGTTGGTGCCGGGCTTTCCTGAATAAAAGTCGTATCGACGCCGCAATGCGCCATTTCATTAAACAGCCATTCATCGGCTGGGTTGGCAGCGCCGATATGGCAGATTTTCGCACCGGCGGCGGCAAGCGCAATCGACTGGTTTGCCCCCTTGCCTCCCAGCGCCCGCATGAAGGAAGAGGTGGTCAGTGTTTCCCCAGCCGCGGGGAAATGTGATACTCTGTAGACCAGATCAATATTGATCGACCCGAGATTGAATATGGCCATGGTTTGTGCCTTCACTGTGCAACGGCAGGTAACTATTTTCACCGCAGACTAGCCGTTGTTCGTGGGTGCGTCCAAACCTTTTGAACTCGGACATGGTAAAGGCCGGATGGGTCCGGCATGGTGGTGAGCGTGAAGGCGAAAAGCACCCGGAAAATGAGACTTGACCGCATGGCCATCTGCTTTGAGCGGCTTGCCGCTAACCAGCCAGAGCCGAAGACAGAACTGGATTTTTTCAGCTCCTACACGCTTCTGGTGGCGGTTGTGCTGTCGGCGCAGGCAACGGATGTCGGTGTCAACAGGGCAACCAGAAGGTTGTTTGCTGCGGCCTCGACCCCGGCGCAAATGGTGGCGCTTGGCGTTGACGGCATCAGCCACCACATCCGCACCATCGGCCTGTTCAACACCAAGGCCAGGAATGTCCACCGGCTCTCAGAAGTACTGATTGCCGACCATGGTGGCACCGTGCCAGAGGACAGGGCGGCTCTTGAAGCACTACCAGGGGTTGGCCGGAAGACAGCAAATGTTGTGCTTAACGAGGCTTTTGGCCATCCAACGATTGCTGTCGATACGCATATTTTCCGGGTTGGAAACCGCACCGGAATGGCTCCTGGAAAAACGCCCGAACGTGTAGAGCGCGAATTGCTGCGCCGGGTCCCGGACAAATGGAAGCTTGGTGCGCACCACTGGCTTATTTTGCATGGTCGCTATGTGTGCAAGGCCCGCAAGCCGGATTGTGGCGCGTGCAGGATCAGTGACTTCTGCCTCTATAAGGACAAGACTGCCTAGGCGTTGGCGTCAAGGAGCGTGCCGATCTGTTGCTGGCAACTTTCCTCATCCATCGTCTGGTTGATGAGTGGCGGACGCCAGGCCCAGCCTGTAACGACATAGCCATCACCATTCAGATACAGGTAGAAATCGGTCACACAAGCTGCCAGCCGGTACTGCCAGATCACGACATCAGCATCGTTACGCTCAAAATCTGGCAGGCCGAGGCTGGTGCCAAGATCATCAATGCTCTGCCCGACAATCGTCTGGGGGTGGATAGGATCGGGCATCTTTGGTGGCTCAATGACAACAGCCTTTCCCTGGCTGGTCTCCTCACCTAGCAGCACCGCAGCGACATCGGTTTTGGCAAGTGCGTCTTCCAAAGTTGTGATGGAGTCGCCTCCAACTGCGGCTTCGCTCTCGGGCTCGGCAAGGCTGGCGATTTGCAGGCTGCTGTTGTCTGCCAGCGTCACACCTTCCTCATTTGCTTCTGCCGCCGCTTTCGGTGGCTCACCCGTTTCATCTTCATTTAGCGCTGTCATATCCACTGTTGCAGACCCGGTTGTGGTCAGGGTGGTGCCTGCAGACTCAGCC
>CACJUX010000040.1 GCA_902596655.1 uncultured SAR116 cluster alpha proteobacterium | reverse complement strand
TTCTCAAATTATCGAATGAAAACAAGTTGAGTAGGACGAATCTACAAATCATTTTGCGGTGTGTTTTGGGATAAATTAAAAAATGTAACTCAAAAGAGCCCATACAATAATCAGACAGGCAGAACCCAACAAAACAACCTGCTGGTTTCGCTGTCTTAATTTTGAGTGGTAAATGCGCTTCCAGCGCATTCTGGATGCCTTCTTATTTTCAATCTTTCTGATCCTAATTCTTTGTGCCGAATTTTTCGCTTTTAGATTCTTGAGCTCCTGCTCCAAAACTCCCAAGATATGGGATATCGGCTTTTCCTTGGCATCAATGAATTGTCTCAATTCATCAGCTTCATCTTCATAAAAACTATAGTTCTTTGAATTTTTTTCTCCCTGACTGGAAGCTGCAAATACGCTCTTCTCCCGATCTATTTCCTTTTGGATCTGGCTTACCAAACGCCACTGTTCCTTCGCGATTTTTACATTTGTTAAAATTGCTTGGAGTGATAACCACTGCATTTCTCTTTGCAGAAATTTGACTCCCATTGTTGGCTCAAGTTGACGGATCTTTCGGCTTGCTGACACTGGATCAATAGAAAAAATTTCCTTTGATCCACGATAATTATAATGGTGAGGTCTGAAATATCTGTGAGCGCTATTTTCTAGAGCCGCCGCATTTTTACTCGGTATTGTGTCATAGACGAAAAATTTTAAATCATACTCTTTGCCATATTCTAACGCTCTTTCATGAGCGCTTAGAGTCGTAAACCCAATTTTGCACAATTTCGGGTTACCCAAGATCCCAAGTACGTAGCAACACCCTCCGCCATTAGGGAGACGCTTCTCTAGTTGTTTTTTCCTCCATTTATAATCGTATCTACCAACTTTTGACCAACCGCTCCGATTTGTATGGAAGG
Source organism: uncultured SAR116 cluster alpha proteobacterium (assembly GCA_902596655.1). GTDB lineage: Bacteria > Pseudomonadota > Alphaproteobacteria > Puniceispirillales > Puniceispirillaceae > MED-G116. The sequence goes on along the minus strand of CACJUX010000040.1, from coordinate 16,031 downwards.
CGTGCGGCGTCCAATTGATTAATTCTGGCGGGGCGTAATCGTCATCTACGCCGAGCTCTTCAAGATTTTTTTGTGAGAGCTTTATCTCATCTAATTCAGCTTTGAATATCTCAATATCATCCGGCTGCTTGGTGCTGAAGTTATCTAAAAAAGCAATAATCCCTTTTTTTTGGATAAATTTTTCATCGACTTTTTTGTTTTCAATATTTTCTGGTGACGATGGCTCTCTATCTAAATCAGAGTCACACCAATTTATATGTGCAAATTTCTGAATGATAAGGGTCCTAAGTTTATCTTCAGCCTCATACCCAATCGCCAAATTCTGGTTCATATAAATAATTTGTAATTCAGATATTATTTTATCTTCAGCATACAAAGCGTCAGTCAGCCAATCATGCCAATCATTAATGATTTCATCTTCTGTTTTTTGGCGGGATGATTGGTGAGCCAGTCCAAGAATGATATCTTCACTAATCTTCTCATAGCCTGATGAACTCTTAAAATCATATCTAAACGCCGCAGCAAATAAATCGTGTGCGTCTTGAATTGTTCGATGATCAATTGTCCTGGGTAAATTTACCTCTGTCTGGTCTTCGACACATCGACTAATTAGCTGCAGTGTGGACGACCAATAACAATCATGCTGGATAAGCATGAGCTTCTTGTCATCATCTCCATCAAATCTTGAATACATCCACATAATTCGGTTTCAAACTTTGAATGCAACTTGAAGTTGATATCCGGGATATAAAATATGCCAAGAAATTGCTATAAAAAAACATGAGCATTTAGCGCCAGATTACCTTGAAGATTTTGTATAGATTTTGCGGGCAAAAGCCCCACAATTTGCGGTAATCACCGCAATTTGCGGTGTAGGGTGTCCAACACTGTCCAACACAGTCCACTTAAAATCGAGGCGCAGAAACCTATTTGTTGTAGGATATAGGTTTCAACAAATAGGTTTCTGGTGCGGCCGAGAAGACTCGAACTTCCACGGGGGTTAGCCCACAGCGACCTCAACGCTGCGCGTCTACCAATTCCGCCACGGCCGCACGCTTGGATAAGGTTCTGTATGTCATCATAGCCAGATTTAATCAAGCGGTTATTGGCGGGGTCGCAGCTGTCTGATTTCGTCTCTCCTGCCGCCTGTGCTATAGATCAGAAAGGTCGTTTGCGGCCCTACCTGTTTTTTAAGAGACACACACCATGCAGACATCTACGGAGTCATCCATGCCCCAGGATCACGCAAACTCACCAAACCATTATTATACGCCAACAGGTGGCCTGCCAACACAAAGCAGACAGCCCGATGACAAGGCGATTTTCACAACTGCCTATGCGCTTATCCCCAAAGGGGTTATGAGCGATATCGTCACCAGCTTTCTGCCACATTGGCAGCAGACACGACTGTGGGTGCTGGCACGTCCGCTCAGTGGCTTTGCCGAGACCTTCTCGCACTATCTGGTCGAAACCGCACCCTCTGGCGGCAGCACCGCCCCGGATGATGACGTCGGCGTGCAATCAGTGCTCTTTGTCGTAGCTGGCAGCCTGCGTCTGACGCTGGACGGCACCACACATGATCTGGCAACTGGCGGCTATGCCTATATTCCGCCTGGTATGGACTGGCAGACCGCCAATGTCGGCGGTGAGCACGTTCTGTTCCATTGGATCCGTAAACGCTATCAAGCGGTGGCAGGAATTGACACGCCATCTGCCCTTGTCACCAGCGATGCGGCCATTGCCCCCATCGAAATGCCCGATTGTGACGGTGTATGGGCGACGACGCGCTTTGTCGACCCAACTGATTTGCGCCATGATATGCATGTCAATATCGTCACCTTTCAGCCAGGTGGACGCATTCCCTTTGCCGAGACGCATGTCATGGAACATGGGCTATATGTTCTGCAAGGCAAGGGACGCTACCGGCTCAATAACGACTGGGTTGATGTCGAGGCTGGCGACTATATGTGGCTGCGGGCCTTTTGCCCGCAGGCCTGCATCGCCACAGGTGATGAACCCTTTCGCTATCTGCTCTACAAGGATGTAAACCGGCATATGCCACTTGGCGCTGTGGGGCCGCGGCATGGCTGACAGACTCACGGACCGGGCGGGCGCACCAGTTTTTCAAAATCTTGCTGGGCCGTGTGACTATGCGCCGACAGTTGATGCGATGCGCGAGCATGTCGCGGCAGTTCGGGCAGAGGGAGCGCCGGAATCTGTGTGGCTGCTCGAACACGCACCCGTCTATACGGCCGGCACATCAGCCCTAGATGCTGATCTGCTGAATCCAGCCGATATCCCCACCCACAAAACCGGGCGTGGAGGCCAATGGACCTATCACGGGCCGGGCCAGCGGGTCGCCTATGTCATGCTTGACCTACAAAAGCGTGGGCCGGATGTGCGCTGCTATGTGCACAATCTGGAAAGCTGGATCATTGATGTGCTGGCCGGGTTTGGCGTCATTGGCCAGCGACGCGCGGGACTGCCTGGGATTTGGGTGAAGACGGGAAACAGCGTCTCTGGCCTCGACAAAATTGCCACCATTGGGGTGCGGATCAGCCGTTGGGTTAGCTGGCATGGCATCGCCATCAATAATAATCCGAACCTTGCCGCCTTTGAAGCAATTGTTCCATGCGGGGTAAATGATGGAGGCGTCACCTCGCTTGCCGCGCTTGGCGTATCAACCAGCATGGAAGAGCTTGACGCCATGCTGCAAAGGCATTTTGACCGCCATTTCCCAGCAGCGCCACATGACCTCACTCAGCTGGATACATCAAGAGCTTCCAGATAGTCCACCAGCGTGGTGATCGCCTTTTCCGCATCTCTCATAAGCCAGTCAGCAGCTGGCGCCTCGCCCATTAGACCATCGCTCGGCCCCTCATGATGCAGCAGAAGATTGCGCCGCCCCCGCAGCCAGGACAGCGCCGCCTTGTTGCCAGCATAGGCAAAGGCTATCCCGTCAAGATAACCAGCAGGCCCAGCCTGTTCATTCGCAATCACATCAACAAGCGTTTGCGCCAGAATGATACAGGCCACCGGCAGGCCAGCCCGCGCCACCGCCTGCAACTCATCCGCCACGACCGCAGCATGCGGACCAAAATCGCTCTTTTCGAGGCGCGAGAGGCGCGTCATCACAGCGGCACCCAATAGCGGCTGCGCAACCATTAGCGCACCACGCCCAGCAGGCTCAGAAATCTAGCAACATCATCCAATTCGCCCTGAATAAAGCCACGCCTTTCCTCAGCCTCGAAATCGCTTCCCCATCTCTCCACCTGCCATAGCTCATCAAGAAAGGCTGTTTCAAACAATTTCCTTTGGTCGATCTCACCGTGCAGGAACGCCAGACCGAGGACAAGCGAGCCACCCAGCACAACAGCCCGATGCAGCACTCCCAACTCCCAGTCATCATGTTGGCCAAGGACCGCGTCAAACCGGGCCAGAGAGGTGGCGGGCTGTGTCACCGGCATGATCCCTGACGCTACCTCCAACGGTGCCCCAAGGATAGTATCCGACCACTCAAGCCATGGCTGCCACTGGCTTGCCTGTCTGCCCGCAAGCTCATCGTCGTCTGCGCGGTAACACAGCAGGTCATTGCCTCCATAGGCGATCATCTCGGCCATTAGATCGGCACGCTGCGGCGTGACCCTGTCGATCACGGTAACCGCAAGGCTGAACAGCGGCATCGTCGCCGGATCAATTTCATCCTGTTGCGAGTCCCATTCGGTGGCAATAGCGCTCGCCAGATGTTCACTTGGCAAGCCGCATTCGCGTTCCGCCGGCGAGCGAACCGCCCGCCCGTCCAGCAGCACGCGATGGCCAACGCTGCCAGCCTCTGTTGTAACATTCCTGTAGAACCGTTTTTTCATTGTCTCCTGCCCGTACCAAAATCCGGCATGCTCAACATCCATTCAAAACACATCTGGCGCCTATCATTTTTGCCTGTCATCAAAGGGCCAATCACCCACCGGCAGCTGCAGACCCAGATCAAGCAGGCTAGTTCGCATATGACCGGTCAAAGGTGCCTCGATCAGTACACCATCACCAAGCCGCAATCGCCAAGCGTGCAGATGCAAACGCTTTGCGACAAGTCCACCAGGATGCGCTTCAGCACCACCATATTTACCATCACCCGCAATCGGGTGACCCTCATGCGCCATGTGAACGCGCAATTGGTGCGTTCGCCCCGTCTGCGGTCGCAGCGCCATCAATGCCAGTTTACGGCCCATCACGTCAACGCGCAGAGCCTCGGTATGGGCAGATTGCCCCTGTAGTGTCACGACCATTTTCTCACCGCCTCGCCCAGCCTGCTTTTTCAGCCGATGCCGGATCTGCATAACCGGCTTTGGAATGCCGACAACCAGTGCCAGATAGGTCTTGGCGATGCGATGGTAATGAAAATCGTTACTCAGACGCCGGGCCGCCGCCCGGTTCTTGGCAAGCAGCAAAATGCCTGACGTATCCTTGTCAATACGATGGACGAGCCGCAACCGCGCTTCCTCATTGCTAATTGCCAATGCCATCAACATGCCGTCAATATGCGTGTCGGTGCCGGTGCCACCTTGTACTGCCAATCCGGATGGTTTGTTCAGCGCCAGCCAATCCATTCCCTCGGCAATGACCATCGAGTAAAACTGCCTGACCAGCCTATCGTCACGGCGTGGCGTTTTTTTCTGCTTCGACGCTGGATCGGGGCGTTGCGTAACTCCCATGCGCAGATGCGGTGGCAGACGCACTTCCTGCCCCGCGGCAATACGGACGGAAGGTTTGGCCTTGGCACCATTAAGACGGATTAGCCCAGACCGCAGCATCCGCTCAACATCACTCTGTGGCAGCCCCAGGATCAGTCGCCGCAGAAAACGGTCCAGACGGGCACCATCCTCATCCACGGGCACAGTCTCAAGCCACCATTTCGGTTCGGTGTTCCGCGCTGCTTCGTTCTCTGATGTCACGTCGCTCATGACGGCATCCTGACAAGCCAGTAACACAGTGCGAAGCTGCTAAGGGATAGACATAAGGACAGTCCAACATAGAGCATCGCCATACCAAGCCCCTGTTTAAGCACAAGAGTGCCAGCATCCAGGGCGAAGCTGGAAAATGTGGTCAGCGCACCTAGCAGGCCGATCGCGAAAAAGGCACGCCACGCTTCCGGCAGTAATAGACCACCCGCTACCAGCCCGGCAAGCAACCCCATTACGCCACTGCCAACCACATTGACGCTGAGCGTGGCAAGGGGGCCATTAATGCCAAAAAAGCCAGCACCTGTCAGCAGCGATACGCTGTAGCGAAGCATCGCCCCAAGCGCGCCGCCAGCAGCCACGGCTGCATATATCACTAGGCTCATCTAGCTTTCCTCATCCGCTGATGCCTATTTTTCTGCCCGCAGCCTGTTCCAATAGGCAAGCCGCTTGCCAAGATCGCGTTCAAAGCCCCGTTCGACAGGATGATAGAAACGCTGGCGTTCCATGCCGTCGGGAAAACAGTTCTGCCCGGAAAAGCCGTCCGGATCGTTATGGTCATAGGCATAATTCGCCCCATAACCAAGGTCCTTCATCAATTTTGTTGGGGCGTTCAAAATATGCGCCGGAGGGCCAAGTGATCCGGTTGCAGCTGCCGCGCGACTCGCGGCCTTGAAGGCAGCATAGGAGGCGTTTGATTTTGGAGCCGTTGCCAGATAGATCACAAGACCGGCGATGGCCAGATCGCCCTCGGGGCTGCCAAGCCGTTCATAGGCCTGCCAGGCAGCAAGGGCCCGCGGCACCGCCTCGGGTTCGGCAAGGCCTATATCCTCTGAGGCAAAGCGTGTCAGCCTGCGCAGAATATAATGCGGGTCCTCTCCACCAGCCAGCATCCGCGACAGCCAATAGAGGCCGGCATCAGCATCTGAGGCGCGCAGCGTTTTGTGCAGCGCCGACATCAGATTGTAATGCTGGTCACCAGCCCGGTCAAAGGCCAGGGCCCGGCCTGAAACAATCTCTGCAAGCGCTGCTCTATCAAGCGCAGGCTCCGCCGGCAAGCTAGTCAGGAGCGATGCCATGGTCAGCAGATATCTGCCATCGCCATCCGCCATTGCAATCAGCGCGGTTCGCGCCCCCTCATCAAGTGGCAGGGCGGTACCCAGGTCAGCCTCAACCCGCATCAGCAGCGCCTCAAGCGCCTGTGTCCCAAGGCGTTCAAGCACCAGCACCTGCGTCCGCGACAACAGCGCACCATTGAGAGCAAAGGACGGGTTTTCAGTGGTGGCACCAATCAGCGTTACCGTGCCATCCTCAACCCTTGGCAGAAGGCCATCCTGCTGGGCCTTGTTGAATCGATGCACCTCATCAACGAATAACAATGTTCGCTGGCTGGAGCGCAGACGATCCTTGGCACGTGAAAATACCTTGCGCAGATCAGCCACCCCGTCAAACACCGCTGAGACAGATTCAAACGCCATCTCCGCCTCGGCAGCAAGCAATCTGGCGATCGTCGTCTTGCCGGTGCCAGGCGGCCCCCAGAGAATGATTGATGACAGATTGCCGGCATCCAGCATCCGCCGCAAACGACCCTCAGGGCCGATCAGCTCCTCCTGACCGACAACATCGGCAAGTCGCTGCGGCCGCAGCCTTTCAGCCAAGGGTACCGCATCATCAGCCATTCCAAGATCAAGTTCATTCATGGCTATATCTTCGCCCAAACTTAACGCTCTTAGCAAAGGAAAAGGGCTGCCAGCGGCAGCCCTCTCAACTGATTGCCGATGCAAGACGCGCCTTAGGCTGCGGTTTCCTCGACATCTGTCTCGTCCGCGCCCACAACCGGTCCGGAATCCTGTCCGCGGGCTTCCTCATCGCGGTCAACAAGCTCGATAACGGCCATTGGCGCTGCATCGCCGTAGCGAAAACCAGCCTTGAGAACACGCGTGTAACCGCCCTGGCGTTCCTGATAGCGCGGGCCAAGAACCTCGAACAGCTTCTTCGTCATTGCGTCATCCCGCAGGCGTGCGAAGGCCATGCGACGGGCGTGCAGATCGCCGCGCTTGCCAAGCGTGATCAGCCGTTCAACAACACGACGCAATTCTTTTGCCTTTGGCAGTGTTGTGACAATTTGCTCATGCTTGATAAGCGCCTGAGCCAAATTTCTGAATAGCATCTGGCGGTGCTGTGATGTACGGTTCAGCTTCCGTCCTGAAGTGCGATGACGCATTGTTATTCTCCTTAACCCCTACCAGGCCCAAACCCGTTTCCACCGACTAAAATGGTTCGTCTAAACGCCGGGCTAATTCCTCAACGTTTTCTGGTGGCCAGTTAGCAATATCCATCCCAAGCTCTAAATTCATGCCTTTCAAAACTTCCTTAATCTCATTCAGTGACTTGCGGCCAAAATTTGGTGTGCGCAGCATTTCATATTCTGTCTTGAGAACCAAATCACCAATATAGACAATGTTGTCATTCTTCAGACAGTTAGCCGAACGCACTGACAGCTCAAGCTCGTCAACCTTACGCAGCAGGTTGCGGCTGAAAGGCAGGTCCTCCGCCTCATCAGCTGGACTCTGGTCCTTCGGCTCTTCAAAATTGATGAAGGTTTGCAACTGTTCCTGAAGAATCCGTGCGGCATAGGCCACTGCATCCTCCGGTGATACCGACCCGTTAGTCTCGATGGTTAGCAACAACTTGTCATAGTCGGTGATCTGCCCAACACGTGCGTTTTCTACTTTATAGGCAACTTGTCGGACGGGGCTGAAAATCGAGTCGATCGGGATCAGGCCGATGGGCGAATCCTCGGTCCGGTGGGCGCTGGCGGGCACATAGCCCTTTCCAGAGGCTACAGTAAGGTCCATGGACAAATTACCGCCTTTATCAAGATGACACAGAACATGGTCAGGATTCATAATCTCAACACCGGCGCTTTCGGTGATCATCCCAGCTGTCACGGTTGTTGGGCCATCGATTGACAGGCGAAGCCGCTTCGGCCCCTCATCATCAAGACGAATGGCAACGCCCTTAAGATTAAGCACCAGATCTGTAACATCCTCGCGTACGCCGGGTATCGATGAGAATTCATGCACAACACCCTGGATCTGAACCGCGGTGATAGCCGAGCCCTGAAGTGAAGACAGCAGGACGCGACGCAACGCGTTGCCGATGGTCACACCAAACCCGCGTTCAAAAGGACCGACCGCGACAACGGCCTGACTAGGGTTGTATTCGGAAACCTTGACTTCAAGTTCGTCAGGCTTTTTCAGATCTAGCCAGTTCTTCTCAATCATCGGCGATGTCCCTTCAAATAAGAGCAATATTTTTGAAAAACCTATCCAGCCCAAAAGAGCTAGTGGTGAATAGCAAAGTCTGCGACGCGGTGTTAAACGCGACGACGCTTGCGCGGGCGGCATCCATTGTGTGGGATCGGTGTAACATCACGGATTGATGTAACATTGAACCCGACTGATTGCAGAGCTCGAAGTGCCGACTCACGTCCTGAGCCGGGGCCGCGCACCTGCACATCAAGTGCCTTCATCCCATGCTCTGCCGCTTTCCTACCTGCATCCTCAGCCGCCATCTGCGCTGCAAATGGCGTTGATTTGCGTGACCCTTTGAAACCCATGCCACCAGCGGATGCCCAAGCGATTGTGTTACCTTGTACATCGGTAATAGTGATCATTGTATTGTTAAAGGTCGAATTCACATGCGCGACACCACTGGTGATGTTTTTGCGCTCACGACGACGAACGCGGCTTTGGCTTGGTTGTTTTGCCATTTTCTGACTCCTCGTCTTTCGCTGTTATTTCTTCTTACCTGCAATGGCCTTTGCAGGACCTTTACGGGTTCGAGCATTTGTGTGGGTACGCTGACCGCGGACAGGCAGGTTACGACGATGCCGCAGTCCGCGTAGACAACCAAGGTCCAGATAGCGCTTGATATTCATTGACGTCTGGCGGCGAAGATCACCCTCAACAAGAAAATCCGCGTCAATGATATCACGCAGATTAGTCAACTCGTCTTCCGACAAATCGGCTACGCGGCGCTCGTCAGGGACACCGGCTTTCGTGCAGATGGATTTAGCACTAGTTGTGCCTATTCCGTGAATATAGGTAAGTGCGATTTCAACCCGTTTTTTGGTCGGGATGTTTACACCAGCAATTCTTGCCACAGTCTGGCTCCTTTATAAAAATGACAGTCCGGAGTTTCTCCCTGGACAAGCCTATATTTCACTACCGCTCAATTTTTAAGAAGGCGCGAATTATATGCTCTTCCTCTATACAGTCAACCTCAACGCTTTTCCAAATCAAAGTTTATCAACTTTTTCACCACAGTTTAATTCCACTTTATCCAACAACTTCCGCGACGCGACTTGCAACACCCTCAACAGACGCCATCCCATCAACACTACGAAGCAAACCCTGTGCCTCGTAGTAGGGCAACAGCGGCGCGGTATTTTCATGATAAACAGCCAACCGGTTGCGCAACGTATCCGCGTTATCATCACTTCTTGCACCGCCGCTCTCGGCAGCACGATTTTCGATGCGTGCAAAAAGCGAAGCTTCATCAACCTTTATTTCAATCACATGGTCAATACCGATGCCACGCGCGCACAGCATTTTGTCAAGAGCCTTTGCCTGTGCAACCGTACGAGGAAATCCGTCAAGAATAACACCATTAGCACATTCGGGCGCATCCAATCGTTCTGCAACCATTCCGACAATAATGTCGTCAGACATCAGATCCCCCCGATCCATTATTTCTTTGGCACGCAATCCAAGTTCACTCCCAACTGCAATGGCACTGCGAAGCATCTCACCTGACGACAACTGTACCAACCCACGCTCCTCTACAAGTCGCAGTGCCTGCGTCCCTTTCCCACATCCAGGCGCACCAAATAAAATCAATATCATCGGCTACGTCCTTTAATTCGGGATTTCTTAACCAGCCCCTCATATTGATGGGCCAACAGGTGAGATTGCACCTGACTAACAGTATCGAGCGTTACCGTAACAACAATCAGCAAAGACGTACCACCGAAATAGAACGGTACCGCATATTGGCTGATCAATATCTCTGGCAGGATACACACCGCCGCCAAATAGGAAGCACCCAGTACTGTAAGGCGTGTAAGTATGGAGTCCAAATAGTCAGCTGTTGTCTTGCCCGGACGGATGCCAGGGATATAGCCGCCATATTTGCGCAGATTTTCCGCAGTATCCTCTGGGTTAAAAACAATCGCTGTGTAGAAAAAGGCAAAGAAAACTATCAGCCCAATATAGATTGCCAAATATAGGGGTTGGCCTCGGCCAAGCAGCGCGTTCAGCGTCACCAGCCATTCGGCGCCCCCATCTTGGCCACCACTCAGATTGATGATCGAGACCGGCATCAATAACAACGATGATGCAAAAATCGGTGGGATCACGCCCGGAACATTGATTTTCAACGGTAGAAATGACTGATCACCACCAAACACCTTGTTGCCATGTTGGCGCTTTGGATACTGTACGACGATCTTACGGACCGATCTTTCGATGAAAACGATAAAAGCGATTACGGCAGCCGCCATCAAAAACAGACCCAAAATCAACACGACAGACAGCGCACCTGTCCGGCCAAGCTCAAGCGTTCCTGCAAGCGCCGTTGGCAATTCCGCAACAATCCCGGAGAAAATGATCAAGGAAATGCCGTTTCCAACACCCCGGCTGGTGATCTGTTCACCAAGCCACATAAGAAACAAGGTGCCACCAACAAGCGTAACCACGGTTGTTACGCGGAAGAACATGCCTGGATCAGATACAACACCAGAAGCAGATTCAAGGCCAACAGCAATGCCATAGCCCTGCACGGTCGCCAACAGCACTGTGAGATAACGTGTATATTGGTTGATCTGCTTGCGGCCAGCCTCCCCATCCTTTTTCAGCGCTTCCAGTGTTGGTACAATGGCGGTCATCAACTGCATGATAATCGACGCCGTTATATAAGGCATGATGTTCAGCGCAAAAATTGTCATCCGGCCAAGTGCGCCGCCGGAGAACATATCGAACATGCCCAGAATGCCGCTTGATTGCTGTGAGAACACATCCGCCAAAGCGCCTGGATTGATCCCCGGAAGAGGAATGTAGGTGCCAAGCCGATATATTATCAGGGCACCAAGAGTGAATAGCAGGCGTTTTTTAAGCTCATCGGCCTTCGCAAATGCGCCAAACCCTGCCCCTGCTGCCATGCGATCTGATGCTGATGCCATTAACTACTTTTACCCTAATCTTATCCAGCTGACGACGGCCGCTAGTCGGCAGCCGCAGTCGGTGTCACAATTTTGCTACCTGCGGCCTCGACCGCGGCAAAAGCTGCCTTTGACGCACCTGCTACGTGGATTTCGATCTTCTTTACCTTGAACTCACCCTTGGCAAGAAGTCGTACACCATCACGCGCCTTGGAGATTACACCGGCGCCAACAAGCGCGGCGGCATCAACGGGCTTGCCCGCATCTAATCGACCAGAGTCAATGGCTGCCTGCAAGCGACCTAGGTTGACCTCAACATATTTCTTACGAAAAACATTTGTAAAGCCACGCTTTGGCAGACGGCGGTGGATAGGCATCTGGCCACCTTCAAACCCATTAATCGACACACCGGACCGCGCCTTCTGGCCCTTGTGACCGCTGCCTGATGTCTTGCCTGTACCTGACCCAATACCACGGCCAACGCGTTTACGATTCTTGGTCGCGCCCGGATTGTCTTTAACTTCGTTCAGTTTCATTTCCTGCTCCCGACAGAGAGTTGTGCCCAGCCCAAATTTCTAAAACTCTATTCGCCCTCAACGCGGACGAGATGTTTAACTTTGTTAATCATACCGCGCACCGAAGGTGTGTCCTCTAGCTCACGCGTGCGGCCAATCTTGTTGAGACCAAGGCCAATTAATGTCTTACGCTGGCCCTTTAGCCGGCCGATGCCGCTTCTCGTTTGCGTTACGCGTACCGTTTGTTTGGCAGCCATCTTGAACTCTCCTATTGGGATGCCGTAGCCTGATCTTCGCTGCTTTTCTCAGCCCGTTTCCTCAGAACATCTGCGACGCGCATGCCGCGCTTTTGCGCAACTGAACGGGGTGCCTGCATATGGTTCAGCGCCAAGAAGGTCGCCTTGATCATGTTATGCGGGTTTGAGCTGCCAATTGATTTGGCAACAATGTCCTGAATGCCAAGCACCTCGAAAACGGCTCGCATTGGGCCACCGGCGATAATACCTGTACCAGCCGATGCGGCGCGCAAAATCACCCGGCCTGCGCCATAAGTACCTTTAATATCATGATGCAGAGTGCGGCCATCACGCAGCGGCACACGAACCATATTGCGCTTTGCACCTTCGGTTGCCTTGCGGATTGCCTCGGGCACCTCACGGGCCTTGCCAGTGCCGAAGCCTGCACGGCCTTTTCCGTCACCAACTACAACCAAAGCGGCAAAACCGAACCGGCGTCCACCCTTTACAACTTTGGCCACACGGTTGATCCCAACCAGCTTTTCGAGCATTTCCGGTTCGTCACGCTGAGAGTTACGGTCCTGTCTGTCATTATTTCGTGCCATTAATCGGTGCTCCCTAAAATTTCAGGCCGGCTTCACGCGCGGCATCGGCGAGTGCTTTCACGCGCCCATGAAAAATAAAACCACCACGGTCAAAAACAACGGCGTCGACACCATTTGCCTTTGCCCGCTCAGCAACCAACTTACCAACCTCAGCTGCAGCGGCACTGTTGCTTGTGGATTTGAAAGCCTTTTTGACGCCAGCATCCAAGGTTGAGGCTGCGGCCAATGTACGTCCTTGTGCATCATCAATCACCTGCGCGTAGATATGCTGCGATGAGCGATGGACAGATAGGCGCGGACGACCCGATGAAGTCTTGCGAAGGGCAACTCTTGTACGGCTTCTACGACGCGCGAAAAGTATTCTTGATGTTTTCATTGTACAGACCCTACTTCTTCTTACCTTCTTTGCGGACAACATGCTCTTCAGCATATTTCACACCTTTGCCCTTGAACGGCTCTGGAGAGCGCTTTGCACGAACCTCAGACGCAAACTGACCAAGCAGCTGCTTATCTGCACCACTGATCAAAACAGTTGTGTTGTTTTCAACCGCAACTTTGAGACCGGCTGGCACCTCCATCTCTACGGGATGGCTAAAACCAAGGTTTAGCACCAGCTTGTTACCTTGCATTGCCGCTCTGTAACCAACACCATTGATCTGTAAATTTCGCGTAAATCCGGTCGAGACCCCAACAACCATATTGTTGATTGTGGCCCGCATGGTTCCCCATATTGCTTTTGCCTGGCGTGTTTCACGCTTTGGCTTCAAAGTCACCACATTGTCCTCAATTAACAGCGACACATCACTGTGCAACGGCGCACTCAACTCTCCATTTTTTCCCTTTACGATGACAGATCTACCCTCATATGACAGCGTCACATCAGCAGGTATGGTAATCGCATTGCTTCCGACACGTGACATACCAAACGCTCCTTAAAATACGTGACAGAGGACTTCACCGCCAACCTTGGCAGTGCGCGCCTCATTATCAGAAAGAACACCACGCGGCGTCGAGAGGATGGCGATGCCAAGCCCGTTGTAGACACGCGGCAGATCACGAATGCCGTAATAAACACGGCGGCCAGGCCGGGACACTCGTTTGATTTCAGAAATCACCGGTTCGCCCTGATGATATTTTAGCTCAATCTGCAGTTCCTTAATACCAGGACGCACATCGACGCTGGAATAATTGCGGATGTAGCCTTCGCGTTTCAACACCTCCAGTACATTAGTGCGAAAACGTGATGATGGGCTGGAGACAACGGTCTTACGGGCGTGCTGGCCGTTGCGTATACGTGTCAGCATATCGCCGAGAGGATCACTCATAGACATTTTATTTCTCCTCTTTCTACCAGCTTGACTTCACAACACCGGGCACGTGACCCATCGAGGCCAGATCACGCAGCGCAATCCGTGACATCCTGAGCTTGCGGTCATATCCACGTGGACGACCCGACACCTCACAGCGATTACGAATGCGAATTTTTGAGCTGTTGCGTGGCTCCTTCGAGAGCTTCATGACAGCCTGAAACCGCTCCTCCATAGGCAGCGATTTGTCTTTGATCATCGCCTTCAGCGCTTCGCGGCGAGCACCCCTTCGCTCGACAATACGCTTGCGCTTGTTGTTCTTTTCAACGGCACTTTTCTTAGCCATTATTAAACCCCTTTGCCCTTACGCTTTGACAAACGGAAATTCAAAACCAGTGAGCAACTCACGGGCTTCGTCATCCGAACGTGCGGAGGTTACCACGATGATATCCATTCCGCGGACCTCATCGACCTGATCATAATCAATCTCTGGAAAAACGATCTGCTCTTTGATCCCCATGGCATAATTGCCACGGCCATCAAAGCTCTTGCTATTCAACCCACGAAAATCGCGGACACGTGGTAACGCAATGTTAACCAGACGATCGAGAAACTCGTACATTTGCTCACGGCGCAAAGTGACTTTGCAACCAATTGCCATGCCTTCACGTAGTTTGAAGGCAGCATTGGCTTTCTTGGCGCGTGTCACAACGGGCTTCTGACCTGTGATGGCTGCCAGTTCGCGGCTGGCATTCTCTATTTTCTTTGAATCGCGAACGGCTTCACCAACACCCATGTTGATGACCACCTTCTCTAACTTTGGAACCTGCATGACGTTTTTATAGCCAAACTTTTCAACAAGAGCCGGGCGAACTGCCGTCAGATAATGTTCTTCTAAACGCGTCTTCATCTCAGCTTTTCTCCTTACCCCGACTAGCTCAGGGTCTTGCCGGAACGACGAGCGATCCGGATCTTTGCACCGTCGTTGACCTTGAAACCGACGCGGGTTGCCTTGCCACTTTCAGGGTCAATATGGGCAACATTCGAAATATGTAACGGAGCTTCCTTGCTAATGATGCCCCCTGCGTTTGTTTGTGTTGGTCGAGTGTGCCTCTTGACCATATTACAACCCTGCACACGAACCCGTAACTCGGCACGAAGAACTTCCAGAACCTCACCTGTCTTGCCCTTATCACGACCGGTTGTCACCACAACGCGGTCGCCCTTTTTAATTTTGAATTTCTGCGCCATTAAAGCACCTCCGGTGCTAGTGAAACGATTTTCATAAACTTTCGGCTGCGCAGCTCGCGGGTCACAGGTCCGAAAATACGTGTGCCAATCGGCTCGTCCTGCTTGTTCAGCAACACGGCAGCATTGCGGTCAAAACGGATAGCACTACCATCAGCGCGGCGGATTTCCTTGGCCGTGCGAACAATAACCGCGCGATGCACATCACCCTTTTTGACCTTGCCGCGCGGAATAGCTTCCTTCACCGAAACAACAATTACGTCACCGACGCCAGCAACCTTACGACCCGAGCCGCCAAGCACCTTGATACACTGGACACGTCGAGCGCCAGAATTATCAGCAACTTCAAGATTGGACTGCATTTGAATCATGCCAGTCTCCCTCTACGCCTTGGTTATTTCGTCATAGACCACTTCGTAAGTCTTCGACTTTGAGATGGGCGCACATTCACGAATACGCACTAGGTCACCCTCTTTGCAACGATTCTCAGCGTCATGTGCGGCGAACTTTTTGGATCGGGTTATAAATTTTTTGTAGACAGGATGCATGATCCGACGCTCGACACGGACTGTTACAGTCTTGTCTGCCTTATCACTTACAACCGTGCCCTGAATGGTACGCTTTGGCATAACTCGTTTCCCTTACTTTGCGGCATCGTCTGTTTCAGCCTTCAGGCGGAGAACAGTCTTGATACGGGCGATTTCGCGTCGCACGATCCGTGCACGTGACGGATTTTCATTCTGCCCACTAGCTGTCTGGAAACGCAGATTGAACTGCTCTTGTTTCAGACCCACCAGCTGCGACTTCAGCTCATCGGCTGTTTTGGCGCGGAGCTCTTCAGCTTTGACGGTTGCCATAATCCCAAACCCCCTAGTCAGTGTCACCAAGACGACGAACAATACGGGTATCAAGCGGCAATTTTGCGGCAGCAAGGCATAGCGC
>CACJUX010000039.1 GCA_902596655.1 uncultured SAR116 cluster alpha proteobacterium | reverse complement strand
CAAAAATCTTGACGACACGGATATTGCAGATGAGGAAGACGCGCTCAGCGACAGCGAGCTGTTGAAAAAATATGAGCTGCCTGACCCGGAGACGGTTCAGGATGAAGCGGGTTTAGATCGGTTTTTCAAAGGGGATATGCCAGAAAGGCTCAAGCGTTTGGCGCTGCGCCGCGTTTGGCGATTAAACCCGCTATTTCGCTTTGCTGATGAGATGGTTGAATATGGGGAGGATTACACAGACGCTGCCACCGTAGTTGAGGGCATGCAAACCGCTTACGAGGTAGGCAAGGGGTATTTGGCAAAGGTTAAAGAAGCGCTAGAGGGGGAAGGTGACGATAATGAAATCATTGCCGGAGAAACAAGCGCCAACAGAAATAATACGGATACGGGGTTACGCAAGACCCACGATCCCAAAAATAAAAATGAACAAACGGATAATCTCAAGAATTTTGATAAAAAACGGGATGCGGCGAGTGGAGCCACAAAATCAGATCCCAGTGCGACAATTGGTGGAGATGATGTAGGTAAAAAAGTCGACAATGAAAATGATTCAGGGCCGCAGCACCAACAAGGTTTAGATCTCACAGCGCGCAAATTGTCGCATTATGAGATGGAGGAGAAAATTGTTGAGAACTTAAATTCTAGAGAAGCTAATGACGGCGGCCAAAAAGAGGATCAAATTCGTACAGTTTCAGAGGGATTTGAAAATCAATCTGTTAGGCCAAAAAAAATGATTTTTAAAATTCCAAAAAGCTGATGGCGCCAGCTGATTTCTGAGTACCGTCGCATTCATTTAATAATGATAATCGTTATCATTCGCAATATTATTCCTCTCAGACCCATTTTATTGACATTTTATAACAATAATCCGTTGGAAGTCTCCAAACTCTGTGTTAATAGATCAAAGGTAAGTAGGGGGTGAAAACGTACGTGTCTGCCAAAATCGCTGAAAATAAATCAATCGCTGAAGAAGATTGCCTAAGAGCAGATATGTATGGCTTTCTTGCTTCGTTATTGCGGTCAGAGCCAACCGATGAGCTTCTTGACCGCGTGGTATCGCTTGAGGGTGATGACTCGCCGATAGGAAAAGCATGTGCCACGATGGCAAAGTTGGCCGCGTCAATTGATTATGGCATAATTCGGAATGAATACGTTGAATTATTTATCGGCGTTGGAAGAGGCGAAGTTCTGCCTTTTGCATCATATTATTTAACCGGTTTTTTGAATGATAGACCTCTGGCTAATTTGCGAGGTGATATGAGCGCGATCGGTATCAAGCGTGCCAACGAGGTTCGTGAACCGGAGGACCACATAGCTAGCCTGTTTGACATAATGGCTGGGTTGATCAGGGGTGTTTATGGCCGCGCTTTCAGCGTTGCTGAACAACACACATTTTTTGTGAAGCATATTGAACCATGGGGCCAAATTTTGATGCGTGATATTGAAGAGGCTAAAAAAGCTATCTTTTTCGCGCCAGTTGGTACAATGGGGCGAGTGTTTTTGGAAATTGAGAGCAAGGCTTTCGAAATGGATTTGACCGATCGTGACTAACGGCCGGACAAATGGTCTCAATGTTGAGATAAACACGGAGGGAAGAATGAAGAGTGACAAGTATGAAGTAAAGCAATCCGGCCGTCGTGACTTCTTGAAGCTGTCTGCAACTGGTGCAGCGGCCGCAGGTGGAGCGATGCTTGTCGGAAAGGCGGCTTCTGCGGAGACGGTCGCGGCACCGAAAGGCGCCGGCTACCGGCTGACCAGCCACGTCAAGACATTTTACGATCTTGCGCGGTTCTAGTTGACGCGAATAATGGTTTTGTAAACACCTATTTGTTGGAGGAAACAAATGCTTAGAAAGAAGACGTCCGGGGTTGCGAGAGGCCCCCAGTCATCATCTTTTCTTGGACAGGCTGTCGAGACAGTCGTCGATAGACGCACGTTTTTGCGCGGTTCGGGTATAGCGGTTGGTGGATTGGCTGCCGCAGCTACACTTGTTGGACCGAGTGTTAAACCGGCACTTGCCGCTGGCAGTTCTGCTGCAGCTCAGATAAAAAAGTCGGTTTGCACACATTGTTCGGTCGGATGTACCGTCGTGGCAGAGGTGCAAAACGGTGTCTGGACCGGTCAGGAGCCCGGTTGGGATAGCCCAATCAACCTTGGAGCACATTGTGCAAAAGGCGCTTCAGTTCGTGAAACCGCCAGTGGAGAGCGCCGTTTGAAGTACCCAATGAAGCTTGTTGGGGGCAAATGGACCCGCATGAGTTGGGATGATGCGATAAGCGAGATTGGCGATCAGATGATCGACATTCGTGAAAAATCAGGTCCAGACTCTGTGTATTGGCTCGGTTCAGCCAAGTTCAGCAATGAGCAGGCTTATCTTTTCCGCAAGTTTTACGCTTACTGGGGCACCAACAACGGTGACCATCAAGCCCGTATTTGTCACTCAACCACAGTTGCAGGTGTTGCAAACACTTGGGGCTATGGGGCGATGACTAACTCCTACAACGATATTCACAACTCCAAAGCTGTTTTTATAATTGGTGGCAACCCGGCAGAAGCGCACCCTGTTTCGCTTATGCATGTGTTGAAGGCTAAGGAGCAGAATAATGCACCGATTATCGTCTGTGACCCGCGCTTCACTCGTACAGCAGCTCACGCAGACGAGTATGTGCGTTTTCGCCCTGGCTCAGATGTGGGTCTGATTTGGGGTATTATGTGGCACATATTTGAAAACGGGTGGGAGGATAAAGAGTTTATCCGCCAGCGCGTTTACGGGATGGAAGACGTGATGGCCGAGGTCAAGAAATGGACCCCGGAAGAGACAGAACGCGTCACTGGCGTTCCTGGATCACAGTTGAAGCGTGTGGCCAAAATTATGGCAAACAACCGCCCCGGTACTTTTATTTGGTGTATGGGTGGAACTCAGCACACTAATGGTAACAATAACACCCGTGCGTACTGTGCGCTTCAGCTCGCGCTTGGTAACATGGGCGTATCCGGTGGTGGCGCGAACATATTCCGCGGCCACTGTAATGTACAAGGTGCTACCGACTTCTGTGTGCTCTCGCATTCACTGCCTGGTTACTACGGTCTTTCGGCAGGTGCTTGGAAGCACTGGGCCCGAGTCTGGGGTGAGGATATCGACTGGCTGAAAGGCCGGTTTGACACGATCAAGGGGTCTGATGGCAAGAATAAGAGCCTGATGAACCTGAAAGGTATCCCCGTTTCGCGCTGGATCGATGGTGTTCTTGAGGACAAGAACAATATGGATCAGCCGGACAATCTGCGGGCGATGGTGTTTTGGGGGCATGCCCCGAACTCTCAGACGCGTATGAAGGAAATGAAGACAGCGATGGAAAAGCTCGATCTGATGGTCGTGATCGATCCATATCCGACAGTTTCCGCGGTGCTGTCTGACCGTACCGATGGTGTTTATCTGCTACCCGCAACAACGCAGTTTGAGACCTATGGTTCAGTCACTGCATCGAATCGGTCTTTGCAATGGCGTGAAAAGGTTATTGAGCCTTCGTTCGACTCTCTGCCTGATCACACCATCATATACAAGTTTGCAAAGAAGTTTGGTTTCGCAGACAGAATGTTCCGCCAAATAAAGGTTGAGAATGATGAGCCCTACGTTGAAGACGTAACTCGTGAATTCAATAGTGGTATGTGGACCATCGGATATACAGGGCAGTCTCCCGAGCGTATCAAGGCCCACATGGCAAACCAGTTCATGTTCGATAAGACGACACTGCAAGCAGTGGGCGGTGAACTTGACGGCGAATTCTATGGTCTGCCTTGGCCTTGTTGGGGAACGGCAGAGATGGGCCACCCTGGCACGCCAAATCTTTATGATACCTCGAAGCCTGTGGCAGAGGGAGGTCTTTGTTTCCGTGCGCGGTTTGGTGTTGAGCATGAGGGTAAAAACCTTTTGGCTGAGGGTTCATACCCAGTTGGATCCGAAATCAAGGACGGGTATCCGGAATTCACCATGGGCATGCTTAAAAAGCTTGGCTGGGACGGTGACTTGACTTCGGAAGAGCGGTCAGCAATCGACGCAGTAGCTGGTGATAAGACTAACTGGAAAGTCGACCTCTCAGGTGGTATCCAGCGCGTTGCCATCAAGCACGGCTGTGCACCGTTTGGTAACGCTAAAGCACGGGTGAAGGTGTGGACATTTCCCGACCCAATCCCATTGCATCGCGAGCCTCTTTACACCTCGCGCCGTGACTTAGTCGCTGATTATCCGACCTATTCAGATCGCAAGCTTTACCGTTTGCCAACACTTTACAAGTCAATTCAAGATGTTGATCATACTGGGAAGTTTCCCATGATCCTTACCTCTGGACGGCTTGTTGAGTACGAAGGCGGTGGTGACGAAACCCGTTCCAACCCATGGCTCGCGGAGCTTCAGCAGGACATGTTTGTTGAAATGAATCCATTTGATGCCAACACAAAGCAAATTCGTGATGGCGATATGGTGTGGGTAATGACCCCTGAAGGTGCTCGCATTAAGGTGATGGCGATGGTCACAGAGCGTGTTGCAAAAGGCGTCGCCTTCCTACCATTCCACTTTGGTGGTCACATGGAGGGTGAGGATCTTCGGTCCAAATATCCAGAAGGAGCCGATCCTTACGTACTTGGTGAGGCAGCTAATACAGCTTTTACATACGGCTATGACTCCGTGACTTTGATGCAGGAAACAAAATGTTCCCTGTGTGAAATTGAGCGGGCTTAAGGGAGGTAATAATGGCACGAATGAAGTTCCTTTGTGATGCAGAGCGTTGTATCGAATGTAATGCTTGCGTTACCGCTTGTAAGAATGAACATGAGGTCCCTTGGGGTGTGAACCGCCGTCGTGTAGTGACAATTCAGGATGGTAAGCCCGGCGAGCGGTCGATTTCCGTCGCCTGCATGCATTGTTCTGATGCGCCCTGCATGGCTGTTTGTCCGGTAGATTGTTTCTACCAGACAGATCAAGGGGTTGTGTTGCATTCAAAAGACCTTTGTATTGGTTGTGGGTATTGTTTCTACGCATGCCCATTTGGAGCACCTCAATTCCCGCAGGCTGGAAACTACGGATCACGGGGCAAAATGGACAAATGCACGTTTTGCGCTGGTGGCCCGGAGGAGGATTTGTCTTCAGCAGAATATCAAAAGTATGGTGGAAACCGCCTTGCTGAAGGCAAGCTTCCGATATGTGCAGAAATGTGTGCGACCAAAGCTTTGTTGGCGGGTGACGGTGATCAAGTTGCTAACATCTTCCGCGAGCGCATTGTGGCGAGAGGCTTTGGATCCGGCGCATGGGGCTGGGGTACCGCTTACTCCATCAAAAGCTAACAAAAATACATTGTGCGAAACCTCTCTTAACCATCGGGGTTTCGCACGTTTTTGTTTTAAAATTGTCCCCAACGTGGGGCTTTAGATTGTGGGCGGGTTGCTATGCGTCATATTTTGACAAAATCAACTTTTTTGCTGTTGGTTATTTCTTTGACATCTGTCTTGTCCGCGTGCCGGGAAGAAGAGCGAGGAAGACCCCTCAATTACGAAAAAGGGACGTATCTTGGCAAGGTGGACTCGTCCCTGAATAATGAACAACTGAGAGAACTTAGTAGTCGAACACGTTTCCAAAGTAATTATTGATCAGGTTTTCCACGGAGGCTTTGAAATGAACAGCAGAATTCTCGCCGTCTTCGCCATCATTGTAACTCTTTTTTCTGGCATGTTTACTCTAACTTCTGCCGCTGTGGCACAACAACAAGGGGAGGTCCCCGGTCAGGCGTTGGGCTTAAATTCTGATGCTGATTTGTGGCGTTTTGTGCGTACTGGAAATGCTGGGTCGGTGTCGATGAAAAATGAACTGGGGGCTGTGATGATCCAGTCCGAGGGTGACAATTGGCGGGCTTTGCGGAATGGGCCTTTGTCGACAATCGGAGGATTTTTGATCTTTATGATGCTGTTTGTCCTAACAATGTTCTATATGATAAGGGGTAAAATCAAGATCGAAAAGGGACCTTCCAATAAAACAATAGTAAGGTTCGGTTCAATAGATAGGTTTGCACATTGGTTGATGGCTGGATCGTTTGTGGTGCTTGGTCTCACTGGTTTGAATTTACTTTACGGTAGATATGTTATTCTACCGGTGATAGGTCCAGAGGCATTCTCAGCACTTACCACCGGCGGTAAGTATGCCCATAATTACCTAGCTTTTGCGTTCATGCTTGGTCTAGCTCTTTCCTTTATCTTATGGGTGCGTCATAACATTCCCACCAAACTTGATTTACAATGGCTGCGCATGGGCGGTGGCATTTTTAAAAAAGGTGTCCATCCACCGGCAAAAAAGTTTAATGCGGGCCAGAAGATCATTTTCTGGGTCACCATGGTTGGTGGGCTATCCGTGAGCTTGTCAGGTATTGCTTTGATGTTTCCATTTCAGACGACGATGTTTGCGGACACCTTCGCCATGCTAAACACCGTGGGCTTAAGCCTTCCGACCGAATTAACACCGATGCAAGAGCAACAATACAACCAACTCTGGCATGGATTGGTTTCGCTTGTGCTTATTGCGATGATCATCGCTCACATTTACATTGGGTCAGTTGGTATGGAAGGTGCTATTGATGCGATGCATACAGGGGAGGTTGACCTAAATTGGGCTAAGGAACATCATAATCTGTGGGGCGAGGAAGAGCAGCAGAAGGCTAAAGGCTCACCGTCACCCGCCGAATAGACGTCTCTCGGCTCGTTATGTCAGTGCTGCCAAGTGGCGTTAAAGGTGGGTTTAGGTGGGTCGCGGGCTCATATATCTTAACCTTTCTTTTCGCTGTCTTTCTTCTGACATTTTCTGCCCGCGCCATGCAGACATTCACTGCGCATGGCGGCCCAGTGAAGGGGCTCACAATTTCACCTGACAACGCGGTAATGGTGAGCGCCAGTTTTGATTATACCGTCGTTGTATGGTCGACGGACCAAATTGCGCCGCGGGCAACACTTTATGGCCATGAGGCAGCAGTCAATGTGGCCGCCTTTTCGCCGGACAGCAAAACTTTGGCAACGGCTGGAGATGATGGTCTGATCCTTTTATGGGACATGTCTGACATCGCTGCCAACAAAGATGACGCCGTACCAGTGATACTGTCGGGCCATAAAGGCAAGGTTGTAGGGCTGTCTTTTGCGCCAGATGGGAGCCAACTGGCCTCAGCCAGTTGGGATGGCTCGATTGGCCTCTGGGAAATGAGAGGGGATGCTGCCCCGCGATTGAACCGTTTTATCACAGGGCATCAAGGCCCTGTCAACATGGTGCAGTTCTCACGTGACATGGAGCACTTGTATAGTGCAGGTTATGATGGATCGATCCGCCGATGGCTTTTGTCAACTGGCGAGTACCAGCGTTCGCTTGTGCGCAATGGCTGGGGAGTGAGCGTTTTTGAAATTGACGAAGAACGGGACATGCTCGCTTATGGAACAGCCGATGGCGGGATGTATGTCGTGAGCTTTTCCGACCAGACGGAGTTATTGCGTTTTGGGGATGACCGTGTTCCGGTTCTCTCACTGCACTATAACGCAGCTGACAATATGATTGGTTTTGGAACAGCAAAGGGCAGGGTTATGCTTGCCGACACCCGGGACTGGAGCATTTTTCGTGAGTTCAGGGCGGCCAATGGCCCTGTCTGGAGCATGTTGGTCATGCCAGAGGGGGATACATTGGTAATCGGTGGTCTCGATGATCACATCACGGAATGGTCGATTTTTGAGTTTCCACCCGAATTTCTTGAGTCGCCAGGAAAACCGCGTCGTTTTCATCCGACTGTGGCCATGACCAATGGTGAAAAGCAATTCGCTCGAAAATGTAGTGTTTGCCACACGCTTGAAAAAGATGGTAAGCGTCGCGCTGGCCCAACATTGTTTGGTGTTTTTGGCAGAGAGGCGGGAACCCTTGATGGTTATCCTTATTCTGAGGCACTTCTGGCATCGCGGATCATCTGGGATGAGACAACAATTAGCCGCTTGTTTGATGAGGGACCCGATATCGTGACGCCTGGCACAAAAATGCCAATCCAGCGGATGAAAAACCCACAGGATAGGCGGGATCTGGTGACTTTTCTAAAAATGGCTACGATGCCCGAAGATTGAGCATTCGATCGATCAATGTTATACTAGAGTTTAAGCAGGAGTATGGAAATTATGAAAATGGTTCTGATTAGCGGCTGCGTTGCCGTCATTATCGCCGTTGTTGCCTATTATGTGTTGGTCAGCACAGGAATGGACTCGGCATCTGTTTACAGCGGCGAAAACGTCCGTCTTTAGCCGACTGTCAGTTAGCTTTACGTAGGTTATTTACCTGCAAATTCAGTTCGTTTCTGTACGATTTACCTGGCGGAAATTATTGGGGCCTTTGGTCATGCGCGCTGAAATGACTTGTGACCAAAAATTAAGTATTGCTGGCTTCGTGCGCCTGTTATCTATCGTCCTTTCACTCCTACTTAGCATTACTGTTACTGCGAATGCTAATCATGGACCAAGGACTTGGCAGGTGGCCCAGCAATCGGTGCTGGTGGTTGAGCCGACTTGGCCGGGCTATGCACGTCCTGGTTTTGGCGCACCGCCCGGTGTTGCCCCGGCTGGTACCGGTATCGTCTATCCACTCGGGGCGGCGACTGGCAGCTATATCCTGACCGCAGCCCATGTTGTGGCAAGGGCCGTGAAAATTGAGGTGGTCGATACAGCAGGATCCCGACACCAGGCACATCTGCACGGCATCGACAGACGCCGTGATGTTGCTGTGCTTCATGTGGACGAGGTCTTTCCAACAATAGCGCTATCCGTTGGCGATCCACCAATCGGTAGTCATGTCTGTGCCCTAGTTAATGCTTTCGGACTTGGGATTTCTTTCACCTGTGGCGTGGTCTCGGCAACTGGGCGCAGCAATGTTGGTTTCAATGAGATCGAAGATTTTGTCCAGACGGATGCCGCTGTCAATCCCGGTGCCTCTGGCGGGGCGCTGGTGCGCCCTGATGGCCAGTTAGTCGGCATGATTGATGGTATTTTCACCAAAGAGGCAGATATTGATGCTGGTGTCAATTTTGCCGTCAGCCTGCCGATGATCGAACAGAGTCTTGAGGCGATGCGTGCAAATGGTGTCCAGTTCTGATTGGCGATTAGGACGGCACTTGCGCGCGCATCGGCCATTGATTATGGTCCGGACAAATATCAAGCGGCAATCGCTGTTCGACGTGGTGGCCAATGACAGAATCGAGGTTTCCAAATGTTTGATTTGTCCGGCAAGACAGCGCTTGTAACAGGCGCCAGTGGAGGAATTGGTGCGGCCATTGCTAAGGCACTGCATGCGCAGGGGGCCAGCGTCGTCCTGCATGGGACGCGGGTTGAAAGGCTGAGGGCGCTGCAGGCAGAGCTTGGTGACTGTGGCCATATCGTTACCGCCGATCTTGGTGACCGTGAGGCGGTTGCCGAAGTCATTGCAGAGGCCACTGAGAAGGCGGGGCCAATCTCCATCCTGGTCAATAATGCCGGTATTAACCGCGATAATCTGGCAATGCGCATGAAAGATGATGAATGGGACAAGGTACTCGACGTCAATCTGACAGCCAGCATGATTCTGTGCCGCAGTGCAATGCGGGGGATGATGAAGGCGCGCCATGGGCGGATCATCTCGATATCGTCGATTGTCGGCGTGACCGGCAATCCCGGCCAGACCAATTACGCGGCCTCAAAGGCAGGCATGATTGGCTTTAGCAAATCGCTTGCACAGGAGGTCGCCAGTCGGGGTGTGACGGTTAATATTGTCGCTCCCGGTTTTATTGAGACACCGATGACGGATGAGTTGAGTGACGAGCAGAAAACGGCGCTTCTTGGCCGTGTTCCGGCGGCGCGCCTTGGCCAGGCTGATGAAATTGCCGCCGCTGTTGCCTATCTTGCTAGCGACGAGGCGGCCTATGTTACCGGCGCCACAATTCATGTAAATGGTGGGATGGCTATGTTATAATACGGGCGCCGCACGATACCGCGGCGATGAATGACATCATTCGGGGTGGCGCGGCGTCAAAAACTGTGTTATTGCCGCGCAACTTCCAATTTTCCCCCGCCTGAGGGGGTAACCATAACCGTCTAAATGGGGGCGTAAATGAGCGATATTGCAGATCGTGTGAAGAATATTGTGGTAGAACATCTTGGCGTTGATGCCGATAAGGTCGTTGAAGGCGCGAGCTTCATTGATGATCTTGGGGCAGACAGTCTGGATACTGTTGAGCTGGTAATGGCGTTTGAGGAAGAGTTCGGCGTCGAAATTCCAGACGATGCTGCCGAGCGTATTCTGACCGTGAAGGATGCTGTCTCTTTCCTCGAGGAAAGCGCTTCCTAAGCCACTGACTTCAATATTCGGCCTCTGGGGTCTCGCATGCTTCATGCGCGGAGTGGAGGTCGAATGTATCTCTGATTGAAACCTGTCCGGAGGCTTGCCTTGCGCCGCGTTGTTGTTACCGGTCTGGGTATGGTTACACCACTCGGGGTTGGTGTAAACCATAACTGGTTCCAGATCACGAATGGGAAAAGTGGAATATCACTCATTGAAGATTTTGATGTGAGTGATATCACCTGCCGCATTGCGGGGCAGGTGCCGACGGCCGATGTTTCTGGTGGTCTCAATCTTGATGACTGGATTGAACCGCGCGAGCAGCGCAAGCAGGACCGGTTCATCCAACTCGGCCTTGTGGCTGCCATCCAGGCGGTTGAGGACTCAGGCTGGAAACCACATGATGCTGAGGCGCAGAACCGTACCGGAGTGATGATTGGCTCTGGCATAGGTGGCCTTGATACGATTGTCCAGACTGATCACTTGATGAATGAAAGGGGGACACGGCGCATCAGCCCGTTTTTCATTCCCTCTGCACTGATCAATCTGATTTCCGGCCACGTCTCAATAAAATATGGATTTTGTGGCCCAAACCATGCGGTTGTGACTGCCTGTTCTACCGGGTCGCATGCCATTGGCGATGCTGCACGCATGGTTGCGCTGGATGATGCTGATGTGATGGTGGCTGGTGGCGCTGAAGCTGCAGTCTGCCGCATCGGTATGGCAGGTTTTGCTTCGGCGCGGGCGTTGTCATCAGGCTATAATGAGACGCCGGAAATTGCTTCACGGCCATGGGATAAGGGACGTGACGGTTTTGTCATGGGTGAGGGGGCTGGCATTGTCGTCCTCGAGGAACTTGAACATGCAAAAGCCAGGAGCGCGACTATCTATGCTGAAATCAAGGGATATGGCATGTCAGGTGACGCACACCATATCACTGCACCGGCTGAGGATGGTGATGGGGCCTTTAGGGCCATGCAGGCAGCGCTCAAACGGGCAGCGCTGGCACCTGAGCAGATTGACTATGTAAACGCCCATGGCACTTCAACGCCACTTGGTGATTTGATAGAGGCTGGCGCGGTGTCTCGCCTGCTTGGTGATGCCATCAAGACCGTCTCCATGTCGTCTACGAAGAGCGCCACGGGCCATCTGCTTGGCGCTGCCGGAGCGATTGAGGCGATCTATTCAATCAAGGCGGTGCAGACTGGCGAGGTGCCGCCGACCCTAAATCTCAACGATCCCGAGGATGCGGTCGCGGGCTTTGATCTGGTGCCGTTGGAGGCAAAGCAGCGCCAAGTGCGAAATGCGATGTCAAACTCCTTTGGTTTTGGCGGCACCAATGCCTCATTAATTTTTGGCGAGGTTACCTGATGGCGTCCCGGGCCGTCCGGTATCTTATCTTTTCGGTCGCGGGTGTTTTGGTTGTTGCCGGCCTTACCACGATTGGGTTGTGGAGTTGGCATGCCAAGGTATTTCAGGCTCCGGGACCGCATAGCAATGATGTATTCGTCGTCGTAGAGCCTGGAGATGGGCACGCTACGATTCGCTGGCACTTGAAACGCGCCGGTGTCATCACCGAGCTGTTTCACTATAATTTGGCCAAATTTCTCGCGGGTGACAACTATTTGCCAAAAGCAGGCGAATATCTGATTCCAGCTGGGGCCAGTTTGGCAGTAACGCTGGAACTCATTCATCAAGGGAAAAGCCATCAGCGGCGCCTCACAATTATTGAGGGAATGACAGTGGCGCAGATTATTGGGCTTCTTAATGACGTGTCAACCTTGACAGGCGAGATCAAAACTACACCAGATGAGGGCAGCCTCTTGCCCGAAACCTATTTTTTCACTTACGGAACCTCTCGGCAGGCATTGCTCGACAGGATGCAGCAAAAACGTGAAATGGAGCTGATTGAGGCTTGGTTGGACCGCAGCGCCAATCTGCCCCTCAAAACACCACAGGAAGCGGTGATTCTCGCGTCCATTGTCGAGCTTGAGACGGCTGACAGTGCGGATCGTCGTGAGGTGGCTGGGATTTTTATAAATCGGCTCCGCGCTGGAATGCGCCTGCAATCTGATCCAACTGTTCTTTATGGAGTGGATGGCGATACGTCACGGTCCATCCGTAAATCTGACCTGAAACGCAGAACAGCATGGAATACCTATGTCATCAAGGGGCTGCCGCAAACCGCCATTTGCAACCCTAGTCGTGCATCAATCGAGGCTGTGTTGCAGCCAGAAAAGACAAAAAATATGTATTTCGTCTCAGATGGAGAGGGCGGGCTGTTATTTTCGAAAACACTGGACGCCCACAACAAGAATGTAAGACTATTCCGGAAACGTCAGGCAGCCGCAGCTCAATAGGCAGTTATGTTGACGTATGGCCGTTATAGAGATGAAGCGCGAAATGAGTTACTCCGACAATCTGATTGGCCGACGAGGCCTAATGCTGGTGCTTTCATCCCCATCAGGAGCTGGCAAGACATCAATCGCCCGAAGGCTTCTAGATGAGGACTCCGCGCTCGAAATGTCGATCTCTGCGACCACGCGAAAGCGTCGCCCAGGTGAGGTTGAGGGGCGAGATTATCATTTTGTCGACCGTGACAATTTTCACATAATGATCAACAATCGTGAGTTTCTGGAATATGCTAAAGTGTTTGACCATTATTACGGCACACCCAAGGGAGCGGTTATGAACGCACTTGAGGGAGGACGTGACGTGCTATTTGATATAGATTGGCAGGGGACGCAGCAGATTGCCGATGCCAAACGTGAAGATCTCGTCTCGGTTTTCATTCTCCCACCGTCAACGCGTGATCTGGAAGTCCGCCTGACTAAGCGCGCGCAGGATTCGGCCGGGGTGGTTTTGGCCCGAATGGCCAAGGCAT
This sequence comes from uncultured SAR116 cluster alpha proteobacterium, assembly GCA_902596655.1. GTDB lineage: Bacteria > Pseudomonadota > Alphaproteobacteria > Puniceispirillales > Puniceispirillaceae > MED-G116. The sequence goes on along the minus strand of CACJUX010000039.1, from coordinate 4,985 downwards.
CCGATGAAATCAGCCATTATCGCGAATACGATTATATCGTCGTCAACCATGACATTGATATTGCGGTGGCATCGGTCAAAGCCATTTTGACGGCAGAACGGCTAAAACGCGACCGTCAGGTTGGCTTGACAGATTTCGTTAAAAGATTGCGCGCCGGCCAATAAAGGCAGTTGTTGGGGCTTCTAGGGCTGTTTTTGGCGGTCTCTATCCTCGAGGCAGCGTGCAAGTGCGCAGTACTCAGCAACCTCTAGGTCCTGCGGACGTGCCTTAGGGTTTATACCAGCGGTTGCTAGCAAATCTTGCCCGCCTATACGTTTGAGTGAGGAGCGCAACATTTTGCGGCGTTGTCCAAAGGCATGGCGTGTCACATCCTCAAGATAACTCTGTTTGCAGTCAAATCGTGGCTTTGCCAACGGGATAACCCGTATTACTGAGGAGATGATCTTTGGTTGCGGTACAAAGGCTGATGCTGGAACATCAAAAAGAATTTCGGTATCGGCTTTCCAGTTTGCCAGAATACTCAAACGGCCATATTCGCTGTCACCAGGGCGGGCAGTAATACGCAGCGCCACCTCACGTTGAAACATCAACGTCAGGGAAGTAAAATCAGAGGAATGCTCCAGCCATTTTATGAGCAGCAATGTTGCGATGTTGTAAGGCAGATTTGCGATGACGCGCCTTGGCGTCCCTCCCATCTGCCAGATTGGACAATTGAGCGCGTCGTCCTCAACCAGCGTCAACCGTTCGCCAGCAGCCATCATCAAGGATTGCAGAACAGCACTGGCACGCCGGTCCTTTTCAATAGTTATCAGATTATTGGCGCCCTCAAGAAGTATTGCCCTTGTAAGCCCACCCGGTCCGGGCCCAATCTCGATTGTTGTTCCCGTTAGTGGTCGCGCCGAACGGGCGATCCGGCGAGTGAGGTTCATGTCAAACAGAAAATTCTGCCCCAGTGATTTGCGGGCTTTCATATCCAATGCATCGACTAGTGCTCGCAATGACGGCAGCGCATAAATTTGTTGATTTGTCTGTTCCATTTCGGTGTCTGATGACTCATTGTTTGTCATTAGGCCACGCCACCGTCATTAAGTGTTTTCTCGCGCGACATTGAATGTGCTGTCCGAATCGCGGCAATCAGGCTATCAGGTCGGGCCACTCCCTTGCCAGCGATGTCGAATCCGGTCCCATGATCTGGTGACGTGCGGATAAAATCCAACCCCAAGGTGATGTTAACACCACCAAAAAAATCTATTGTCTTCAGTGGAATGAGAACCTGGTCGTGGTACATTCCTAGCACAGCATCATAGGTTTTTCTGGCGCCCTCATGAAACAAGGTGTCGGCAGGATGCGGGCCTGTTGCATCAATGCCGTCGGCACGTAAATGGTCAATCGCAGGTTTAATGATCGCCGTGTCTTCCATGCCCATACGTCCCTGCTCACCAGAATGTGGGTTCAACCCACACACTGCAAGGCGTGGAGAAGGCATGGCGAAATACACGCGTAAGGCTTGTGCCACAAGGCGGCCCTTGTCGATGATAAGTTCAGTTGTCAATGAAGAGGTAACTGCCATTAGTGGGATATGAACAGTTACCGGAACGACCCTAAGCATATCACAGACCAGCATCATTGTTGGTCCACCGGGGCAGGCCGGGGCCATGCGTCCTAGAAATTCGGTATGCCCAGGATGGGCGAAGCCAGCATCATACAAAGTTGCTTTGGCAATAGGATTGGTTACCAAAGCAGCAACAGTTCCATCCTGTGCCCATCTTGCGCCAGTTTCTATTGCTTTGATGATCGGTTGTGCATTGGCAACATCAGGACTGCCAGTAACGGGCGCTACCGGCCAGGCAATATCAAGGACTTGAAGCGCGTCACTGTTGGGACGAAACTCCGCTGGATGTGAGATTTTCTGTACCTTTACGCCAAGGTCCAGCTTCTGTGCAAGCGCTGTTATGCGGGAGGCATTTTCGATTAGACAAAAGTCGTCGCAACCGGCTTTTTTGGCGCGAAGCGCAACCTCGCCGCCGATGCCAGCAGGATCACCAGGTGTGACCAGAACAGGGGGTCGCGCGACAGGTGCCATCATCTTTCAATTGCGCATGTCGATCAACGCACTACGTCGCAATCTAACCATATGTCGTTCGCTCAAATCGCCAAACAAACGATTGAATTGCACCCTACGAACTTCCTCGCGGCTTGGTAAATTCAGCTGTGGTTTGTCACGACGGCACACCATCATGATTGCAATTCCCTCAGCAAAGGCAATTGGTTCGCTTGCTTGATTGTCTCCTAGAGTACTCACAAGTTTCTGCATTTGTGGTGCGAGATCGGCTAGGACCATCTCTTCAAGTCGGGCATCGGCGTTAGAGCCATAGCTGGTGTTTAGTTCGACAAGCTTGTCGCAACTGTTTATAGCCGCAGTATCGCGCTCGATCCGAGCGCCAGCCTCAAGCCGGTCGGCATTGGTTGCATCTGCGGGCAATGGAAGAAGGGCGCGGGCAAGCCAAATTCGAGCTTGAGACTCGTCTGCCAATCCCTTTTTTCGCTCACCGTCTTTTCGAAAAATATAAATGGCGCCATCGAGTTCAATTGGGTCGGTGGTCTCTCCATTGGCGATGGCTGTAAGTGTATCCAAAAAAAGAGGGGGTAACCGATTGGCTACAAGCCAGCCTACACGACCTCCCTGCTTGGCACTGCCAGCACCAGAATATTGTTGCGCAATTGCGTTGAAATTTGCACCTTTTCGGATGGCAGCAACCATCTGTGTTGCGAGATTAAGGGTTTGTTTGAGGTCGCGGTTCGGCGCCGGTGTAAGAACAATCTCGCTGACTTTGATCTGGGGTTTGCTTGCATTTTTTTTGAGGCGTGCCAGTTCCGCATCAATTTTGCCTTCAATGCCAGCAAATTTGTCACTGTAAATCCGCTGCAAATGATCTGACCAGATAAGGTCACTAACGAATCTTGATTGGACAGTCATTGGATCAATGCCGATCTCTCGCAACGTTGCTGCGCCCGTTTTGCCTTCTGCAGCAAAAGACGCGTCAATAAGTTCATTGGCCTTAGCGATCGCAGCGGATTTAAGACCAACGCTGCCATTGTTGGCTACCTGCTGCTTTAAACTATCGTCAATCAACATCTGCAGGGCATCATCGCTGATCCGCTTTTCTGTCTGATCGTTAATTTCGATGTTTGTTGCATCCTTGAGCAACAGAATTCGTTGCTCAAGTTCATAGCTGGTGATCGGGTCTCCATTCACTGTTGCAACAATGCTTACTGATGCCAACCCAACAAGGGTCAGCCCGCAAAACACAAAAAGCGTAATAGCAAAAGCAATTGTTTGCTTCATAAAAAAATGTCCCTAACTTTCATCGAGTCTTGCCAACAGTGCTGCGCCAACAAGTAGAATTGTGATTGCGGGTGTCCAACCAGCAATAGCCGGTGGCACCCGAAAAGTTGAACCCAGAATTTGCATCAAATAGCCATAAATGAAAATAGCCGTTGCAATCAAGACGCCCCGCGTGAAAAGCTGCATCCGCCTGCCCCGGTTTACATTTCTCAAGGTAAAACGTGCGCCTAGCATTGTAATGCCGACCATCAATAGTGGGAAAGCCAACAATTGATGAAAATGAATACTATGATTGATTGTAGGCAACCCCGTATTTTCCAGCATCTGAATGAAACGGGGAAGTGTGTAGATTGGGATTGTGTGTGGTGGTTCGGTTGATCGCTCAATATCAAGAGTGGCGATGCTTGTGGCAAGCATCAGGGTCCCAATTTCTTTTCTGCCGCCATCATTGTCCCAAGCCATCGCATCTTCAATCATCCAACCGCTGTCTGTAAGCAGCATGGCGCTGCCACGCAGGCGGGTTTGCAACTCTCCGGGTGCAGCAAATTGATAAATAACCGGATTGATGATACTCACATTTGCGGCATCCAATGCGTCGCCGTGAATGATTAACTGGCGTTTCTCTTGCTTATCACGCAACCAAATGCCATCTGCCGTTACCGAAAGATTACGGTCATCTTTGCCAAAGATGGCAACCATCTGTTTTTCATATTGTTTTGCAGTAAAAGACCCGATCGGATTTATTACCATAATAAAGAACAATCCAACCCCAAAAGCCGAAAGAAAGGACGGGCTAAGGGCGCTCCAGATGGATGTCCCGATGCCACGCGTGACAACAAATTCATTCGTCCTGTTCAAGGCGTTGAAGCACAGCATTGACCCGCTAAGCAGCGCAAAAGGCAGAACAACATCTATAACTGCAGGTAGGTTCAGCATCGAAAGCATCAGGAAATTGACTTCAACAGTATTGTTTTTCAAGACGCTGACGCGTCTAATTAGTTCAACTGTCTGAATGATCGAGACAACAGCGGTAAGGCCTAAAAGGCAGAGACCGGTCCAGAAAAGGTGCCGTTGGGCAAAATAGCGGAATAGCAATCCGAAAACTGACATTTTGCTCATATACTTAACTCGTCTGACATCTGACCACTGGATGTGGCGACCGTGCGGTTTGAGTATAGTGACCAAAGACACACGGTAACTGGAATGAGTATACTGGCATATAATAGCGGAATAAATTGAGGCGTTGAGGTTGCAATGCTCCGTGACATAACCAAAAGGATGATCGTGCCAATCCCAACAACAATATTGACAAAGGTGCGGCGCCCCCAGAGATCACGCCTTATCTGGCCCCGAAGGATAATTGCCGTTGCAAGAAGTATTAAAGCTAAGCCGAGGAAGGGCGACACAATCCGATAGTGACCCTCTGCGCGTCGTTCGTTGAAGTAACTAGGATATGGAGATTTTGCCGGGTTCAAAAGGTTGGGGATTGTGTCCTCATTCATGTCGATCGGCATGCGTTTGGATTTTGACCCTTCCGTGGCAGCAATCGACATAGTATGGCTATCAAAATACAGCATGGCACTGTTGTTTGTGTCATCGGTTAATTCCACCCGCTGGCCATTTTGCAGCACAAGAGCAG
>CACJUX010000038.1 GCA_902596655.1 uncultured SAR116 cluster alpha proteobacterium | reverse complement strand
TGACTGCACTGGCATTGCAACGGACTCACAACGAACATAACCGCGCCCCTTGAGAAAACCCAGAAGATTTTCTGCATCCTTTTTGTTCATTTGATCATCAACATCACAATAGCCGCGATATTCCAGCGTCGCCGCGAGTGGTGGCGGGGCAAAAGCATGATCGGAGAAATGGCGCGCCAAAGTGATCCACAGCCCCGGCCAAACCTCATCAAAGGAACCACCGCCGCTATCCTCGGCTGTCAAGGTAGCCGCTGCCCCTACCCAGTCAGACAGATCCTGCGCCCCGGGCATCAATTGCGGAACGATGAAAATATGACTTAAAGCGGCGTCATCGCAATGAAGATCCAGAACGATGTCGCTGTCAAACGCCTCGCGCGCTACATGGAGGCGCTGTTGATCAAGAGCTGTGAACGGCTGATAGGTCTCCAGTTTGGCGGCGACAGCCTGTCTGATGACAGACGTGTTATGGGCGGCATCGTCAGGCGACAATGCGGACGCAATTTTTGCAAGTCCGTCATTATCCGCCAGCATGGCAAACAAATCGAACCAGCCACGGTTGAAATTGACCCCAGACTGCAAATCATACCGGCCCTGATGATGATGCAGTCCGACCTGTCCCATACCGATTGGGTTGACCATCGGGAAGATTACGAACCGTGCATTGAGCAAACCGGACTGGTCAGCAGCATCAATCATAGCCAAAAGATGATGCAGGATCATCATTCCTGGCTGTTCCCCTGCATGCAGACCTGCCTGAATAAAAATTTTTGGCAGGGCCGGATCATCCGGACCAATTTCAAGTCGTGTTAGATGATAGTACGTTCCCGGGCTGTCACCCAAAATGGAAATTTCTGTTCTTCTCATCGTCGCGCCGCCTACTTTACCAACGTTAGGTCACTTCCAAGAACGCTACATGCCAACAGCCATTTTGGCGAATCCATCCAGTTCGAAAAAATTCACAAAGCGCTAAACAAACCAGAAAAATGTCCGTTGAACCATCTAGGCAAGATGACGTCTCAGGCCTTACCTGACCGTCTCGAGATGCTCCCGGCGGCTGATGATAAAAGCGTCTGGGACATGGCCCCCGCTGGATTATCCAGCGGGGGTTTCTTTATTCGCGCGTGGGGTGGTGACATTTCCGGCCATAGATTAGGCCCCAACAAAAAAAGCGCCTGACGACAGCAGGATATCTTTTGAGGATTTGGCAGACCGGCACCAGCAGGCTAAAATGGAGATGTTGTGAGGATTTTAGGTTCAACCAGATATTGTATGCTGCTGGCGGCCCTTCTTGTTGCCAAAACCATAGCAGCAGGGGCTGAAACACCATCAATTGAATGTGATGGACAGCAATATTCGTTTGAAAACGGCCTGTTTGGCGCAACAGCAAAGAAATTGACTGGCGCGGAATGGCAAGATTTCTGTGTGACGGACAGTCCCGAAACGCTCTCGCAAGAACTGATCATGAGGGACGATGAAATCTGGTGCCTGAGCTATCATCACATTACGCCTGATACCCAGCCCTTCGCCCGCCAGAGCTGGATGCTCAACACCGAGATCGGTACTTTGCAGATCGCCGATTATGTACGCCGGAACGGTAACTGGCTAAGACAAAGCCAGCGCCGGATCAAATGCCAGATGCCCGCTGGCTAGACATGGCGGCAAGTGCCCGTCACCCCCTGCATTAACAACGCTAGCTTTTATCGGTGGCGCTTTTCCAAAGAAACAATATTTAGTATAATACAATAGAGTGCCACCGGCAGAACTCGAATTATGGCGAACATTTCAGACAAAATCCCAATTTGAACTTATGGGCCAACAGAAGCATCGACGATGATCCACTAACCACAGCCTATGATCCTAGACATAAGCCGCGCACACTACTGCTTTATTACTCGATTCGACACCACTTTTATTTGCGCCTTGTGGCCGAGGATTCAGCCCATACTCTGTAACATCTGGAAGCTAAGGCAAGGCTTTTCAGCCCATCCAGCCTGCCTTTGGCCATTAAGGACAATGCAGCCCACGCGAAAGTGGTCTAGCTGCGCGATATGTTAAGCTGGTTAGAGGGTATGGTGTGGGTCTTACCAGACCACCTTGGAGCAGCAATCATGGTGGTGAAGCCACAAATTTACTCGATCCAACTCTTGGTCGGTGGCTATCGCCCCACACAAGGTAAAACCCTTGCAGTAATGCAGGTGCTTGAAGGTTCATAGAGTTTCAATGCCGTCAATCAGCTGCACATTCTAGGCCGCTGTATGCAGATGATCACCATCCCAAACCAATCATCTGTAACGACGACTTTAAACGAATTTGACGAAGCGGGCCGGATACTGGCTTCATCCTATTGTGACCGGATCGTCGACGTGATTAAGGAATTGGTATAACACACGCTGCTGACACGGAGGCGTAGCAACTATCTGACCATTCACTGTTCAGAATTTGTGGAGAGCCTAGTCGAGCTTTCAGACCGGGTCAATCAGAAGGGGCTATAGGCGAATGTGCACCGCGACGCCACAATCCACCCAACAGCTGTCTGGCCACATGACCAGTGATCAAAAGTGATAGAAGCAATCCTGTTAGCACGCTTGTGGCAATGCCAAACCAGACGCCTACCACCCCGAAATCGAGTAGATAGACGTAGACCCAGCTAAAAAAGGCAACGCCAAAGGATTGCCGGTAAATGCCAATCCAAAATGTCCAAATCGGCCGTTTCAAAGCCTGCAGGAATGAGTTAATTGCAAACAGCATCATGTAGATTGGGAGAATGAAACCATCGACCCGCAGATAGCTGACGCCAATCTGTATCACATCGGCATCGCTGGTGAATAGTCGCATTAGCAGCGGCGCGGCAAAAAATAAGACCGGACAGGCAACTGCCATGAAAATAAATCCATATTTCCAGCAGGCAAACAACGCCTCACGCGTCCGCTCTATCTCACCAGCACCATAATTCTGCGCCACGATTGGCAACAGTGCTCCAGTTAGACCAAAGACGGGTAACAGAAACAGCTGTTCAACGCGCATTGCGACACCATAGGCCGCAACAGCGGCAGTGCCGAATGTTTTCAGGTAAAATTGAACTATAAAAACCGCCGTCATCATGACCATCATGGTCATGGTTGTTGGCAGCATCTGGCCTGCAATGGATTGGGATGTTGTCAATCTCGGAAGTAAATCCGCTAGCTGCCACTTTTTCATCAGCTCGGTACTAACCAATTGCCTGCCAACATAGATCATCACGCCTGTTTGGCTGATCACCGTGGCAACGGCAATGCCGTCAAAACCCATTCCCCCCCAGAAACCGGGAAGTCCGAACACAAGCAGCGGGTTGAGACCAATATTGGCAAAGAATGCGCCGATTTGGGCGCGCTGCATCGACACGGTATCACCCTGCGACTGCAACAGACCGTTGATACCAAACGACATTATAAAAGATGGAATAGCCACCACCAGAAGCATGAAATACCGAGTTCCAGCCTCCCTGTAGGCTCCCTCGGTCGAGACCAGCTTGATCAAAAGGGGACCAAGCCAGACTGCCACCACGGTCAGCAGCGCCGAAATCAGCAACCCAAACCCAATCCCCCGCATCGCAATCTTAGAGGCGGCAGAGTCGTCCCTGGCCCCAATGGCGTTGCCAACTAGGGCGGTCATCGCCGCTGACAGCCCAAAGCCAAAGGTAATGAAAATGAAAAATGCCTGAAAGGAAATCGCCAGGCCAGCCTGCTCATCAGTGCCAATCAGGCCAGCAAAAAACATATCGACAACATTATACAGGGTGGTGAACAGCATTCCGATGCCAGCTGGCACGGCAAGATGGAGTAAATGTTCAGCAAGGCTACCTGTGGAGAGGTTTCGCGTTCGGCTCATTAATGTTCTTTCTAGGGTTCGAGGCCGACAGTGCGGTCGGAGGCGCGCAGCTTAAGCGCGGACTATGCACCAGGACGGCCATCGCTGTCTATGCGGTTACGCCCCAACCAAGTGGAGCGATTATTCCGCCGGCATCATGTCACGCCGCTGGTCATCCGCCTGAACGGGAAGCAGCAGACCAGAAAGAGCAACCAGGATAGCAACGGCGCTCATGACGATGAACAGGCTGCTCATCGGCACACCTGACTGCAGAATGATCCCACAAATCGGCAACACCGTTGCGCCGATTGTCAGATTCACCATAAATTTGACACTGAGCGCCTTTGCCCGCCACTCATCCGGGACGTAGCGCGCCAAAATGGTATCTGTTATCGGAATTTGCCCAAAAACAAAGCTCATCGCAACGAGCATCGCGAGAAACAGCGAATAATCTGTAAATCTTGCGGCCAGAAAAATAAACAAAACCTGCCCAATACCAATGGTGAACAACACCCATTTGGGCGAAAGTCTGTCTATCAACCAGCCGACGCCAATTTGGGTAAAAGATGCCGTGGCATAGACAAGCGAGGCGAGCAACCCCGTTAGCGCCACAGAGGTTGAAATGCTGGTCATAGAAATTTCGAAGTAACGCGGCACAACAAAAGTCATAGCACCAAAGATAAACCCGCCACTGGCAGTCGATAGCAGCATAGCACCAAGTGCCAGTTTCCAATTCGACGCAAACCCTGCACGCCCCGTCTTTGCCGCCGCGACGCGCGGTGTGCCATCCTCATGCAACGCCCCAATGAAGGCCACGCCATAGCCAAGGCAGAAAAGACCTGGCAGGATAAAACATAGCCGCCAATCACCCATGGTTAGCAGGATACCGGCAATTAAAGGTGCTGCCGCCACGCCCATATTGCCAAACACGCCATTGATACCCAGACGAAAGCCAATGCATCTGTTACTTTTGATCAGCATTGCAATGCCGACGGGATGATAGATTGCAGCAAACGTGCCGATCAGGCCGATAGCCACCGCCAATTGCCAGACAGTCTGAGTGAGTCCCGCCAGAATGGCAGCGCCACCGATGCCAAAATGAAAGATCACCATCAGCAGCGAGCGCGAGAATTTGTCGGCAAGCTGCGCTGCCACCGGTGCCATGCCACCAAACAGGACAAAACCGGCAACGCCATAGACAATGATTTCATCATAGCTAATGCCAAAATGGCGGCCGGCATCGTACGCTGCCTTAGCAAAAATCAACATCATGAAATGGTCCAGAAAATGACCAATATTTAGATAGATATCTTTGACCGTCTTGGCGCTGACAGCCTTGAGGGCTGATGATGACATGGATCTTTCTCCAGTGGCAATGGGCGTCACGCGCGACTGTGATAAAAACTTCCTTGCATGTCCAGCCTGCTCTTAGCTGCTAACGGATTTGCTATTTCATCTCGAAACCCTGCCGCGACAGGAAATCACGCATATGTGGGCGTGCTTCCTTGCTAAGCAAATCGGTCATCTGTTCACTCCAGCTCTGCGATTTCGGATTACCGGTGCGCGACGCGTAATAGGTTCGCACCACCTCGTCATAGGCTTTTATCTGCGCTTCCTCGGCACTGGCATCATAGCTGTTTTCCTTGAGCATGACCGGCATAGGCAAACGCGGCTTTGGCTCCGGGTTCTGCGCTGGATAGCCAAGGCACAAGCCAAACACCGGATATACATTTTCAGGCAGGTCTAGCAGGGTTGTCGCGCGTGCTGGATCGTTGCGGATCGCACCTATGTAACAGATGCCAAGTCCAGCGGACTCAGCTGCGATCACAACATTCTGCGCATATAGGGCGGCATCGACCGTGGCAATGATGAATTGCTCAGTGAAGCCCCTAGTTGGTGTGCCGCCATGCATTTCACAACAACGGATGGGGCGGCTGAGATCGGCGCAAAAAACCAGAAATTCAGGCGCTGTGGCAATGTAACTCTGATTGTTTGCCAACTCAACAAATTGCTGGCGCTTGTCTAGATCAGTGACCCGCATGATGGTCACACCCTGAAGAAAGCTGGAGCTCGCGGCCGCTTGGCCAGCAGCAACCAGTGTCTCGAGCAACATGTCGCCAATCTGCTCATTGGTGAATTTACGAATGGAACGGTGCGCCATTAAAAGATCAATCGTTGGGTTCATGGTAGAACTCCCGTTCTAGTTGGTTGGTTGTTGACCGGCCTGGCTAGAAATCTATGTCAACATTCGCTCCGCAGATTAAGGCCGCCACGCGCTCACCTGGTTGGGGGCTGTATGCGCCGGTCATAAGCGCGGCAATTGTCGCCGCACCGCCCGGTTCAACCGCCAGCCGCAAATTCTGCCACAACGCGCGTTGCGCGTCGATGATTGCCGCATCAGAAACCAGAATCGACTCGATTTTCTGTTCCCTGGCGAGAGCAAAACAAATATCACCAACGCGACTTGCACCAAGGGCGCTGGCGGCAACGCCAGAGACCGCGACATTAACCTGTGAACCGGCGGCAAGGGCGGCGTGCAACGCGCATGCCATTTCCGGCTCCACGGCGACTACCTTGTGCCGCCCTCCAAGCCATGCCAATGCACCAGCGATCAGTCCACCACCGCCAACTGCAACAAGAATCGTGTCAGCTTCAAGACCCTGCGCCTCCCACTCAAGCAGCACTGTTCCCTGTCCACAAACCGTGCCGAAATCGTCATAGGCATGAATCGAAATAGCACCATGATCCGACTCGAATGCAACTGTGGCATTTAGCGCATCGGCATATACACCATCAATGATGATTGGCTCGACACCTGAGCGACGGATCATTTCAATCTTGGCGAGACTCGCCGTCTTGGGTATGAAAATTCTGCACTCATGACCAAGCGATTTTGCCGCATAGGCGACTGCCGCGCCATGATTGCCCCCCGAAGCCGCGACAATACCAGCTTTTGGAACATCGGCTGCCAACAAGCTGTTGAAAGCTCCTCGTACCTTGAAACTGCCGGTGTGCTGCAGATGTTCAAGCTTCAGCGCCACTGGAATTTCCGGGACAAGGTCGTCCACCTGCATCACGGGTGTCCGGCGGATATGGGGCCTGATCCGATGATCAGCCGCAGTGATCTCAGCTTGCCACGCTATGTTCATAATCCCACCTGCCCGAAACTGTTATCGAACTTGATAAAATTTCCGGGCCAGTCAGTCATCACGAGATCAACACCATACCCACGTAGTTTTTCCACATCCGCAGAATCATTGACGGTATAGCAGCGAACCGCCAGACCGCCATCGTGAATGGCAGCCACCTGGTCAAAAGTAAGTTTCGCATGGTTCAGATGAAACCCATCCAGTTGTAACCGGTCAGCAATATCGCGCCAGTCATCAGGCGTCTCCTCGGCGATTAGCGCCCGAGCGAATTCTGGAAGTTCCTCCATTATGGCGGCAAGACATCCCGCATCAAAGCTACTGATCATCGTCATTTCTGGATCAACCTCTGCTAGCGCGCAGGTCAATGCAGCGGCGTGACGTCGGTAATCCTGGTGATGACATTTAATTTCAAGGTTGAGGCCAATGCCGGTCTCTTTCTGCCAGGATAGAAGATCGGCAAGGGCGGGAACCGGCGCGCCGGCAAAAGCCGCATCACGCCAGGCGCCAGCGTCAAGTTTCGCCAGACTGGCCCTATCAAATGACCCGATCGGCGCATCACCTGTCACTGTGCGGCCAAGCGTGGCGTCATGAAACACGGCAAAGCTGTCGTCGGCAAGTAGGCTAAGATCGGTCTCAATTGACCGCACGCCAGCCCTCGCAGCCGCGTCAAAGGCCAAAAGGGTATTTTCAGGAAAGGCACCGCTAGCACCTCGATGGGCCGAAATAAAATGATCTTCAAAAAGGGGCATGGATCTCCCTACAAAAGTTTAGAACCCGCTACGTGTAACCCTAGCGGTGATTGGCACACAGAACAAACAGGTTTAGGGTCGATGAGTTAATTACAACAGCCCCTGATAGGTCAATCATTGTCAGCACAATCAGCACGCGTGCCATTTAACCTGCTCGGTCTGAGCCAGATCATCAGCTATGGGCTACTGTTCTATATTTTTGCGCAGCTTAAAACACCCCTCGCACTTGCCATAGGCGTTGCCGAAGACCAGATACTTGCCGCCGTATCAGGTGCATTGATCATTCATGCGCTCCTTGCCCCGATCATAGGCGGCTGGAGCGATCGTTTTGGCGCGTTGTGGGTGATGACACGCGGACTGGCGCTAGGCGCGGTTGGGCTGGCGATACTGCCACTGAACGCTTCTTTGTGGTGGCTGTGGCTTTGCATGGTTCCCATCGGCACGGGATTCGCCATGTCATCCTATGAGCTGGCCTTCAATAGCGCTGTACAGCTTGACGAGGCGAATGCGCGGCGTAACATTTCCTTTATCACGTTTTACGGCGGCGTTGCCAGCTCGGTAACCTGGCTATCTGTCGCCCCGCTTCTCGTCTATTTTGGCCTGCACATCACCTGTTTCATTGTCGCGGGTATTCTGGCAATCACTGCTGTCCGTTTTTTCTTTCTCCACCGAGCATATGGTGGCGGTGCAGCTGGTAAGGGACAGGCCCCTGCCCCCTTCAGATGGCAGTTGCTGACCCGATCAGAGCGCCTCGCCCTGGTAATGCTTGGCAGCGCCAGCGGGCTTGAGTATCTGGTTTTTGCCTCGACAACGCTGTTGTGGATCAACTGGTTTCAGGTCCAGTTCAATGATCCAGCTCTGGCGGTGATGCTGGCGGCTCTCTATGGACCTTTCCAGGTGGTCGGGCGGGTCATTGAAATGCACTTTGGCCATCGCTTTGATGCGCGGGTCACCGGCATGACCGCCTTTCTGTTTGGCCCAATTGCCATGCTGCTTGTTCAGGCTGACAGCCTTGGCCTTGCCATTGCCGCGATGATTATTTTCGGTATGGGTCATGGAGTGCTGACCGTCTCATTCGGCTATGTCACCAATATTTATTTTCAGGCAGAAGTCTATGGTCGAGCAAAAGGGTGGATTACAACACCACGTGCAATTGGCACCGCCATCGGGCCAATCATGGGCGGCATGCTGTTTGCCAATGGAACAGGCCTATTCTTCAGCGTGATGATTGGCATCATGCTTGCCGCAGCGCTGTCTTTTGCAGCGCTATTCCTAGCCCGAACAAGACCGGGATACAGCTCCAGGCATGAGTGAATGGCATAGTCCAGCGTGCGCAACAATCTGATCAAGCAGCTTGCAAACCGGAAATCCACTCAGCTTGGATCAGCGTTGCTGATATTTCTGGATCGCTTGAAGCGAAACATCTCCCTGCTCAAATTGGATGCCACGCTGATCCAAAATTAGCTCAATCAAAAAAGGCAGTGATTAAAGGGGGAATTTTGAAACAACACCCTCTCGAGCCATCCCATCTGGTGTATGCACGATAAGTTGTGTGCCATTGTCCCAATAACCTCTCTTTATCATTGACATGCCCACATTAACTTTCAATCTCGGTGAATAAATTCCTGACGTTACGCTGCCAATCGGAAGCCCCTCTTCAGAGGTTACGGGAAAAGGCTGCCCGCATGGAGGTGTTTTGCCTCCGCCAAATTTCACTCCACATAACTTTTTTTTTGGTCCCTTTTTTGCGATTTCTATCAATGCAGCTTTACCAACATAATCAAAATTTTTACCGAAATGGCAGAGAGAATTAAATCCACATTCCAAGGGATTGTTTGAGCGTGTAAATTCATTGCCGTAAGACATTAATCCTCCTTCAATGCGCTCGATCAAATTTGGGCAGCCAGGCCGGATATCGTATTGCTGGCCAGCATTCCAGATTAAATCCCATAACCTGCCACCGTAAGAGGAACCCTCTAAATAAATCTCAAACCCACCCTGTTTACTGTAACCAGAACGTGCGATGATTTGTTTTTTTCCAAAAATTTCAAATTTGCCAAATTCGAAGTACCCCAATTTACCAATATTACTTCCAAAGAGATTAGACATGAGGCCAAATGATAATGGGCCCTGAACCGCCAAAGGTGAAACATCTGGTTCATCTACCTGGACCTCTAACTTCATCCCAACTTTTAGGCCTTTAGCCCAAAGCAACAGATCTGAGTCTGCGATCGATAGCCAGTATTTATCGTCAGCAAGTTTGAGCAAAACTGGATCATTAAGCATCCCAGCATTTTCATCAATGACGGGAATGTACCGGCATTCTCCTATCTTCACGCCGCTAAGGTCTCTCGGGGTCATAAATTGAACTAATCGATAAGCGTCTTTACCGCTAATTTGGATTTGCCGTTGAACAGCAACATCCCAAAGCTGAACCTGTGACCTTAAATGCCAATAATCGTCCTCAACACTTGTTTTATAGGCTTTTGGCAACAGCATGTGGTTAACAACGCTAAAGCCTTTTACACCATGATATTCAACTCTGTCAGTGTATGGAGTACGCCGGATTCGACGTGACATATTTAAGCCAGCAGTAGACATAACATTTACCCATTTAAGAGATTTAAAGCGAACATAATTAGCTTGACCACCAGCATGAATAGCTGTTGGGCGACATGATTATCGGAATGTGATACCGGCCATTGGGATCCGGCATAGAAAACCGGATGACAATCTCGCTCAGTATCTGCTTGTCAGTCACGGGAATGTCGTGCCCGGCAAAATAGGCACCGCTGGCAATCAACATCTCATAGCCCCCAACAATTGCAACCTTTACCTCCCGCTGGAAGCGCCCAGCCAGATCGCTCTGGCCCTCAAAAACAATAGACCTCTTGCCGTCAGCGGCGATCCACATCAGGGTGACAGCGACCTCGCTGGCATGAGTGCCGTCGACACCGTTGAGCAAATGCGATGATACAATTGCCATTTCTTTCCCCCCATAAATCCCAAAGACCCTGATCTATTCGATGGATGCCTTGTCGCGCTTTGACGTTGTGGCCAGTACGATTGGCGAGATCACGCCCTTCACCTTCACATTAACGCACGACGTCTTGCCGCTTGCCATTGCTCGTCTTACTGCGGGAATAATATCCTTGCGCCGGGTAACAAGCTCGCCATACCCGCCAAGTCCCTCAAACATCGTGTGAAAAGGAATGTCGCGAAAATCAGTGGCATAATGCATGCCATTTTTAAACAATCGTTCCTGCTGCTGCGAGATGCAGTCAAGGCCACCATTATTGTCGATGACAACGGTGATCGGCCGTTTTTCCTGGAAGGCTGCCTCGATCGACAACCCACCCGATAGAAACGCACCATCACCACTTATCAGAACGACATTGCTGTCCTGATGCAAATTTTTGGCCGAGATCGCAAAGGAAACACCAACCCCAAGCAGGCTAAACGTACCTGGGTGAAGGATACCACCAAGTTTTCGACCAGCGAACCCGGCAAGATTGACGGCAATTTCAGACCAGAAATGGGTATTGCCGCCGTCAATGACCAACCAATCACCATCCGCCATTGCCGCCTGAACATCCATCGCCAGATGCAGGGGATGAATGCGCCCGGCAAATTCCGGCTGGTCGACCTCTGCATCAACATCGGTCATCATCTTTGCCACCCAGGCGGCGCGGCGCTGGCGGTTCAGATTGAACCAGTCACGCGCCAGCGTGAATTCAGCACTCTCGCCGAAGGCAATCACTGCCTGCAGGAAGGCACCCGGATCTGAAAGCAGCGTGAAATCGGCTGCCCTGTTAAAATCAACCTCCTCATGCGAACCATTTATGCAGACAAGATCAACGCTCTCGGGAAATAACGGCGGGTTGCCAAAATTCATCTGATTATCCAGCCGCGCACCCACCATCAAAACAAAATCGGCTTCGGCAAAAGCGTCCTTTGACGGATGATATTGATGAATGTCGGCCAACCCCATGTAGGCCTCACATTCCTCGCCAAGCAATTTCTGATGATAGGGGATGTTGAACACGGGAATGCCAAGTTTGCGCCCGGCCTCCTCCAGATATCCTTCCGCACCTGACCACCAGACGCCATGCCCACCAATCAGCACCGGCCGTCTAGCTGCAGCAAGCCTGTCCATCACCAACTTAAGACGCGCTGGTTCAGGCCATGCTTTTGCTGGCAGCTGTGCCGTCCTGTTAAACGGGCGCTCCTCCCGCCCGCTGTTTTCGGCGAAGGAAGAAAACATGATGTCAACTGGTAGGCTGAGATGGACAGCACCGGGATAGCCGTTCATCGCAATCTTGTAGGCCCGATCAACAAATTCACTGATGCGGTCACCATCAGTGATGCTGGCGCTGTATTTGGTCAGCGGTTCGGCAATGGCAACATCATCAATTTCTTTAAAACCACCAGAGCCCTGGCGTTTGAGCGTACTGGACCCAGTAACGAAGATCACTGGCGAGCGCTCACCCCAGGCCTCCATCATCGCCGGAACCGCATTGGCAAAGCCCTCCGGACCGACAAGACAGACCGCTGGTTTACGGGTAATGCGGGTATGGCCATCGGCAAAATGGCCGGCGATCTGCTCATGCGGGCAGTTGATTACCTTCATCTGGCATTCCATAAAGCCCTCGAGTGCCGGATTGCAAAATCCGCCCGAAAGGGTGAAAACATGCTCAACACCTTTTTCCTGAAGCGCCCGTGCAAGCAAAGCGCCCCCTCGGATTTTTCTCACCTCACCCATCGTCTAGCCTTTTCCTTCTCTGTGTGATGATGCGCGCTGGCAAGATTGTCAGCGCTGATATCGGTTACCTGCCGATGACCAGCCAGCCCCATGACAGCGCTTGCCTCAGTGCTGATAAGGCCCAGAATATCGGACAGACCCCGTGCCCCGCCGGCGCCCAGCCCGTAGAGTGCGCTTCTTCCAACCATGGCAAAATCAGCGCCTGATGCAAGCGCTTTGATCACATGCTCACCATTACGGATACCACCATCATAGATCAGCGGCGTCGCTTTGCCGACAGCCTGTCTGATCACCGCCAGTGACTCGATGCTCGTTGGGGCGCCGTTCAACTGCCGCCCCCCATGATTGGACACATAAATCGCGTCAGCTCCCAAAGCACAAATACGTGCCGCATCATCTGGGCATTGCACCCCCTTGACTACCAGTTTTGCTGGCCACCGATCACGTAGCCTCTGCAGAAATTCCCAGGTGGCGCGACCACGGCTGGCGTTGCGCACAAATTTAGTTCCCTGCGATGAGGTAGCGTAATTCATCGGACGCGGCATGCCGGCGCCAAGACCGTGAATCAATGAGGCCAGCGACCAATGCGGGTGTGAGGCAAAATCCCAGATTTGTCGCGGCCCCCAATGCAAGGGAAAGGTAAAACCATTGCGCAGATCACGCGTGCGCACCGATGGGATCGGCACATCGACGGTCAGGATTAAAACCTTGTACCCGCTCACCTTTGCACGTTGGACTAGTTCATCAACGAATTCAGCGGACTGGTCGGCATAGAGTTGAAACCAAGCATAACCCTCGGCAGCCTCGATGATTGCCTCAAGCGTCGCAGACGAGGCTGTCGAAACACAAAGTGGCATTTTTCGGGACGCCGCCGCGCGTGCCATATGCTGGTCAGCATTTGGCCAAGACAGCGCACACATCCCCATCGGGGCAATGCCAAAGGGCAGACCCATCTGCTCGCCCAGAATTTCGGTGGAAAGGTCACGATCCGCCACATCCCGCAGAACCCTTGGCATCAGGCGAATTGCATCAAGTGCCGACCTGTTGAGCTGGCTAAGGCTTTCATCCCCTGATGCACCGTCAACAAAGTCAAATATCATGCGGGGCAAGCGTTTTCTCGCACGCAAACGTGCTTCAGCGACTGAAAAAAATTTGTTCAATTCAATCCACCTCACAACCGATTTTGAAAACGTAACAAATTTCCAATTCATTCTACAAATATAATTGTTAGATCGATTGATATAATTTTGTTATGATTTCATATGGAGGATTTTTGATGAATTTCCGACAATTAAAGGCATTCATTGTGGTTATGCGGCACGGTACGATCACCGCCGCCGCACGCGAATTGCGTGTCTCACAACCAAGCGTTACCCGCCTGATTCACGAGCTGGAATCTGCGCTTGGATTTTCGCTGTTTGTACGCCAGGGGCGCGGTGTTCTGGCGACAATGGAGGCACGGCGCTTCCATAAAGCTGTCGAGAGCGCCTTTATCAATATTGAACGGCTTGACGAGCTTGCCACCGCCATTCGTCAGGACACGATTGGCAAGATTTCCATTGGTGTGATCCCCACATTCTCAGTCACCGTCTTGCCCCGAATTTTAGGGCAGATACAAGGTAATGCCACCAAAACACATACGGTTATTCACACGCGCAATACGCCGGGCATTGTCGATGCCATCCAGCTTCAGCAATTTGACCTTGGCATTGTCTCACGCTCACCACCCTATGAGGGTGTGCATATTCTCTATCACACCTCGGTCAATTATGTGGCGCTGATCCCCTCCGAGCATGAGCTTGCCGAATCCACCGGGAAAATTGACCTCAACCGGGTCGCGAGGCAGCATGAGTTTGTGACCTTTGGCAATGTTTATCCGTTGGAGATGCAGGGCATGGAGGAAAAGCTGTCAGATCACTTGCAGCAAAATGCCCGCTTTAGTGTGGCAAATGTTTTGACCGCAAGCTCGCTTGTTCGCGAAACGGGAATTCCGGCGATTGTTGACCCGTTTTCGGCACGGATGACACTTGATCAAGGCGGCGTCGTCATCCGTCCACTTCAGCAGAATCTGCGTTATCACATCGCCATTATCACGCGGGGTGTCGATACGATGACACAGGAGACGCGCCAGCTTGCCGAGGCGCTAATCACGGGCTTCCAAGCTGATCCAATCATCATCGCCGCGGCCAATTGAGGAATTACCAGAGAGATTTGTCCCAAGATGAGTGGTGGTCTCAGACGAGCGGTGGTAGCTCAATTGGCAGTAGGTTGCGCACATCCCGGTCAATCTCAGGTTCGATATAGCGGGGGTGATGCTCGGCGAGGATTTCCTGTGCTCGGCGCGCGGCTGCCTGCCTTATGTCGATACTGCCCGCGGCCTCCCAAACTTCAATGACAGTGCGATCGGCAATTTCGGGATAGAGAAAATCCGAGTGCATTCGGGCGAAAGTATCAGCTTCACCAAGAAAATGACCGGCTTCATTGACCACCGCGCCGATTGCCGGGGCAGACAAGGTTTGGGGACTGACCTCAACCGGGTTGGTCGCACGCAAAATACAGCCAAGCATGTCATTGTCAACGACCATGGCCTCAAAGGATATTCCCATCAAACTGGCCTGAGCACCACATGCCTGAGTGATGATGTTGGCACCGGCCTGAACGCTCAGGCCAACTGTCAGACATTTTTCATAACCACTCTGCGCATCAGGCAGCTTGCTCTCGGTTGCGCCGGCAATGGTTGAGGACGGCAAGCCATAATGCCGCGCCATCTGCATTGCTGTTGCGGTCAATAATGCCTGCTCACCACTGCCGCCTGCCATCGCACCGGTGCGCAAATCGGTGATCATTGGGCGCGGCCCAAATACCGCCCTGGCCTCCTCATCGACAAGCCATGCGATCACCATGCCAGCCAGTGTTTCTGCCGTTGTCTGGGCAACACAACCAGCAATTGTCACCGGGCTGGACGCGCCAAGCTGGCCAAAAGTGTTGATCGACATTGGGATTCCGTGCCGCACCGCGGCCTGCAGAATTTCAACTGACTCGGTATCAAAGCGCATCGGCGGGACGGCGTGATTGATCAATAGCGAGAGAAAGGGCCGTGCCCTGAATGCGGCCTCTGATCCGGCCAACCGGTAACAGAGACGGGCAATATCGGCAACTGATTGCGCGTTTCCTGAACTCACGAATACATGTTTGGTCGTTCCGACAAGGCTGGCATAGGCCGTATTAACATCAAGACGCTGTTGGTCAGGCATATCACGGGCAACCAGAGGCCGGCTGAAAAAATGAATATGGGTCAGCCTATCGACCAGCCGGGCCGCGTCATAAAGGTCAGCCAGGCAGGAGTCACGATACCGGCCAAGCTGCATGTCAAATAGTTGCGGCGAGGCACCGCCTGTGCCAACATGGACTGCCCCAGGCGCTAGGACTAGATCTTTATCCGCCGCGCGGCCATAAAGTGTAAAATCGCGCTGCAGACCAGAAAGGGCGGCCTCTACCAGTTTTTCCGGAAACAGCAGGCGACCAGCATCAGTCAGCCGACCCCCGGCATCGGCGACAAGTTTCACCGCTGATGATGGTGCCTCGCTGACACCGGTGCTGGCCAACAGCTCCAAGGCGGCGGCGTGAACTGCCGCAATGCCGCGCTCATCCAATGGGTTAAGATTGCCGCCGGTGCCGATGATCCGTTGACCGGTAAGCGATTTGAATGGCTCAATCAATGGTTTTGTGCTGCGCCGCCGTCTGGATTTGCGCGGGTGCGCTGACTGTAAGTTATCATCCATCATCTATTGGGCCCTGTTGCCATGTCCCATAACCGCCTGCACCGCCGTGCCGCCACCCAAATCAAAACCGGGTTTCATCACCGCCCTAACGGTTGTTCCATTCTGTTCTGAGCTGACAAAGACCGCCTGTCCCTGCCGTGCCCTTGTGATTTGACGGATATAACCGGCCACGATGTAGACGGCCACACCATCATCAATGGCAAGGCCAGGCGCCAGCCTGCCGGCCGCAATGGCATCATCATAGGCAGCTCTTCGCACCGATTCACTGTCATAATGGGGACAGGCGCTGCCAGCAACCAGCCCCAATCCCGGCAACAGCTCAAAGCCATCATCAACAGTGCCAAGGAGCAGTTCACTGAACCAGCAGATCGCGCCAGCACTTACCCCGGCGAGGATCGCGCCGCGCCGGCCCGCCTCGCTGAACACCTCATCAATGCCGGTCTTTTGCCAGCGTTGCAGCATCTGCTTTGTCGATCCACCACCGACATAGATAATATCAAGGCCGGCGGCAAAATCTCTGGCTGCCGACGCGTCTGCGTCATAGGGCAGATGGCAGGTCTCTGCATGGCCGGAAAACCGGGAATAGAAGGCTGTGATCCGGTCTGGATTGTCATCATTAGCGTGCCCAACATAACCAATTTTCGGCATTTTTGGGGCGAGTGCCAAAAGCCTGTCCTCCAGCATGAGGTCCTCCTTTGGCGCTGTATCGGCATGGGTGAAACCACCCCCACCGATCGCGTAAATCCTTATGCTCGTCATATCCGGCCTGGGTGCCGCCATCATCATCTTTTCCGTTTACAGCAGGATCTAGCCACAGTTGGTATTTACGGCAAGGGTGGCATTAGAATAAGCAATTCGAATATAAAAAAGCAATTCATACATTTTATGTATTAATCTATTCACAAATTTTATTTGTTATCAGCCACGTGCAAATCCATACTTTGTCGCAATAAAAACAGGAATTAGGGGAGAGTTGCGAGGTTAAATCCGGTCTATCTCCCGCGAAATTCGATAATGCAGCCAGCCGGGTCCCCCGGAGTGGCAAGGAGCAATCGACCACAGGAGGAACTTCAATGAAAAAATTGCTAACAGCAACCGGCGTCATACTAGCCATGACAGTGACAAGCGTCATGGCAGCGCCAAGCGGCACATTCCGGCAGGCGCATGAGCTTGGTTTTGGAAGCTCATCAAGCCTTGACCCGATCTCAAAGGGCCGGGTCTTTCAAATCACCGAAAAGATCATGAGCAGGCTCGTGCGTCCCGACACAACCGGCAAACCAAGCGCCGATCTGGCCGTATCC
The DNA here is from genome assembly GCA_902596655.1 of uncultured SAR116 cluster alpha proteobacterium. GTDB lineage: Bacteria > Pseudomonadota > Alphaproteobacteria > Puniceispirillales > Puniceispirillaceae > MED-G116. The sequence continues at coordinate 1,080 of CACJUX010000038.1, read as the reverse complement.
TGGTCAGCAAACAGCGACGCGACCGAATGGACTTTCAAGCTCCGTGAGGGGGTGAAATTTCACGATGGAAGCTCTTTTGGGTCTGAGGATGTGCTTTATTCGATCAACCGTGTTCTTGACCCGGAGATTAAATCACCTGCGCGCTCAGCGCTGAAGATGATTGACAAGGTTGAGGCTGTTGACGGATCGACTGTCAAATTCACCCTGTCCACACCGTTTGCTGATATGCCACTACAGCTTATGGATTACCGCATACGGATGATCCCCGAGGGCTCTGGTGATACAATCGCAATGACAGGCATTGGCACGGGCCCCTTCAAACTGGTTAAGTTCGATGCCGAAGGTGTAACCAAGCTAGTTGCCAACATGGAGTACTATGAGGGTGCGCCGGGTGTTGCCGAGATGGAAATTATCGGTATCGGCGATGGTCAGGCACGTGTTCAGGCGCTTCTTGGTGGCCAAATCGATTTCGAGAACACGGTGACCAACCTGCAGCGTCCAATGTTTGAGAAAAGCCCTAAATTCACCTTGACCGCGGTGCCAACAGGCAACTGGCGTGGCCTCGTTTTCAGGACGGATCAGGAGCCGTTCACCGATGTTCGCGTTCGCCAGGCCGTTCGCATGGCAGCTGACAGGAATGAACTTGTCCAACTTGTCATGGGCGGTGGCGGTGTCGTGGCCTGCGATACGCCAGTCAAACCCGATGATCAGTACCGGGCGGCCATTGAGTGTCCGCAGGATATTGAGGGCGCAAAAAAGCTGTTAGCTGACGCCGGTTATCCAAACGGTATTGATGTCGAAGTCTACGTCGCAACGCTTGAGCCAACTTGGCCAAAGCTGGCCGAGGCCTATCAGCAGCAAGCTGCCAAGGCCGGCATCCGGGTGACGATCAAGCAGGTGCCTTCAGACGGTTTCTGGAAAGAGGCATGGATGAAGAAAACCGTTGCCGCAACCAGATGGAACGAACGTCCCGCCGATCAGGCCCTGCATGAGATTTACCTTTCAACCGCAAAATGGAACGAATCCTTCTATAAAGATGAGGGGTTTGACGCCCTGCTTGGCAAGGCCAGACGGGAGCTT
>CACJUX010000037.1 GCA_902596655.1 uncultured SAR116 cluster alpha proteobacterium | reverse complement strand
ACCACTGATTTTGAAGTCTGTACGTTTCTAAGCCTGAAGCATCACATAACAGTTGAATTGTTGATCCTTGTCAATTTGACAACCGATCCTCAAACAACCCCCGCATCCTCGGGCTTGGTAGATACAGGGCAATTGCCTTTCCTCGTCTTACCCTGGACCTCCAGACCCACTGACTTAGCTCTGTGAGAGCATAGGGGTCATTAAAGGCTCCTGTTCTGTCCTCTAGCCGCCTCGCCACCATCTGATTGACATGTTGATCATACAGGTAGATGAGGTGGGAGCAGTGGATGTAAGCGTTGGTGCCTTTGTTCTTCTTCGGCGAATGCAGCCTCGAGACTGCACAGCAGCCTCGAGCACATCGCAACCTATTGATAAGAAGTTGTTATTCAATCTCCCTCTTGAAGACAGGGGGCAACTAAACGACTATTGTCTGATGATTGGGGTAGCCATTAAATCGGGTTGTTTTTGGATTTCAGTCACGACAGTGACATCTACAACGACCTTTTCCTAATTCAACTCAACGAACCTGGGTCTATGGATTTGGTTTGTCGTGTTAGTCGAGACCACCGCCCGTATCTATGGATCGGGTCAATTACTGTAGCAAGTCTCTGGCTAAAGCGACATTCGGAGTTGGTCTATACAAAAGTGACCCCAATTAGTTGAAACACTCACAGGTAGGTGACAGAAGTTTGTCTAAAATAATTACCTATAGTGCATAGGTGGAACATGTCAGTACATTGATTTAGATCCGCCCCAGATAAGCCTGTGCAAAGAGGACCACCCTTCTGCGTATGTGAAATATGCTGGTTAGCTGCTCTTTAAAACTTTACGTCTGGATGCAAAAAAAACCGGGTTCAATCTGCCTCCCTTATTGGCTTTATTGGCCCCAACTAACTTAAACATTAAGCCACGGTTTTTTTCGGATCACTGCGGATGTTAAGTGATTACGTTAAGGTAAAATACCAAAAATTCACTTATTGGTATTTGCTGACTTAGCATTAATCACCCCAATCCATTCCTGGGCTGGTGATGCCTTTTTGAATTTCAACCTTTGCTTCAAATCTCTCAGCCATCCCATTGAGTATATCTTTGACCATTGGGAACGCGCCGTCGAGGTCAGCTTTGTCGTTAAAATACAAAATGGACATCCCTCGATCGGGTGCTATGTGAAACGAACGGTGGCGATGGGCTCCAGGTACATCCTTTGGGACGTTTTTTTCAGCCCAGTCATGTGCAGGCGCCATAAGAGATGCCTTCATGTATCTAATTGACATTATGATTACAAATTCATTATCCATCTTTTGCCTCATTATTGTGTTTGACTGTCCAATACCCAAAAATTAATCCAGACAATTCGAATTTACCACATTGGTAATTTCATTGCACATCGTTCAACTGAAGTTGCAAATTCAAAGAACAGTTGATTACTGGACTGAGTCTCAATACTGGCAAGCAACAACGGGGTGACGTGTTTCGTATTTCATCAGACGTAGCTGTGTTAACAAGCGATTAATTTCTGTCGTCTTCGGTCACTCCTCGGTCACTTTTGACCCAAGACTTTGAGTGACAGTGCATCATATTTGTCGAAATTATCGTCACAATGAAAACAACCGGCACAAGGCTGTGACCAAAAATTTATACGGAAAACTTAAGTGGGACAGTGGCGCCCAAAGACTGAGTCCGATGCTTTACCTAGGGACCAATCTTAACCTGACTTTTTACCTCATGAAAATTTTAGCCGATTAGCGCCAGCCAGCCAACGCCCTATTTCGGATAACTGCCCAAGGTCCGAACACCGCGCTCCAAGGACCGGGGTTACTAGAACATGTTATTATTTCGGAATGACTCTATTAAAGGGAGCGTGCCGTAGGGTACGGGCGGTAGTCTGTAGGTCGTGAACCTTTGTTGATAGAGTGGCGGATTTAAATACAGGGCCCTCACTAAGTAATCCTGAATTGGCTTTAACCTGTACTAATGGCTTCCGCTAAAACACAGAGCAATTCGTACATGACTGTCGCACCTGTCATTGATGTAAGCCCGCCCGTATCGAAAGGTGGTGAAACTTCAACAATGTCCGCTCCAACAAAATTCAAATTTCGGAAACCGCGGATTAGCCCTACCGCTTCGGAAGTTGTCAGACCAGCAATTTCTGGTGTTCCAGTACCTGGTGCAAAGGCTGGATCAAGACTGTCGATGTCGAAACTTAAATATGTTGGTGCATTACCGACTATGCATCGCACTTCTTTGATGATCTCATCAACTCCATGTCTCTGAACTTCTTCGACAAACATAACCCGCATGCCAGCATTCTCTGAATAGTCCCATCCTTCCGACACGTTTTGTGCACCCCGTATACCAATTTGTACAGTCTTTGTTGCGTCAATCAAGCCCTCCTCATGGGCCCTACGAAACGGAGCGCCATGGTTAAATTTAGACCCCTGGAAACTATCCCAAGTGTCGGTATGAGCATCAATGTGGATGAAGGCTAACGGTTGCTTAGCGACAGCGCGTAGTATTGGAAGGCTAACTGAATGATCGCCACCGCAAGACAATGGAATGACATCTGCTTTTACCATTGCGGCAATAAAATTGAATATTTCAGTATGGGCTTTCTCAATATCAAAAGCCGATTCAAATGGTATGTCTCCAACATCTGCCACTCGGCAAAGTTGATAAGGATTTATCCGAGTTGCGTGATTGATCGCGCGCATAAGACTTGACTGGTTTCTAACTTCGCGGGGGCCATGGCGCGCGCCCGGGCGGTTGGTTAAGGCACCGTCATAAGGGATACCAACCAACCCAATATCTATTTCTTCGAGGGTTTGCGCAATCGGCGTGCGCATGAAAGTTGCAAGGCCTGAATATCTGGGCGCCAACATATCGGGGGTACTTGGTGATACGTAATCTGACACAAGTTGGTCCTTTATTTTGTGTTCTGTTTCCTTCATCCAATGCCCGATATTTGGTTAAAGCTTCCGCGACGCTCTAATCTGTTTCATCGCGTCCCGACTGCCGTCATGAAAGGTGCCAAACCATTTATCCCATGGCATATCCACGGAACCATAATTGCAATCAAAGTATCGGTGATGAAGTTGATGGTGGAAATGACCAATTGCCAGACGTTTTTTATTCTTCACCAAGAGGGCGTCGAACCCGGTATGGCCAAACACCGCTCCCAGAGAGAGCGCATAAAGATGAAAAATAATATGCACTGGATGCGTTGGCACAATCAGATGTATCAGAACTGACGAAAAGTAAAAAAGATGTTCAAAGGGATGCATTGAAATTCCAGAAAACGGGCCTGTGGCAATATTTCTATGGTGAACCGCATGCACCCTACCATAAAGAAATTTAATATGGAGCAACCGATGCACACAGTAAAAATGAAACGCAATCCAGATATATATTGTTGGTAAAGCTAGAATAAACCAGACAGAATGACTCTGAAAAGTAATCAACTGGACATGACCATTAGCCATCGCCCAGAACATCAGCACTTCGTAAAAGGACCAAAAGAATACCCCACTCACGAGTGCATGAAACAAATTGTCCCAGAGCTGGTTCTTAAACAAAAATCGGTTACTGTTTGACATAAAAGACGACACATATTTTAGGTCTGTCTTCTGATGTTTTCTAACAAAAAAATAATAGTGCAACGCGCCAGCAACGCTGAGCAAGAGTAAGAAATTCCGAAGCCAGATGCCACCAACCCACGACCAGTCAAATTTCTGGACAGACTCTATTTCTGGACTAAAAAACCGCCATGACAGGGCGGCCAGCAGGATAAAAATTGTTCCCTCTGACACCACAAGCCAACTGTCACGGTAATAGATCAGTGTGTCTTTCCAGCGTATTGGCCATGAAAACAGTGGATTGTTATCGATAGGAATTGGGGGATGATAATTCCATTCTGACTTTATACCTGAATTACCGTTATCAGAGGTGATAGTCGATGGTGAGAGGGGCCTAGGCATTTTTAATCTCATGTGATTGATATGATTTAGCCCCAAAATCTTATGAAATTCAGGTGATAATAAATCTGATCTAAGGAGAAACGGTAACACCCCCCACGCGATCCGCCAACCCCAATCCCAGTAGTGAATTTGATATTTTCTTTTTATTCAGTGCTGAAATAAAATTCTTCAAAACAAATATCTGCTTAAGAATTTCTTAATTTATGATGAATCACGACAATTATGTCCGTGTTTTTGCGACTTTATTCAATATATTGCTGAAATATCCAACCAAGACCTAAAAATAAAAATGATTCAGCTCCACAACCTTTTTACGTATTAAGTCGTCTATGGGATCCACGCGAACCAATTTCGGTCACACCTCAGTCACACACGCTTTGAAAAAAGCGCCTGTATCGCTCGAGTCTTGGGAGCTCACATTGAGGTATGGGACTACGTTATACCACTGTTTTCATGATGTAAAACGATGCCAAAGGCCAGTATTAGTTCCCCATATTTGTACCAGCTTAAAGAAAGAAGGAAACAATTCGGTTAACCCCACTCAATGCACGTCATTCAACGCGTAATCTATATCCTCAAGAATATCTTCCACATTTTCAAGTCCGATAGACAACCGCAGTAGGCCGTCACTGATACCGTGTTTTGCACGCTCTTCATCACCATACACCGCATGCGTCATGCTTGCCGGGTGTTGAATGAGAGTTTCAGTATCGCCAAGGCTGACGGCCCGGGTGATCACTCGAAGTTTATTCATCATAGCCAAGCCCGCAGTCAAGCCACCATTAACCTCAAAGGAGATGAGCCCGCCATAGCCATTCATTTGCCGTTGAGCCAAATCATAATGGGGTGACGTCTCTAGTCCGGGATATGAAACGGTGTCAACATTAGAATGATTTTGCAGAAGCTTTGCTACCTTCAGTGCTGATTGTGAATGTCGCTCCATGCGCAGTTCCAGCGTCTTCAATCCACGAAGCATCAAAAAGCAGTTAAATGGTGACAGAGTTGCCCCCGTGATCCATCGCAAGCCGTGCTGACGGCAAGTAGTTACGATTTCAGCAGAACTTAGAACAATGCCTCCAATAATATCAGCATGACCACCAAGGTACTTTGTTGCAGAATGAACAACAATATCTGCACCCATACTAATCGGGCGTTGTAAAACTGGTGTTGCAAAAGTGTTATCAATCACAACTAAACCACCCACAGAATGAACAACTTCTGCGGTTGCCTCGATGTCAATTAAACGCATATTTGGATTAGCTGGGGTTTCAAAAAATACCATCTTGGTATTTTTGGAAATTTTATGCTCAACTTCTTTAATGTTTGTAAAATCTGCAATTTTCACAATAATTCCAAACCGAGGTAGAGTTTGGGTTAGATGCGCGAAAGTATTTCCGTAAAGCGTGTGGTCTATAACAATCTCATCTCCAGCGCTTAATAAACTCAGCACCACACATGATGTAGCGGCCATACCAGAACCAACGGCAAGACCAGCTTCTGCCCTTTCGAGGTTTGCAATGCGCTTTTCTAACACAGTTTGTGTTGGATTTTTGGTACGGCCATAAATGTATCCGTCCTTTTCACCACGAAACATATCACCACCGTCCTCAGCCGTTTCAAATGCAAAGGTAGATGTCATGAATATTGGCGGTGTTAACGCTCCAAGGTGGTCATTAGGATCATAAGCTTCGTGGATTGCACGTGTAGAAAACCCATATTCACGGTTCTTTCTGGATTGGTCACTCATTTGTAGGCCCTTCTAGTCTATAAAATTGAAATGCCACCTTCAATAATCGTGGAGTTTTGCAAAGTTCAGCAGATGTTTTTTAGTTTAAAGTAATTAGTTGAACACAGAGTCATTCTACCTCACAACTGGAGTGGTTGTGGGTTAAGAAAACATCTAGCACCGCCGCAAAAATGATGTCAACATAGCGTTCCAAGCTAAATTATTTAAAACATAGGCTAGCTAATGAATGAAAAAACATTGCGTTATGATGCAGTGATAATTGGTGGTGGACATAACGGACTAGTGTGTGGTGCTTATCTAGCCAAAATAGGTAAGAAAGTTTGTGTTTTAGAGAAAAGACCAACGCTGGGAGGGGCTGCAGCAACAGAAGAGATTTGGCAGGGGTACCGAGTAAACACGGCATCGCATATGATGGGATTATTGCAACCTAGAGTAATTCTTGATTTAGAGCTTGCTAAATTTGGTTTCGAAGTAATCACGCCGCCGCCAAGTATTCACCTGCTTGAAGGTGGAAGGACCGCGACTCTTTGGGGTGATCCCGAGAAAATGGCACTTGAAATAGCTCAATTCTCCAAAAATGATGCTGAAAATTACATTAAGTATTGGGCACATTTAGGCTCATTGGGATCAATATTTGAGAAACTTCTGTGGGAAATACCTTTTGATCCAGCAGACTTCACGTTATCTGGGCTTTTAAAGAAAATGCGGTTTACAGCTAAAAATATTGGTTTGTTCCGCAAATTTTCGCATGTTGCTGAACTTATGACTATGAGTGCGAATGATTATCTCTCACGTTGGTTTGAGGCGGAAGAGACTAAAGTCATGCTTGGATATTATCCAGCTGCTGGATCAGGTCAGTGTGTGAGCATCAATACACCGGGAACCGCATTCTATTTGATTCGAAGCCATGTTCGGAACAACAAAACAAAAGCAGGAGGCATCGGACTTGTAAAGGGTGGCATGGCACGAATTTGTGACGCAATTGTTGAGTCAGGAAAACGATTTGGTCTTGAAACTAGAGTTAACTCCGCGGTAAGTCAGATAGAAGTTGAAAGTGGACGTGCCTCTGGGGTAGTGCTTTCCGATGGAACTAAGATTAGGGCGCGCTGCGTAGTTGCTAATGCCGCAATTCAACACGTTGTCGCCAATCTTGTTCCGCATGGCTCGCTGCCTGAAAGTTACGTCAAAACTATCACAGGATTACATAGTCAGTCTTCTGCTTTCAAAGTGCATATTGCGACGTCTAAACCTCCAATGTTTGCCAGTTCTGCAAAGATAGGGGAAGATGCCCCAGATAATTCACCGGTACAATATGTAGTTGCGCCTAGCCTCCGGTATTTAGAGGACGCTTTTCTGGAAATGAAGCAGGGTGAAATATCCAAGCGACCGTTCATGACAGTTCAAATTCCAACTCTTGTGGACCCGTCACTCGCACCGAAAGGTCAACATATCTTGAGCATATATGGTGGACATGTACCAACAATCAACGATGTTAATGCATTACCACAAATTCGTGCGCGAGTTTTGCAATTAGTTGAAACTACGCTGGCTGCGCACGCTAAGCTAGAGCCAAATTGGATAGAGCATTCACATGTGATGCTGGCCAACGACTATGAAAGTCAGTTCGGGTTACCCGGTGGAAACCCTCACCACTACAATGTATCACTTGATCAAATGTTTTTTTCCCGACCTGCGCACAAGTATTCAGATTATGCATCTCCACTCAAAGGCTTGTTCTTGTGTGGGGCCAGCGCGCATCCTGGTGGAGCTGTGACAGGTGTTCCAGGTTACAACGCGGCCAAAATCGTGGCCTCAACGTTGCGTAAAGGCAATTTGTTTTAAGTAGTAAATACTAAATAATATTCAGTCATAACTTACTGAATATTGCTCGAAGCATTCCCATAAGTTTTGCTACAATTTCGAGATTAAAGCTTTTATAAGGTGCCAAAGAACGGTAAATCTAAAAGTTGAAAAAGGGTTGCCACTTACTCAAAAAATACCTTAGTAACACGCCATTAAGTCGATCTTCCACTCTCCTTGTGTTACATCATATCGCTTTCGCAAATGCGCTTTAAGTGTTGTTTGAGCTTATCTTAAGTTTGCATTTCTTGCGGTGTGCGGACCTATAAAAGCAAGAGCCACTCGTATTTTTTTTGGATAAATTTCAATAGCATTTTGCCTTTCACTGAAGCATTACTGCGCGCAATTAACAACATTGTCATTTCTTCAGACGTTAGCAGATTTGAGATATTGTTACGGGGTGCTCCATTACAAAACACCCCGCTAGGATTGTTAGATTCAAAGACAGAAAAATCATTTATTTTTCTATCGTGAGAATTATGCCTCGAGCCACCATCGCGAGACGAATTGCAACCCGTCTATTTGCCATGCTGAAGACATATTTGGGCCATGTTTTACCTTCGAGCGTTTTGCCCAGAGACTACTTGGAAGCATTGGAACAATGACGCCGCCCTCCTCGTGCAGCATCATTTGCATTTCAATATACATTTCCTTTCGCAAAGACTCATTTAATTCAGATCTTGCGTTAAGTAAAAGAGTATCGAAACGCTCACTCTTGTATGCGGTATCGTTCCATGGTGCGTCTGATTTGAAAGCAGTTGAGAGCATTTGGTCTTCAGTTGGACGACCGCCCCAATCGCAGGCTGTGAAAGCTTTCTTCATCCATACATCATTCCAATATCCATCAGAAGGTTCACGCACAACATTTATTTCGATACCAGCTTTTGCTGCCTGCTCTCGGTAGAGTTGAGCCGCATCTACTGCCGAAGGATATGCTGCCGATGAGGCCGAAAGGTCCAAAGTGAGACCCTCCATTCCCGCTTTTTTGAGATGAAATTTCGCTTTTTCCGGATCATATTCGCGTTGCGGAATATCTGCTGCATAATATCGATAGGCAGGGGTTATGGGGTTGTCATTGTGCACTACGCCAAATCCAGATAAGGCTTTGTCGACCAATTCAGCGCGGTCAATTGAGTATTTAAGTGCCATGCGTACGTCGTTATTGTCGAAAGGCGGCGTATTCATTAGCATATTATATGAATGGAAACGGTAACCTGCGGATTGTTCCACATCTATTCCCGGAGTATTTGCAAGCTTATCAACAATACGCGTGTCAGGCCTTTCACAAATGTCAATTTGACCACTTAAAAGAGCCGACTGCCGGGCCAAAGGATCAAGAATGACCAACAGTTCTGCGCTGTCAACATGGCCAATATCGGCGTTCCAATGGTTATCGGCACGTTCATAAGTAACCGAAACACCAGGTTTGAATTCGATCAATTTATATGGGCCGGATTGCGCACCAGAGTCGTTCCAGTCAACCTTTCCATTACCGGCATCCATCCCGATTGATAGGTGGTAATCTGTAAGTGCAAATGGAAAATCAGCATTGCCAGTGTCTAGTTCTACAACAATAACCTTTTCCCCATCAGCCTTTATCGACTTGACGCTCTCGAGTAGTGGTTTGGCTGCAGAAGTGGTTGTCTCTCCACGGTGATGGTTCAGCGAAGCTATAACATCGGCAGCAGTTATTTTGCGACCATTGTGAAATTCGGCGTTACGAAGTTCGAATGTCCAAGTTTTCGCGCTGTTTGTTCCCTCCCATCCAGAGGCTAGATCTCCTTCAAGATTTCCATCGCTTCCAATATTTGTCAGCTTTCCCTGTCCAGTATAGGAATGGGTAATTGTGCAACCGTTTTCGTATAGGCCTGGGTCAAGGGTATCAGTTGTTGAACCGTGCGCTAAGCCTGCTTTAAGATGACCACCTGATTTTTTTGCAAAAGCATTTTTTGCACCAAGTGAACCTACTGCAGTAATGGTCAACCCAGCAGCGGAAACCCCTTGCATAAATTTCCGGCGTCCAAATTGGGCGAATAATTTTTGTTCTTTTGATTTTGGTGAATTTTTCATTGCCTCTCTCCAATTACCTTACTTACTCGTTATTTACTCGTTGCCAGAATATTTAAATGAAACATTGCTTGATTCTGACTGCGTGAGCTAGAAATTTCCGCATAACGCCTCTATGTTTGACGTTATCATAACTGTGACAAAAGAGTCGAGCATCCCGGACAAGAGGGTTGCATGGTTCAAAACAGAACTTGAGCGGTATAAAACCAAAACAACTTAAGTTAAGCATCAGACGGTTTCACTTTGTTTGAGGGAGCAAGAATGACATTTCGAGATGGTAGATTTAAAGGAAAAGTCGCGATAGTTTCAGGTGGTGCAGATGGTATGGGAGCTGCGTGCGTTAATCAATTGTCAGCGGAAGGTGCTAAAGTCGCCATTTTGGACATCAAAATTGACCTCGCTAGAACGATCTCGGCGAAACTGCAGGAAAATGGTGCAAGCGTTGAAGCATTTGAAGTGGATGTTACCAACGAGACGGCATTGCGAGACGCGTTAGGTTCTGCAATTAAGCGCTTTGGAACAGTTGACACTTTGATCAACGTAGCAGGTGGTAGCGCATCTGGGTTGGTTGCAGAGAATGATATAAGTATCTACGATAGATTGTACAGCCTTAATTTCCGCAGCACAATTATCGCATGTCAATGCGTTATACCAGTGATGCGCAAAAACAATAGTGGCAGCATCGTAAATATGTCCTCAATTTCCGGTTTAAGAGGCGATCCAGATTGGAGCCCCTACAACGCTATGAAAGCGGCAATTATTAATATGACTCAATGTCTTGCTTGGGAAGAAGGTCAATATGGAATACGTGCCAACGCAATTTGTCCTGGACCCGTTGCTTCAGAGCGTATGCTAGCTACCATAACAAGTGAACATAAGGCCGAGTATGGGCATTCTATTGCTCTGGGCCGAATAGGCACCGCCAAAGAATTGGCTCAAGCTATTCTCTTCTTGGCATCTGATGAGGCATCTTTTGTGACGGGTACAACTTTGGTAGCCGATGGCGGATTGACAGCAAGTACCGCGCAACCCACGAGTTGGGCGAAACTGCCTCGTCATTCCCCAAAAAGTTAATGGCTTCTCGACTAGATAGTGATTTAGCCGCTCTCTATAGCTTTTAACCTCTTTGCTTAAGCAGATCAGACAACCAGTCTGGGTCCATTTCTGGTACTGAAGACAATAAAAGCTCAGTATAAGAATGATGTGGAGGGCTCAATACTTCCTCTTTTGTACCTTTTTCAATTACTTTTCCATCTTTCATGACCACAATAAAGTCGGCTATTGCCCGCACTGTAGCAAGGTCGTGCGTGATAAACATGTAGGTCATATTTAATTCACGCTGTAAACTGTCCAAGAGACGCAAAATGCCCTCAGCTACCAGTTGGTCCAATGCGCTCGTTATTTCGTCACAAATTATGATTTCAGGATCAGCAGCAAGCGCTCGAGCGATCCCAATTCGCTGTTTCTGACCACCAGAAAGTTCTGAGGGTCTACGATTGTAATACTCAGCTGGATCAAGTTCTATCAGCTCAAGTAACTCTTCTACACGACCTTTAAGCTCAGCGCCCTGGAGTCCCGAATAGAACTCTGCTGGGCGGCCAATTATTTCGCAAACAGGAATTTTAGGGTTCAGAGCAGTATCAGCCATTTGGTAGATCATTTGAATTTGGCGTAATTGTTCGCGACTGCGGGATTTGTAGTGCAAGGGAAGCCGTTTATCCATGCGACGGACGTTTCCCTGATCTGGTGGAAGCAATCCTGTCATGACACGAGCAATTGTTGATTTTCCAGAACCAGACTCCCCTACAACAGCAACTGTCATTCCTTTGAAAATTTCAAAAGAAACATCATCTACAATTTTGTCATTTTTGTTGTATGAAGCGTGTATGTTATGGAGCGATACTAGTGGTTTTTCATCTTCTTTTGGTGCAGGTTTGCTAGGGCTCTTAAAGCTCCGCACGGCCCAAAGACTTTTGGTATATTCTTCCTGCGGCGAAAGCAGCATGTTTCGAGTGGGTGCCTCCTCTATTTCCTTTCCGCGCAACAAAACTTTTATTCGGTCTGCCATCTGAGCAACTACAGCTAGATCGTGTGTGATGTAGATTGCGGCCGTGTTATAAACTCTAACAATGTCTCGGATTGCGGAGAGAACATCGATCTGAGTAGTCACATCAAGTGCAGTTGTAGGTTCATCAAAAATTAACAGGTCTGGGCGGCAAGACATAGCCATTGCTGTCATGGCACGTTGTAATTGCCCTCCTGATACCTGATGAGGGTAGCGGAACCCAATCTCTTTCGGGTTTGGCAAACGTAGTTGCTCATATAGCTGGATTGCGTCTTTCTGCGCAGCTGTTTTTGTCCTAAGCCGGTGCTGCAGAGGTGCCTCACAATGCTGGTCAATAAGTTTGTGCGCGGGATTAAAGGACGCCGCAGCTGATTGAGCGACATAGGCAATGCGAGCGCCGCGCAGGGTGTTTTTTTTAGCTTCAGAAGCAATTGTTAATTCAATGCCGTCAAAGTTTACAGATCCGCTTGCGAACCGCGTACCATCTCGAACATATCCCATGGCCGCAGCGCCTAGTGTTGATTTTCCAGCGCCAGATTCTCCAATCAGCCCTAAAATTTCGCCGCGACGCAAGGTGAGGTCGATCCCTTTTAAGATGGGCATCCAACCTTCATTCGAATAGCCATCGACGCATAACCCACGCATTTCTAGAATAAATTCTGTTTTATTTTCTATGGACATCGTGAAATTACTCTTTTAGGCCAGAAGTTCTATGCAACATCCAGTCGACAACAAAATTTATCGAAATGGTCAGTAAAGCAATCGCACTTGCTGGAATAAGGGGTGTGACATCACCAAAAGAGATTAAAGCCGCGTTTTCACGGACCATCGAGCCCCAATCTGCCGTAGGCGGTTGTAACCCAAGCCCAAGAAAACTTAAGCCTGCAATCAAAAGAAAAACATAACAGAAAACCAAACCAAGTTCAGCAATAAGAGGTGCTGTGGTATTGGGTAATATCTCTCGGCGTATAAGGTACCAATCGCCCTCTCCACGAAGACGAGCAGCTTCAATGAATTCCATGACCACCGTATTACGACCGACAGCCCGTGCCAGACGAAAAACTCGAGGTGAATATATAGCGGCCGCAACCAAAATGATTACAAAAATGCTGGTACCAAAAATAGATAGAATTAGTAGGGCAAAAATTAGGGAAGGAACTGACATAATTACATCAGCAAGCCGCCCTGCTATTTGATCAAACCATCCACCTTTAACAGCTGCCATGAGGCCAGCTGAAGCACCTACAAAAAAAGCAAGACAAGTGGCTGCAAAAGCCAGCCCGACAGAATTTCTAGCACCATAAACGATCCTGCTGAACATATCACGTCCAAGTTGATCAGATCCCATCAAGTGTATTTGATCTGCAGGTGCAAAGGAAGATGTTACTATCTCAGCTTCACCAAAAGGAGCAATCCAAGGAGCAAAGATGCCAGTCAAGGCTGTAATCAGAATGACTAATAAGCCAAAGGCAGCAGTCAAAGGCAAAGTCACAACTTCTTTAACGAAATCGGCAGGGACAAAATGCCTGAGAGTTAACCGGAATAGAAATGCTGCTCCCATTGAAGCAGCCAAAACCTTAGCTGCAGTAATCATAGTAAAGACCACGTAGGCCTTATCAAAAATAAGCAACAGTATGGAACCCACAAGCAAAAAGAGCCAAATAATCTTTAGATCGCGTCTTTCCTTCACAACCGACAAGACAAGCATGAATGCAAGGGCAGCAAAGTAAACGAAGACATCAATTGTCATATCAACTCCGTTACTTGGGATTTCGAAGGCGGGGATTGCTCAATATCGCCCCTACATCTGCAGCCAGATTTAAGAGAATAAAGGTCGCCGCAAAAATCAGGCAACAGGCCTGCACTATCGGAAAGTCTCGCTTCGAAACTGCATCGACTAATAGTTGGCCAATACCCGGATAGACAAAGACTACTTCCACTAAAACAACTCCTGTAATTAAGTAGGCCATATTCAGAGCAACTACAGTAATTATTGGAGCCCACGCGTTTGGTAAGGTATGACGTACTATAACTTTCCAACGGGACACCCCTTTCATCCTTGCCATCTCGATGTAAGGCTCAGCGAGCAAGTTTATGATAGCAGCACGCGTCATTCGCATCATATGGGCCGTAGTCACGAGTACAAGAGTCAAAGCAGGCAGAAAGGTTCGATTCAGAAGCTCAGGAAATGACATGTTCCCTGAAAGATTAGCGATTGGAGGGAAGAGTCCAGTTTTGACAGATAAGTAAATAATAAGAATGTAAGCAACAAAGAACTCTGGAGAGGAAATCGACGCTAACGTGGCTATGTTTGTAAGGCGATCAAAAATTGTGTTGCGCAGTAGCGCTACTAAAATGCCGAGAAAAATTGCAACCGGTACAGCTATCACTGCAGCATAAGTCGCTAGAAAAAGAGTATTGCTAAGGCGTTCAGCAATAGCAGTACCAACGGGATTGTCTGTTACGAGCGATACACCAAAATCACCAGTAACTGCTCCTGAAAGCCATTCAAAATAACGGACGAAGGCGGGACGGTTTAGGCCAATTTTATTTCGGAAGGCTTCCACCGTCTCGGCTGTTGCGGCTTGGCCTAATACGGTTTCAGCGATGTCGCCGGGCAAAAGCTCTACAGCAAAAAAGATGATTATCGAAACAATCAAAAGCGTCATGAGACCGAAACCTAACCGCTTTAAAATTAGAAAGGTAATGTCTCCCATGTTCAGAAGCCTTTATTATTGAGATAACGTAAGCCTAATTTGAATTAACAAGATTATAATTACGCGACGATCTCCACGTGTCCATATTTTGCGTTTGGATAAAGTGAAATGGGCCCGTTTTCATGGCCTAATAATACCACCGAGAAGATGCCTTCACCTCGCTTCTCAAGTATTGACCGCAATTTTGAGGATCTTGGATCAGGAGAAAAAAGGTCAATCCAATGTCCGTTAAGCAGGTTAAAACGTTGCCCGGCATGTGGTTCATCCGAGGCGGTTGTCAAAATAGCAGTCAGATTAAGAAGTCGTGACATGTGGTCAACTGCCAAGTCCAAATCATCAACAGCTAAACGTACACCTCCAATTCCAACTGCCCCATTCGCGTGGTCAATGCCAGATTGAGGTATACGCAGATGGCGTCCAACGGTATCCTCCACCAAAAAAGGTAAGACGGGATGTCCAATGCCGATACCGGTGTTCAACAATTTAACCCCCCATTCCTTTCCGTTTTCCAGCAATTTTGAATGCGTTGTCGGTCCTTTAACCGGTAGGTTAGCGGCATTAAGACGCAACATTTCAGTTTCGACATTTTCAACTTCCAAACAAAAATCCGCCCAACCATCACCGTGTTGGCCGATCTTATGTAAACGATGTTTTAAGCGCGCATCTGGTTCTTGAACGGTAAGGATTTCGATGTAGGAACCGTCTTTAAAGCAAATAAGTTTTTGTCGATTTGGAGCATGTTCACGACCGGCATCCAACCGTTCACTAATTGTGAAACCTGCTTGAAAAAAAGCGGTACAGGCTTCGCTTAGTTGAACACTATCGTTCACCCAAAAGATGAGATGGTCAAAGCCTTTTATCATTGCCCGAACTTTTGACAAACAAAATTCATAGGCCAAACCTTGCTGGAGCAAAAGGCGATGGGTCAACACATGTTGACCCACCCATAACTAACTCTGCGGCAAGCCGGCCACCACCTGGGCCCAAACCAAATCCATGACCTGAAAACCCAGTGGCGAAGATTAAACTCGGAACAGAAGCAGAAGTGCCTATTAGCGGTAAAGCATCTGGTGTTACGTCTATAAGCCCCCCCCAACGATGGGCAATTTGAATTTGATCAAAAACTGGGAAAGCCTTTTTAAGGCGCTCAGCAGCTTCTTCCAAGACTGCCTGTGCAGGTGCTGGGTTTGCAATACGTTCGAGTTCAAAAGGCGTTGTCTCATCCAATGCCCATTTTCGAGCACGTTTGAGCTCATGAAAGAATGCTGCTCCAAAACGCAGGCGCAACTGACGCAGACCCTGCAATAGTTGGGGACGAAAAGCCCAAACCAAGCGAAAACTGTCTGGAACTATGTCAAAGATAGTAGCATCAGCTTGGGACACGATATAGCCTCCATCAGCGCGTTTGCGCCAACCAAAGCGCCTTCCTGCAACCGAGATGTTTGGGCCATTGGGAAAAGGCAGTGTGCGCATAGCAGATCCCATAACATTGAGTGCTGGCAGATTTATTCCTTCTTGCCCAGCGAATAAACGCGACCATGCTCCACCAGCTAAAACTACCGCATCACACCTTATTGCTCCTTTCTCTGTTACAACTTCTCGCACCTGTCCGGCATGTCGCTCTAGTCCACGGACAGCGGTATTCTCAAAAATTTTCGCGCCCGCATCCGCTGCAGCAGTACATATCACAGAAGCGGCTCGCGAAGGTTCAGCGCAGCCATCGGATGGAGTGAATAATGCGCCATCACGCGGTAAATTTGTTCCACCCGGTATCAGCTGGTCAACTTCTGAAGCAGTTATCATGTGACTGTCTAATCCAAAGTCTCTTATTGAGGACAGCCAGTTTACATAATGCTCTGTATCGCCACGTTGTCGGCCAGAAAAATAGACAATGCCAGTAGTTCGATATCCAGTTTCAAGGTTACCAAATACCTTTTTGTCCTGCCAGTCTTGCGCGCTTTGTTGCATAAGCGGAATTTCCATAGGATCACGCAAGGTTTTGCGACACCACCCCCAATTACGCCCAGTCTGCTCGCCGCCGATTATACCTTTTTCGCATAATGTTACTCTGTAGCCTGCAACCGCAAGATGCCATGCTGCGGAGACACCCACGATACCACCACCAATAATTACCACATCTGTTTGCTTTGGAAGCGTTGTATTAGTCATGTTTATGTTTTTATCGTTAGGCATTGCAGTTGCTAATCTTTCACTGTCAGTTTTTCAGTATCTGCTTGTTGAGCCCATTCGTGCCATGAGCCATCATATAGTTTCCATTCTTTATTGCCGAGACGTTCAAGCATGAAACCAAGAAGAGCAGCTGTTACACCCGATCCACATGTACATACTAACTTTCCAGATAAATCGACACCAGCCGTTTTGAATATCGCTGCTGCTTTCGACTCTGAAATAAAAGTAAAATTGTTCTCTGCATCAAAAAATTTTCCCCAATGTATATTGATTGCGCCTGGCATGAAGCCGCTGGGAACGCCTGGATAGCCGGAGCTTTCAATACCATCAAAACGAGCCGGTGTTCGGGCATCAACAACTGTTGTGTCACCGGACTTTATAGCCATTTTCATTTCTTCAATATTTAGGATACTGCTAGGATTTAAGGTTACAGTGAAACCTGGGCTCATCGCACGGGCAGGTGCAGGCCCAACCTCAAGTGGACGGTTTTCAGCTTTCCACTTTCGGAAACCACCGTCTAGTATAGATATATTCTGGTGGCCGAAAACACGAAACATCCACCAGAGCCGGGCAGAAACATAACTAGAATCATAGACGATCACGTGAGTATCATTTTTTATGCCTAGTTTTACGCATTCACTTGCGAACAAGTTTTGTGATGGAAGCATGTTTGCATAGGGAGACTTTGGATCAGAAATAACATTCAAATCAATAAATTGAGCTGTTGGAATATGAGATTTCAAAAATTCATCAAAACCATTCTTTTCAGAGTTAGGGACAAACCACGTGCAATCAAGGATCACGATATCTGATTCATCTGCATGCTTCTCAAGCCACTCAGTTGTAACTAGCCAATCCATTATGGCCTTCCTTACAGTTAGTTTGCGTCTATTCGGACGCAATGCGCCATGATTCAGCAGCCCGCGATAGAATTTCAGAATGTATGCTGGAAACATCTCCGGGTTTAACAGCTCGGTTGTCTTTCAGTCGGGCATTAATCTCTTCATAGAGCGCGCTAAATGAGATCTGTCGCTGTACAGTTGGTAAAACAGAAATGGTATCGCAAATAGCGTCATGGAGCTCTTCAGACCAACGAGCTTGGTAAGCATCTCGTGCTTTACCAAACTCATAAAAATTTAAAGAACCGCGTTCCGCACGGATTTTATCTCTCAAGGCTGTAGTCATAAATTCATCAACACCACTTTTTAGGGAAGCTACTACCCCGTAATCGCGACGCGCTGTTTCAAAAGTCAGGTACCCGTCAACAACATCATTAAAAACTGTTTCAGCAGGCCGTTTAAGGGGGTCTCCGTAACCACCGCCACCTTGAGTGCCAAAGCTTAGAACATCCCCCGCATTCATTTCGAGAACATCAATAATGCCAATTTCCCGAGGTTCTTTGCCAAAAGGTTTATAGAGAGAATAACCTGTGGAGCCAGGCTTGCCACCCAAGCGCCCAGAGGGTGGAAACTTATACCGCTCCATATTACGAGCAGTTACAGTAGTGAACGGTGCGTTGGTTTCAAATTCAACAATAGCACCGGTGCCACCGCGATATTCTCCAGCACCACCTGAGTCCTCCCGTAAGCCATATTTGCGAATTAAGATCTCTGGCATCTCTCGCTCTAACAGTTCGGTCGGTACGTTCTTTAGAAAATTTAAAATCACCATGGTGCCATCCACACCATCAATAGAGGGTCTAGCGCCTGAACCTCCAACAAGAGGTTGTATTACGCTCACTCGTGTCCGAGACGTTGTCCGGTCTGGCAAAGCAACAAGAAGAATGGCTGCCTGTCCAGAGTCTGTAGCTGGCAACTGATTAGGCACTGCTTGTGACAAAGCACCAATTATTACGTCGCATACCTTATGCGAGGTCGAATAACGTGCCCCACATGCCGCACCTTCTTCAGGATTGATAAGAGATCCGGCCGGTGCATCAATTTTGAATGGTCTTACTAGTCCAGCATTGTAGGCAATGGTTGGCTCTCTAGTGCATAACCAATTCACAAGGCCGGTGATCATCATCCAATGCCCATCTTGAGAATGCGAAGGCAAGTTGAGTGCGGCCCGTACCTGTGGTGCCGTGCCAGCAAAATCCATCAAGAATGAACCCGCTTTAACTTTAAGGGACAATTTTATGCGCAACAGGCCAAGTCCAACCGCGTCACCTTCTATAAAGTCGCTGTAGGTGTAGGTTCCATCTGGCACCGTTGAGATCAAACGACGCGATTGCTGTTCCGCG
>CACJUX010000036.1 GCA_902596655.1 uncultured SAR116 cluster alpha proteobacterium | reverse complement strand
ACGGTGTGTTCTACATATAAATGATGGCATCAAGACCAAGACTTGTCATAATTTTTGGATAGCTGCCAACATGCTAAAATCGACTAGCATAGTTCAATTATGGTCATGAATTTCTTAGATTTTAAGGCAATGGGTGCTTTTATGACAATTAATGTTATGAAATTTTGTGATGAGAAAAACTATTGTGTTGACAGTGTTTACACCATGGCTACTGTGCATTGATCCTTGAAATTGTATTGTAAAACACCAGCGTCAAAATTATCGTCTTTCACAGAGGAAACAATTGTAATTGGGCGTTGGCATTAAACGCTAGTCTGTCCTCAACTTGGCTTTAGCATCCTGCTAGAATTTCCCGATTAACTATTCACCGAGGAAATGACATTTCTGTCTTTCAACCGTAACGTCCTAACTATCTTCAGCCATCCCAACAATGACAATAATCTCCTCTATCAACGCGACCAAGCCATGTGGATGTGTGCAGTGTATCTCCTAAAACTCTCGTTGTTAGGAGACGAGGTTCAGACGTAGGAATAGTTGGTTGATTATAGCATTGTCCTAATCGAACAATATTATTGCACCTTATCATCCACGCTGAATTAAACTGATTTGCACCGGCGTCGTTTCAGTTATCATGGAAAATGATTTAGTAATTGATGTCAGTGGCTCCTGGGTACGGCGAGCAAAAACTTCAGCAACTACCCAGCTGGACCAACTCAGCGATGCAGCAGAGGAACTTTTCCTTTCTCAGCATCAAGGCAACGCAGAGCCAATACGTGTGACTAGTCATGACCGCAAAAAAGTGCGCCTACAACTAAAATTCAATTCAAACTAAACTCTCTTGCCGATACAGTTTAATCAGACTTTTATTGCATATGGGAAGCTGAGGTTGAATCAATATTAGGCAGCCAATACTAGCGTTCGAGAGTCACTTGTTCCTCTTTGGCCTATGCTTTGTCTTGCCTACATAAACACCCTCAGGCCACCTAATCGATCCTCTAATCGCTCTTGTCGTGGTAGTCATCTCAGCTTTTTTTGAACTCGTGTTTCAGCCCCAAGCTGACCTTTACCAAGAACTGGTCCTCAAGTGCATCGACAGCAATTCCTAGATATCTTTTTTCGATGATGCTTGCTTAAAATGTCCACTTACCAATCGCGTTGGTACATAGAGCCTACGAGTGTCTAAGGTAGTCGGCTAAGGTCAATGCAATTTGTAACCCAACGTTCCGGTGTAAGAAAATACTATGGTTTCGAGGATTAAACCTAAAATTAGCGCAGTGAAAAACCTGTATCGTTCGGAGATGCCTCTGCTTACGAATACTGGTTTACCCAAGTAGAAAATAAACAGAAAAGTTAAAGCTGTCATTGGTTCGGTTCTCTTCATTAATCGACTGAGCTCTCAGATATCAGACGATAAGCCAATCTATAAATCCTATCAAAAGTCCACCTAGCATGAACATCCAAAGATAAATTAGGATGTTAGCAAGTTGTTGTTGCCGAAGTTTACCGTCACCAAAAAACCAGTAAAGGCTCGCGCCAACCACACCAAAAGCAAACATCACGATGAATGTTTCAATCACACTTAATTACATCAGTACACTACTAAAATGTAAGAAAGTGGATCCAATCGTGATTAAACCGATAGACATTAAAATCAACACTAGCAATTTTTTCATGCCGCTTGGACCTCTTCGACGCTCTGGTGCCTGAAGACCATTGGTTGCGACAATAGTATGAAACATTTCTTTGTAGTTCATGGATACCTGCCTTTTGGTTACGAAGGGTGTTGGCGAACTCCGAATTATAGGACATAGTGTCGCACCTTACGACGCGATGGAAAAATTGCTTATAACTGTGAGCTGATTGACAATTTTTATTATGCCTAAATTTGTGATGAGCACTCTCAACAGCAGAGTGTAAACATCAGAATATTATTTTGCATTAGTCACTTAAACTTGCCCAAAAGTAGGCAGTCAACACCGGTACTGCCGAGAAACTTGCTCTCAAGGGTGTCAACAGCAATTTTCTGGCCTCGCTTGCTAACAATGATGCTGTCGTGTACCGAAAAGCAACAAACTCTATAGGAGTGCATCAGCTCAGTCATTTTCCCGATGATAATTTCGCTCTCGGTGAACATGAGATAAACACAAGTTATTTTTTATGATGGCTAATTGGATGGCCTTGGGAAATGTTCAAGCATGGTCGGTTGAAAGTAGACCATGGTAATGCTTTTGGGCTTGTCTATTTTAGTAGCCTTAGTCTCAACCTCTACAGCTAGGTTTTTGTTTGTATGGGTAACGCGTGTCATTGTTATTCTTGTCTTGATATAACAGACCGTGGATGACTTACCCCTTACCTCGATCACCCTTTTTGGAAGTTAGTGCAGGAAATGCTTGCCCGAGCCTTTTTCAACATTGGTTACCTCCTCCGCCACCGTCATTAGACATATGGTCGGCTTGAACCTCGTAGCTTAGCTAGGATGGAAGATGGGTGTGGCCATTCCCTCAAACTGCGCTCCCTTGGCATGGCGGTCGAAAGACATTTCGATCAGACCAATTTTCTCTATGCCCTAATGATCGACTCGAATGTCTTGTACTCGATTGGCCTATCGACGAAGGCTATTAGTGAAAAAACATGACACTACCAAGCCGCCTCCTTCACTTCCACCGCAATATAAATTCGCCTATGATTAGGCTAACGCCGTTTCTAAATGGAGCCATATCATTAGACTTTCGTGCCCTCTGTCACTGTTCTGTCTTGGTAAGAATTTCGACGAGGTAACTCACTAATGACTTAGACTGAGGTATCGATGCAGAACACATGGTTCACACCTACCCACAATGAGTGAGGTCGTTAATGTTGATATCGGCCATGGTCTTCTCACGGTCGCTAGTATACCGGGTCATCCCTGCACGCTTACAAAAAATGACCGTTGGTAAAAGCGGGATTCTGGCCGCTTCAGAAAAGCCGACTGCTAAGATGGTAGATTGGGTTCAGTTAAAAAAGTTACCCTGGAGAATTTACTCTTTAAATCTACATTCTGGCTTGTCTTCGTGTCTGAGGGTGTGGATTTGTCGCACTTTGATTGTTTGACGAGAAGAGTGCCCTCTGACATTTTCTTTCAGTCGCTCGGTATCGGGGAGGACCGAGCCGAGTGACCCGAATTCAAAAAACTATAGGACGAGGTGTCGTGTTGACAATGCAAACCATTGCTATTGTTGCAACAACAGCCAATAGGAGGGTTCAAGATGGAACCTAAACTAATCAGCTAAATCACTTCAAAATATCAGACCAAAAGCGATATGACGTATGATAAAACGCTTTGGGCTGAAATTCTCGATCCAATGCTTCCGCGGTTCAAAGAGGCGGGGACATACGCCAAGTGGTATATCAGGTGTGGAACAAAGAACGCAGCTTCATCCTGGCCAATACTTGGGAATATATAGACGAAAAGGCGTTTGTAGCCTGTCAGGAACTGTTCCGCGAGGCAGAGGCCGAGTTAGCGAAGGGTTCTGACATTTCACAGATCATAACAGCTTCACGGAGCGTGTCCGTAGAGGATATGCACCTCTAGACTAGGCAAGCAACAGCATCTCAACTGTTGTCCTCTTTGCAATTTTAAACTTAAGTGAGCCCACCGCACCCTTGCTACCCACCCGGCAGGCTCCGTCTCAATTTAAACTAGCAGAGACAGAAGGATACCATAACAAAAGCCAACGACCCCCGGGGACCGACTTTTTGAAACCAATGATTATACAGACCCAACCTGTGTCTTGTATGTTATCTATAGAACCCACGCGAACCAAGTACGTTCACACCTTATTCACACACGCTTTGAGCAACGCGACTGATTCGCTAGAATTTGTTTGATGAAATTCAAATGTGGGACTTTTTTAGGCTATTATTTTCTTTTAGGCTGAAGGTTCTGTGTTGTTGAGTGCGATGCCCACCCTTCGGATTGTTTAGACCTTGACTTTCAAATTTATCAATAGTCAGTTGAATGTCTACAATTGGGCAACGCCCAATTATAGATAACATTTTGGAAATTAGCTCAAGCTGGGAGTGCCGCGCTCCATTGACTAGATTTACTAATGCAGATTACCTGCTGAGGTAGCCTTTACAATAAGAGAGTGCTGGGTCATTTGGTGAAGGTGTTGTTGCCATAGGCAACGGTGGAGTTGGAGACGGAAATCGTGATCCATAATAGTCAATTTGGCTTATTTCTGTGCGCTCGGTGAATAATGGTCTCAGATAAGAGGCCGATATGATTAGCGTTAATGCCGCAGCAACCCCCTATAAATTTTACACCACACCCGATCCATTTTTCAGCAAAATCCCGATAAGTCTCCGGACTTATGACATTATCAAATGTCCATTTCGTGCCGATCATTTTCCCAGAGTGAGCATAAACGCCAATTGGCCCTCCCCAGAGGGATTTGAGTACATCAAGAGCAGGCAGCACATCATAAACATCGGTGTGCATAATATTTATCACATGGGGGCTTCTGGCAGCCACCAGTTCTACAGCCGTCTCGAGAGATGCTCCGTCACGGAGGCATATCTTTCCATTGGTGTTTGATCTGCAGGTCAATCCAACCCAAACCGGTAGTTTACTTTTAGTTGCAGCATCCAGAGTCACAAGCATTTGATCAATGTCAACCATCATTTCTAACATGAGAAAGTCGGCACCTGCTTCTCTCATTATTTCGCATTGTATTGTTACCGAATCTGATAATTCAGAAAGCGAGGGCTTTTTGCCAGTAAAAGTCCAATAGGAAACACCACCCGCAACAACAACGTCAGCGAAACCTGATTTTTTTCTTGCCTCAATAGCAAGCTGGACTCCTTTATAATTTAACTGTTCAAAGTCAAATTCTCGCCCTGCATCTCGCAGTGCGTGTTTTGCGTTGGCAAAGGTGTTGCTTATAATGATTTCGGCACCTTTTAAGATGTATTCCTCATGGACTGCAATTACGATACCAGGGTCCGACATCGCTCCCCCACCATTCCATGCATTGACAAGCTGTGCGACGCCCCTGCGCTCAATCTCTGTTCCAGTCGCACCGTCCATGAGAATTACCCCCTTATTTTGTGACCTTTTCATCAATCGATCATATCGGTTCATTATTTTCTCATGACTTGATAGATTTTAGAGCTTAATTTTTTATATCGCTTAATTCTGTGTTGCGTTAATGATTATAAAGGGACCCGTTTTCAACAACCTAAACGGTATTTGAATGTTGTTTGGCTTACGACTTTGGGACCTCAGCCACAGGCCACCCCAAATGTCAAAGGTTAAAGTGAAGCGGCTGGTATTATTTTCAATCATTAAAAAAGTAGATTTAAAGGTAAACCCATAGGCAAGTTATTCACCAAAAAAAACACTAGTGCAAATTTTAAGGGCATAATCTTAATGATAGCTGCGATGTGCTGTCTTACGTTTGCAGACTTACTTATCAAGATCGCCAGTCAAACATTACCCATTGGACAAGTGATGATTTTTCTTGGCATAGGTTCGACAATAGTTTTTTGGGCTCTAATGGGCTTCAAGGGTGAGGTTATTCGATTATCGCCTTTATTTGATCCCGCAGTGGTTTTACGAAACGTTGGTGACATCATTGCTATAAATAGCATGTGCTTGGCGTTAGTCTACGTACCTATATCCATCATTGGAGCAGTGATCCAAACTGTACCATTAATGGTTACTGCTGCTGCAGCAATATTTCTTGGAGAGCGGGTCGGTATTAGGCGCACATTAGCAATTCTAATCGGTTGTTTAGGAGCGTTGTTTATTGTTCAACCTGCCACCACTAACTTTGATATGATGACGAGTCTCGTTTTTATTTCTGCTGTTGGCATGACGTTGCGAGATATAGGCACTAAGTTAGTTCACAGGAATTTTTCGACTTTGCTTCTCTCATTTTACTCATGTTTGCTATTTAGCATTAGCGGTTGTGTTTTACTCTTGATTACAGGGGGAGCCAGTATGCCTGATATAAAAATGACCATTGTATTCACTGCAATGATCACCCTCGGTTCATTGGGTGTGATCTTTATGACTGAAGCTGTCAGATTGGGAGATATGTCCGTTGTAAGCCCTTTCCGTTACACTCGGCTTTTGTTTTCTATGGCAGCCGGCATCCTCATTCTTGGTGAGCAAGTGAATGCAATAATGCTAGTCGGCAGCGCATTAACCATTTTGTCTGGTCTGTATATTTGGCATAGAGAAATTTTGTCTCAGCTGTCGGTAACCTACAAATCTATCTAAACCCTAAAGTCCGTAAGGCGTGGCGCTCGAACCGGACACCCTTAAACCCCAAAACATGGTTCTGGCTAGCTTGCAGGTAAAGTTTTGATATTTGAGCATATGTGGATGACTGATAAGCTATTGAAATGGATTGATTCAATCACGAATTAGCACTTACTTTAGGGATCGAAACTTCGGACTTGGGCATCATTTCCAAAGCGTCAAGGTCCATGGACTGTGGTTCAAGTGACTGTTTCCTAACGCTATGCGTCCAGCGTCCTCGGAGCTTTTCAAATTATGTTCGCATTCGCATTTGCTGTATTCCTTTTGTTAATCACACCAGGGCCGGGGGTGCTTTCGTTGGCTGGTGTTGGTACAGCATATGGCTGGAAAATCGGCGTCCAATATTTGAGTGGATTGTGGATTGGAAACAATCTAGTTTCGTTTACCATCATCTCAGGACTTGCTGCTCTGTTGCTCGCAGACCCTCTTGTACGAAATGTTCTCTTGTTTATCTCTGCCACTTATTTGCTGTTTCTGGCTAGCAAGGTCGCGTTTGCAGGATCTGAGGTCGCCCTTATTAAGGTGACTGCTCCGGGACTATTCAGTGGAATTACCCTACAATTAATCAATCCTAAAGCTTATGCGGTACATAGCACGCTATTCAGTGGCTTTGTCATTTATCCGGAAAGTTTTGCGATTGAGACAGGAATAAAGGTCGTCCTTTCAAATCTGATTTGGGTCTTGATACACTTTTTTTGGTTATATGCTGGGGTTAAAGTCAATGAATTAGATCTTCAGGTTCAAACACAAAAAATCATCAATTTGGTGATGGCAATTTGCCTTGTCATAGTGGTCATTTTGGCTACTTGGTCGGTCTTATTCTTTTAACTTGGCACACCCATGAATGACGGTGAGGCTGTACCTTTGGCCTTAACGATAGCAAATGCCTTAGGTCAACGGCGATGGCGCCGATGATGTCAGCAGGACATTCAATGGCCCAAAGACAATCACGTAAGCTGTGCTGGAAGGAGTGAATGACACATCCATCCAGAACACGCTAGTTTAGCCATTTGTTCAGTGTCACACTGGCTCTCGGCGGTGGAGGTGGGGTAAACCTGCAAATAGAGGGAATGCACTTTAAAGATCTACACTTTGTATTCAGAAAATGCTCCGAAAACATTTTAGATAGATGATGCGATATTCAACCCGTATAGGGCTTGGGGTGATTCCATCCCTATTGGCTTGAGGCTGTCATTTTTGGAGGTTAAACAACTACATTAGTGTAATCTATTCTCAAAATGTTGAGGTACTGATTTGTAGACCAATAGAATTCCTTTATATCCTTAACACCCACCGATAAATCTGTTATCTTTACGTCAGAATCCTTGTCGACATTAATTGCGTGTCAACAGGCAAAACCAACCACTTCTTTTTATAACTTATTGTTTTTGTGATTGCATTCTTGGCGCCTATATTTCTGTCAATTTAATGCTTAATTTTTATCTGGGCAGAGCAGGCTCTTATGTCAGACATAGACTCGAATCGAAAGATTGCAGTGATACTTGTTGCTGACGTTGTTGGTTATAGCAAGCATATGGAGCATGATGAAAACTCCACCCTTCAGGCCTATTACGAATGTGAGAAAATACTCAAACAACTCTTGAGAAAAAGAAATGGGTCGATTTTCAACACAGCAGGGGACTCGGTACTAATAGAGTTCACTAGTGCAGTTAACGCCGTTGGGTTTGCGGTGGATTTTCAAACAAAGATGATGGAGCGGAATAAGTCGGATAATGTTCTAACTAAATTAGAATTTCGGATCGGCATAAATATGGGAGATGTCGTTTCTAGAGAAGACAACTTGGTAGGTGATGGGGTAAACATCGCAGCGCGACTTGAAGCGTTGGCGCAGCCAAATGGTGTTTGCATTTCAAAAAGTATTTATGACTTCGTAGTTCCAAAAACGAAACTTAACTTTAATGACCTTGGAGTTCAAAAGGTCAAACAGAACTCGTTCCATGCATATGATGTTTTGCTCGATGAGTCTCAGAGGCGTAAGATCAAATCTAAGAAAAGCCGGAGCTCGAGAAAATCCGTATCAGCGTGTATATTGGCTTTGGTTATATTCATTGGCGCTGGAATTTATTCGGCTGGCATTCTGGATACAAAAATCGATACCTCTGCTGATAAAAAAGACCATAAACAATCCGATATATTAAAGGTTATGGTGAGACCGACCAGCTACCTATCCAGCAATGACAATCTGAGCTATTTAGCGCCGGGTTTCACAACTTATCTCGGAACCGCGCTCGCTCAACACCCGGGTCTCAATGTGTCTCCTGACACCACTGCCAATCATATCCAAGCGATGAATCTCACTAATAAACAAATTAGAGAGGAATACCAAACCGATTATATAGTTGATACCACCATACAAGTTTCTGGCGAAAAAATAAGGCTCTCCGTAAAAATTTCAGACTTAAGTACAGAACAAACCGTTGCGTCAGAAGCATACGAATTTTTGGAAGCAGACGTTTTCGAACATCAAGATAAAATTGCCGAATTAGCACTACAAAAAATGAGCATGATGGATCATTCATCGAGTTCCAATCGTCGAATATCAAACGACCCCATAATTTATAAGAAGCACATACTAGCTCAAGCAAATATGTTGTCGTGGACTCCGGAAGGTCACCACAAGGCGATGGAATTGATAGAGGAGATACTGGAGCTGGAGCCCCAAAATATGGGCATCACGCAGATGTTAGCATGGCTACTCCAACAAAAAGTTTATTTGGGCATATCTGAGGACCCAAACGAGGACCTATCCAAAAGTTTGGAGATTGCTGAGGTTAACTTGAAGCAACGAGACACTGGGATTATTGATGCGCTTGCTTTAGCCTCAAGTAATGAGGCTCTTCTGGGGTTGTTTGAGCAGTCATGTGCGAGGATGCCTTTGATGAATCAGCTTCTCAAGAAAAAACAATCAAAAGCTGCACCTCATGATTATGCTATGACTGCTTGGATCAATCAAAATTGTGAAAATTTTGACGTAGCTATAGTAGCCTACAAGAGTCTTTTCAAATTATCACCGCATTACCCCGCGTGGGTTAGGTATTATTATGCTTATGCATTGTTAGCGCTAGGGAACCTTGAAGAAGCAGAGCGCTTCATTCAAGAAAATAAAGATTTGAATTATTCTTACTATGGCACGAATGAAATCTTAAAGCTCTGTTTGGTATACATTGCCCACAAACAAGAAAATTTTGAATTAGCAGCGCAGTATTTCTCTGAGTTCAAGGCAATGCCGAACTCAATTAATCTAGGCTATATGGAGGGTGACTTTGCTGCCGCGCGCTCTAAAGATTTTTTTGCTCATTTTAGTGATATTTTAACAAAATATGGGATGGAGTAATCCAAGCATCCATCCTGTAGCTGAAAAACGCTGAGGCTCTCCAAAGTGCACCCGCCGTCCACGATGATTCTCTTAAAACTCCCACATGTAATTTTGAAACTATCACTTTTATATTTTCCTTAGGGCATGCGACCTAACGGAAGGCAACATGTCTGATAAAAATAACATTGAATTTAATATGCCAAAGAATTTAAATACTACGTGTTATTAGTCGCACCCTTTAAATATGGAAAATAGGAACCATCAATGGAAACTACTGTAATTACCTTTGATATCACATCTTCATTTGAAGATTGGGCTAATGCCTATGATAACAGTCTGCCCAAGCAAAAAGAGTTTGGACTTGAGTCGCTATACCGAGGCCACGAAAAAAATAACCCAAACAAATGTGTTGTGATCGTCTCAGCTAGTGCTGGTGCATTAGATAAATTCATGGAGGCAAACGCTGAAATGGTTGCAGCCTCAGGTCATGTGATGGAGAGCACGGTCTTAACCACTTACTTTAGTTAAGAGACAGCCCAAAATAACGCCTTTGTGAGCGCATTTTGGAAGGCTTGAATGGGTCATTATGGGGGAGGATGAAGTCTCTTTATCATGGCATTCAATTGTTATCTATTTTCAAGCCACAGAGACACTGTTTTAGCTAATTGATTGGAATAGTAATGCCCACAAGCGGCGGTTCGATACCTAGCCTGAGCGCCAATTTGTGACTGAACCTAGCTGTAGGTGATGTAGTTTTAACTGAAGTTTGGTATTGACCTAGGCAACCTGTGGTGACTATTAGCCGTAAGCATAGCAGGGACATAAGGTTGCAATGCCATTTTAAGTGAGGTGCGAATACGAAGCGGAATCAGTTTCATTGATGTAGGATGCTTAGCCGGCCTTCTGTTGAATCACCTAGCAAAAGCCGTTGGCAGGACGAAGGCTGCGATATTGCGACCTCAACATAAGCTCTCGAATACATAACAGTTGTCGACAATGCGTTTGACGGAATTATCCTGTCATGAAGTCCTAGCTTCACCGTTGAATAAGCTCAACGAGTCCTGTAGAAATGCGTGGATCCGCAACATTGTAAACGCGTCAATGCGGAGTATCGAATACAAACACAATAATCTGTTAAACCTTTAGCTTGATTGGTCGGATCCAAAGGGGCTTTTTTTCATCGGCGCAAATGCTAAGCTTTCTCTCATCGCTTTCCGCTCAGACTGCACCGCAGCGAATTCTGCCTTCAACGACGTGGCATCCTTGTTGGCATTTTGTGCTGCAAGCAACCGCCGTTCAACATCAATCAACTTACGGGTGACTTCATCAATTTCGGATCGCACCCTTGCATTGTTATTGCCGGCGTGAATTTCCATGTACTTGCGGACAAAGTAACTTTTTTTGCTTTCCGTATACTTGCCTTCTTGTGGTGGCCCTGCACCGATACGATTGGGATCGATCACATATAGGCCTTTGTCTGCTACCTTCTTTTTTACCTCAATATCTGTCATCAAAATTCACCTGTTGGATGATTTCTTGCACTTTGAGCACCTATGAAGTTGGGATCTGCTCAAAAGAAAAAAAGGGGCACTAGTAAACTTTGTTGACGCAATGATATTTTTCGCCTCGATCAGAGGACCAATTCAACCTGGACTGAGTACCTTACCCACTTCTTCGCCGATCATTCCAAGAACTATGCTTTTATCTTAGAGATCAGTCCATTGATTAGAATATTTACCTAGAGATACGGCATCGTCCGCTTCGATAACCATAAATCCGTTGCTACCAGCTTCATGCCATCTCCCAATAAGTTTCACGCCATCCCATTTCTCTTCCATAGTACTAAAGCATTCCTGAGCGGCGGTCACATTTTATACAGGAATTGAGTAATACCCGCAAAAAATCATAACGATCTCCATGTCCAAAAAGTTGAAGAAATCTAGGTTAGCGTGGTTAACGCTCAAGGATATAGAGCCATGTTTGATCCGAGGCACTGTATTCAAAACGAAAAACAACTAATCAATTACAATGTCTTGACACATTATAAATGGGGAAAGTGGTGTCGAGAGGCGGAGGTTCAATGCCTACCCGTGCCGCCATCAAGTGACTGAATCCAGCAATACCAACTGCTTTGCAAACCGCCTCTGCAAGTCAACTGTCAAAACCTTAACTTCAAAGTTGCCTGAACCTTGGACCATAGTCCAAGGGCTAACGTCCAAACACTAAGGTTCGTGGTCCACGGACCTTGAGCCGCGGATGTTAGCCCTTGTTCGGGGTTAGTGGGCTGGTTGCTCGATCTGAAGCGAATTGGGTCGAGGGGTGGGGCGTATGTTGGCAGTGCTTGCGGCTTGAACCTGCGGCAAGCGATGGATAAAAGAAAGTAGAGACATCTGATCTGTTGTTTGTCTACGCTCATCGCAAACTTGCGGCAATATTTCCACCATCTACCGTCATAACGTGGCCCGTTGTGCGCTCACTTTTTGCTAGGGCAATAAATGCCTCGGCAACATGCACTGCACAAACCTCCTGACCAAGGAGATTACCAGACATATATTCGTCCTCAGAAACCCCACGTGCTGATGACCGGGACGCGATCATTTCGTCCGTTAGGAGACCTGAGCGGATCCGGTCTGCATTGACCCCATTGACCCTGATTCTGCTATCACCCAGTTCGAGAGCAAGTTGCTTAACGAGAAACATCAATGTTGCCTTGGGAAGGCCGTATGCGCCGAACTCGCGCCCTGGATTAACGGCTTGTTTTGACACGTTGAAAAGCAGTTGCCCGCCAGAACCCTGCGAAACGAACACCTGCGTCACAGCTTTTGCTATGCGATAATGAGCAAAGAAATTTAGTTCAAAACTTTCACGCAAACTCGCTTCGTTCAGCTTGTGGATCGCGCCAGGCGCGGCCATGCCTGCATTTGACACAAGTATATCGATACCGCCAAAGCGATCGACAGCCTGTCCGGCTACTATCGATGCAGCGCCATCTTCAGTGATGTCGATACAACACATCTCGGCATGAACGCCACTAAGCTTTTTCAGTCTCTTGGCCGTAGTGATTAGCCTGTCTTCATTCTTGTCGACTAGCATAACTTCTGCGCCCTGAGCCATGAATGCGGCGGCCGTGGCGGCACCGATGGCGCCCGCTCCGCCGGTAACAACAACAATGCGGCCTGTCAGCACCGGAACGCTTACTTTGCCAAGTTTGGCCTGTTCAAGCGACCAGTATTCCATATCGAATAGGTCCTTAACACCTATGGGGACAAACCCACCAGCGGCTGATCCTTCAAGCATCACTCTAATATTCTGCTGAGCCAAATCTGTTATCACCCTCGCTTCACGACTGGTCTGCCCAACGCCAATCACACCAACACCGCGGGCCCAAACGAGCTTTGGTCGTGCTGACAGCATATTTTTAGGATGAACCACTTTCTGAGATTGCTTGTCGAAATAAGCCTTGTAGGAATTCGCATAATCTGCAACGCGTGCCGCCAACTTTTCCCTAGGCCCTTCGACATCTTCGGCGTCAAGAACCAGCGGAAATGGCTTGATACGGATTACATGATCCGGCGTAGCAACTCCAGTTGCAGCAAGCTTTGAAAGGTCCTCCCGTTCAAGAAAACCGAAAGTCTTATCATCGTTGATAATATGGAACACCGGCATGTGGGTGTGTTTGGCATCATCATCTGAAAGCAAGCCACGAAGCCGCGACAAAAATCCGCCGGTCAATGCTGGAGGTAACCTTTTACCGCTGAAAATAACAGGTTGGCGCTTACCAGCAAGCCACTTCTCAACCATGTTGGTCTGTTCGATGACCCGATCATATGATGTCTTCGCATCCGGTCCCCAAGTAAAATGGCCATGCTTGCCAAGCAGCATGCCAGTCGCCTGAGGCTTGTCTCGGAAACAGGCCGCAGCGGTTCGCGCGAGTTCAAATCCTGGCATGACATAGGGCACATAGACCATCTCGCCACCGAATATTTCCTCCATGGCAGCTTCGGCGTCAGGCAGGTTCGCAAGCACAAGGAATGCCGTTGCATGCGTATGATCGATAAACTTATGAGGAAGAAAGGCATGGAGTAATGTTTCCACAGACGGATTTGGCGCAGCAGAATCAAGTAGGTTCGCCCGTTGGACGTTGATCATCTCCTCGTCTGACAAAGCATCAAGGCTTTCTAGCGCAAGCAACGGGTCAAGACGGACGGCAGGCAACCCTGGAGCCTCAATTGTTCCAAGATCCCATCCTGACCCTTTGACGCACAAAACTTCTATCCTGTTACCGTGAAGATCGGTCGTCGCTGACTTGCAAGACGTGTTGCCTCCACCATGCATCACGAGATCCGGCTGCTGACCGATAAGCTGCGAAGTGTATACTCGTAAGGCAAGGTCTCGGTCCAGTTCGGTATCGATAACACCAGCAAGGCGTTTTGAGATTTCGACATCATCCCAATTATTTGCGAATATCATGTTCGTTACCCCAGAATTCCGTCAATGACCTTCGAAACTGCACAGCGAACGAACGGTTACACCCTGTTCGGCAATCCTGACCGCCCCGCCGAGATCGGAGAGATCCACAAGAAAGCCGCAGCCGACTATTTCTGAATCAAGCCGCCTAAATAGATTAATTGCCGCTAAAGCACTGCCACCCGTTGCGATAAGATCGTCGACAATCAACACTCGCGAGCCCGCGGCAACTGCATCACGATGCAATTCAAGCGTCGCAGTCCCATATTCCAATTCGTAATCCTCAGTAATAGTCTTACATGGAAGCTTTCCCTTCTTACGGACTGGAATGAATCCAACGGCATGATGCATGGCCAGTGCGCCACCGATGATGAAGCCACGCGCATCTATTCCAGCAATATAATCGAAAGAAAGATCCTTCCATTGATCCTGAAATTCGTTGATCATCCTGCGCATTGCCGTAGGCGAAGAAAACAGCGTGGTGACATCGCGAAACATAATGCCGGGCTTGGGAAAATCGGGAACTGTACGGATGTAGTCGCGAAGGTTCAGATCATCGGTCATATATTCAGCCTCCAATGGTTGGCAATCTTTGAAAAAGGGGGGCGGTTGATAGTCAAAAGACGCGGCCAGCGATATGTTGCAACCGCCGGTGCTCATTTTCAGAGATCCGGGTTCGGTCGGTTATGATCGCGTACTCCAGCGCCCGATCGCATCCGTTGGCACAAACTTCTCTCGATGCATCAGCAAACGCGCAGAGTGATTTTATCAACGATTTAGCAGAAGCTGCGTTAGCAGTCAGGGTCTTAATGATATCTGCAACCTCAACGTCGTCATGGTCCTGATGCCAGCAGTCAAAATCAGTGACCATTGCGATGGATGCGTAACAGATCTCGGCTTCCCTAGCTAACTTAGCCTCAGGCATATTAGTCATGCCGATCACGTCGCAGTTCCAAACTTCCTTGTAGAGGATAGATTCTGCACGGGTAGAAAACTGGGGCCCTTCCATGGTTATATATGTCCCCTTGTCGTGATAGGTCAGACCCAAGTCACACATCACCTTACGACACATGTCGCCAAGACGATGACAAACTGGATCGGCGACGCTCACATGGGCGACACACTCTTGGTCAAAAAATGTCTTGGG
This sequence comes from uncultured SAR116 cluster alpha proteobacterium, assembly GCA_902596655.1. GTDB lineage: Bacteria > Pseudomonadota > Alphaproteobacteria > Puniceispirillales > Puniceispirillaceae > MED-G116. The sequence goes on along the minus strand of CACJUX010000036.1, from coordinate 4,148 downwards.
CCGCTGAAATGTGCGGTCAATGAACTGATCTACGATAACGAATTCACCTGGCTTCATATCTTCACGAAGGCTACCACATGCGGAAAGTGCAATAAGATCGGTCACCCCTATACTCTTCATTGCACAGATATTGGCACGGTATGGTACATTACTGGGTGTATGCACGTGGCCACGGCCATGGCGTGGCAGAAACGCCACATGGATGTCATTCAGAATGCCCATAAAAATTTTGTCAGATGGAATGCCAAATGGTGTATCTACAGATATCCACTGTCCATCCTTCACACCATCAATGTCGTATATCCCGGAGCCGCCAATGATACCGAGTTTGATGTTTTCCATGGTGCCTCCAAAAATTTCTCGTAGCCTAGAAGGGCTGGCGAGCCTATGACTTTACCAAGAGTGTTTGAACGCTAACGTATTTGTCGTAAGTCTAACATTGGTTTTTTGAACGTTATATTAGCCTCGCCAAGAACAGACGACGAAGTCGAAAGGAAACTTTATGCTTGTCGATGGAAAGCAACACAAGGCAATTTGGTGTAACCTATCAACTGGGCAAGTCTTTGTAATCGATCAACGACACCTTCCGCACAGTTTTATAATCAATGAACTAGCAACAGTCGATGAATTTGTCTTCGCCATTCGTGACATGATTGTCCGGGGGGCACCGCTTATTGGTGTGACAGCGGCGTATGGCATGGCCATGGCCATGAATGAAGACTCGTCAGACGAGAATATTGCGTTGGCGTCTAGCAAACTCAAAGGCGCGCGTCCAACCGCGGTTAATCTATCATGGGCGGTCGATCGTGTGGTTGCATGCTTAGACTGTTTACCTCCGGCAGACCGTCCGGGAGTGGCCATAGATCTTGCCGAAAGGATGTCGCAGGAGGATGTGAAGAAAAACATTCAGATAGGCCGGAACGGTGTCGCCTTGATTGAAGACATCGGGCGCAGCAAACCAGTTGGCGAACCAATAAGAATTCTAACACATTGCAATGCAGGCTGGCTTGCTACGGTTGATCGTGGCACGGCAACAGCTCCAATCTATGAAGCGCATGAACGTGGTATAAATGTCGAAGTTTGGGTGGATGAGACCCGACCTCGCAATCAGGGTGCGTCACTGACTTGTTGGGAGTTGCAGCATAATGGGGTCCCACACAAGTTGATCGTTGACAATGCTGCTGGCCATTTGATGCAGCATGGCATGGTTGATTTGGTCATCGTTGGTTCTGACCGCACAACCTCAGCTGGAGATGTCTGCAACAAAATTGGTACTTATCTCAAAGCCCTGGCCGCGAGGGAGAATGGGATCCCTTTCTACGCGGCAATGCCAACATCAACCATTGACCCAGACATTGTCGATGGGCTAACGGAAATACCAATCGAGGAGCGTGGTTTGGAAGAGGTCACAAATTTGCAAGGACAATTAGATAATGGCGAAATAGTAAGCGTGAAAATATGTCCCAACGGCACAGACGCCTTGAACCCAGCTTTTGATGTTACTCCAAGGCATTTAATCACCGGCATAATCACTGAAAACGGCTTATGGCACCCGCGATTAGGTGCTTTCTCATAGCCCAGATATTCAATGCACATTTGGACGTAGGAGTGATTGGAAAGCTATAAAGAGCCAGAAGCAGCTAACAGGTCGAAAATAGTTATGACAGGTATCTACGCTTCATTGTTAAACGCTAACACTAAGTGTGAGTACTGATAAACGAGAGACCAATATGAAGTCACCTCTGACATCAGAGGTGCTAATACTTTGGTTGCTGGAACAGCTTGACTTCAACAATTTGCAACCTTATCGCATCCTTTTACATATGGAACAACTGGTCATCCAGTCTCCTGGATATGATTTGGCTCTGCCATAATGCATCCTGATACTGCTTTGTCTTCATGGCAAGTACGATGCGGGGCTTTGGATAATGTGACAGCAATGCCTTCAGCGCGCGTCTTTAGAAGTAATAGAAACCAGATTTACGATAAAAATGATGGTTGACCTTCGTCCTATAGACAGAATTTACGTTATCAACCTCAATATCCCGATCGAAAAGTTAGTTATTATTCCAAGTTTGTGGTTTTATGATATTTTTTGACACCAAAATTGATACATTCTGCCAAATATTGTTGGATTATCTTCCTCAAATTTTTGCCACTTATCCAAGTCGTATAAATCGTCTTTTTTAAGGTTTGAGTCGCTGAAATTTTGAACAATTTGTTTATTTTCGAAACCACAAAATTTCAAACCTAGTTCAGCCAAGCACTTTTTTAGTTTAGGAATGGTAAAACTGTGTTCTTGGACATGAAAAATCAAATCTCTTAATGTGCTTAAACTATAAAAGTCAGGCGACAGCTTGACATAATTATGATGTTCTAGATTTGAGTTAATCACTAAGTCTCTAAAAGACTTCATTTCGGCATCGGATTGGCAGGTACCGGTTTGGTAAATTTCTCTTCGGACCTCTGTGATATGTTTTCGGGCAAGTTCACTATAAAGCCCAATTTTCATCAATCCCCCATCTTTCAGACAATCTACAAGTACCTTCCAACCCCTTAGAGGATTTTCCATATGATGCAAAACTCCAGCGCTTTCAATAATATCAAATTGCAGATCTAATTTATGTAGATGCAAAAGGTCAGCCTGCATGTATTTGATATTTGAAATTCCAAGCTCTAATGATTTTCTTTGAGCATAGGCTAAACTAGATAGACTTAGGTCGACTGCCAAAACTTCTGAGTTTTCAAAACTCGCGGCTGTGCCGATGGAGTGCTGACCTGTGCCGCAACCAGCCACTAATATGTTTGGAGTTGTGACTTTCGATATGCTGACATCAAACAGCTTTATCTTAGAGTAATCTAATATTTTAGAAATTGAATGTGGGCGTAATGGCAACCCCAAATTCACCCACCTTGGATATGGATTAGATTCATATTGTGCCTGAACTTTCATAGAGATGTTATCGGTAATCCCTTTCAACTTTGGTATGTTATTTTTGAGCTGATTTTCTAGTTTTGGCTCATTGACTTGCTGCATAAAAACTCGATCAAAATCTTTTGGTTCAATCAAGAATTTAGACAATTCATATTCATTTAACGCTTTGTAGGATGCGAGGCATAAAATAGCTTGTGGACTTGGTTTTTCACCTTTTTTGACATGCGTCTGAACTAAATTTTCCAAAGCAGTAATTGCTTGTTCTTCATCCTCATTTTGGCTGTAAACATATTCGTTAATGAAACATTGCGATGCCAATGCTGATTGGAATTCAAGAAAATCAGAATTGCCTACAAAAGAGGATAGATTTGATAAAATTCCAGCCCTGACTTCTCTCATCAGAGACTCTAATTCTATATCAGCCAATGGGCAGACATTCATTAGTTTGAGCAAAAGTGGCAAGTGAGAAAGCTCTAAAATAGTCTGTTGAAGTGACTGCTCAGCTTTATTAACTCCGAGTTTACGTAAATGTTTCTGCAGATTTGGTTCAAATTTAAGGAGACTGATCCCGGCACTAGCAACATCTTTAGGACGCACTAAGTTTTTCTGATCAATAAGCAGGCAAATGATTTTTTGTAGCCCAGGAAACGGTCGCTCAAAGGTTACCCCTTTAAGCGCATTACCAATGGCGTGTAAGGCCTTGGTATAATCAGGCTTGATTATAAGAGCTTTGTAGTAGGACTCTATCGCCTCTACCAATTTACCCAGCTCGCTGAGGGCAATACCTTTGTTATAATGGGCTTGAGGGTATTTAGGCCTAATACACAATGCCTTATCAAACGCATGTATTGCTTGATTAAATTTACTTTGTTCGTTGAAGGCAATGCCCATGTTGTTATAGGCGTCTGCGTGGGTTGATTCAATGGAAATCGCTTTGGCATAAGCGGCAAGTGCTTGTTCCAAATTACCTTGGTTTTGAAGAAGGAAGCCGAAATTATTAAACCCATCAGCAAAATTTGGATTTAAGTCAGTTGTCTGTTTAAAGGCGCCTAAAGCCTCTTTGTCTCGTCCCAACTTTTGTAAGGCAGCCCCTAATACATTCCAAACAACGAAAGCCTCAGGAAATTGTTGTATGAGTGCTTGTGCCCGTTCAACGGTTGAACGAAAGTCTCCTCGCATATACATTTTTGAAAGATGATCAATTTCTTCTTGG
>CACJUX010000035.1 GCA_902596655.1 uncultured SAR116 cluster alpha proteobacterium | reverse complement strand
AGCGCGTTTTTGACAAATTTCCTGGAATGACCTTCGGCCCGTGTCAATTACGGCCGGAAAGCCGTGGGAGCGTTCACATCAAATCCGCCGATCCTTTCGCCAAGCCGACGATCCGACCAAACTATCTAGCAACCGCCGAGGACGCACGGGTCCATGTCGCTGGCATGCGCATTGCCCGTGACATCATGCAAAGCGACATCATGTCACCCTTCGTCAACCACGAAATGAAGCCCGGAGCCGAACTTAAAAGTGATGATGAATTGCTGGCCTATGCACGGGAGACGGGCGTCACGCTCTATCATCCGGTATCAACCTGCCGAATGGGACCATCACCAAAACAGGGCGATGTGGTCGATGCGCGCCTGCGCGTTCACGGCATTACTGGTCTGCGCGTTGTAGATGCCTCAATCATGCCGGAACTCGTTTCGGGCAACACCAACGCACCCACCATCATGATCGCAGAAAAGGCTGCAGACATGATCCGCGAGGATGCCGCCAACACAAGAAGGATAGCCTAATGAAATGTGACGCGCTTAAAGCAGAAATGACCGCATGGCGACATGATTTTCACCGCCATCCTGAACTTGGGTTTCAAGAGGAGAGAACAGCAAAGATGGTTGCCAAGCTGCTCACATCCTTTGGACTTGAGGTACATGAAAAAATTGGTGGCACAGGCGTCGTAGGGACTCTGCAGCGCGGAAATGGCATCGGCAGTGTTGCATTTAGGGCTGATATGGATGCGTTACCCCTCGGTGAAACAGGTGATTGCGACCATAAATCCATACATGATGGCGTGATGCACGCCTGTGGTCATGACGGACATACAAGCATGCTGCTTGGAGCGGCCAAATATCTCGCTGAGGCCGGTGATTTCAACGGGCGAGCAATTTTCATCTTTCAGCCCAATGAGGAGAACGGCTTTGGCGCTAAGGCAATGATTGATGAAGGGCTGTTCACCAGGTTCAACGCCGACGCTGTATTCGCCATGCACAACATCCCCGGTATGGAGACCGGTCATTTTGCCACCCGCATTGGCGCAATGACGGCTAGTGAGGCGCTATTCGAGATCACCATCACCGCGCGTGGTGGTCACTCGGCAATGCCACATATGGGTGTTGATGCTATTCTCGTAGGCGCAGAACTAGTGTCGGCGTTACAAAACATCGTTGCCCGCAAGCTGGACCCAGCCCAGCATGGCGTGGTCTCTGTGACCGAATTTATAACCAATGGACGACGCAATTTCCTGCCCGGCACCGCCACTTTAAAGGGCGACGCGCGCGCGCTAACGCCAGCTACCAACGCGGCCATCGAGGCCCACATGCGGCAGATTGCAAACGGCATCGCTTGGGCGCATGATGTCAACATCACCATTGCATATGAGACGGTATTTCCAGCCATTCAAAATGATCTGGATGCCGTTGCCGCCGCAGCGCATGCCGCTCGGCTATCTGCTGGTGCCAATAAGGTGAATGCGGATTGTAATCCCATGTTATTCTCGGAGGATTTTGCCCATATGTGCAATGCTGCCCCCGGCTGCTTCATGCTTATCGGCAACGGAACTTCAGGAGCCAATGGGCGCCCGCTGCACGCCACAGATTATGATTTCAATGACGAAATCCTCGTTCCCGGTGCAAACTATGTCGCAACGCTGATCGAGGAAATGCTGGCTGATGACCACACTAAATAGCAACTAGGCAAGCTAGCTCTGGTCTGCCAGATCGATTGACAGGATCAAATCATCAACATTCAAATTGTCACCCTCAGCAACATGCACCTTGCTTACGTAGCCCTTCGCTTCCGACTTCAGCACATTTTCCATCTTCATTGCCTCAATGATCACGACATCCTGTCCGGGCAGAACATCATCGCCTACCGCCACCAGTAATCTTGTCAATTGGCCAGGCATCGGAGCACAAATTTCATCAGCGCCGGTGCCGCTACTTGCCACCGGCATGTAATCCAGCATAGTTGCAAAACGTTTTGGCAGAATTGACAGTGATAGGCGCGCCGAGCCGATTGACAGGCTTACATGGTGCCCGGAATGTCGCACCTGAATGGCAAGTGGCACTTCGTTAATAGTGCCGTCAAACAGACTAATAGGCGCTATCACTCTGCCAAAAATGTTCTGTTTTCTACCATCAACCACGACCGATACCTGACCGTTTGAATCCTGCTGCCAGCTTGTTTCAGCTCGATTGCCAACTTGGTCAATGGCAACGAAATCGCGGTCCGGATTGGCATGACTGCGCTCAGCCATCTGGCCAGCGACAATCGCTGTACCTAGCGCTAGCAGCTGTGCGCGTTTTTTCCCCTCTGGCATCGCAGCCATAAAACCACCATTGAATTCTGTGTCAATAAACCCGGTGGTGATAGTACCAGCCTTAAAAGCGTCATTTTCCAGAACCGCCGATAGGAACTGCCGATTGCTGGCAACGCCGTCAATTTCGTAATGATCAAGCGCTAGATGTAGGCGGGCAATCGCCTCAGCCCTGGTAGGTGCTACGGCAATGAGTTTTGAGATCATCGGGTCATAAAACATCGAAATGGCATCGCCTTCAGCAACACCCGAGTCAACGCGCACACCATCACCAACCGGCTCGCGATAGCGCGTCAACTGGCCGATTGATGGCAGAAACCCGCGCTCCGGGTCTTCGGCATAAAGGCGGGCCTCTACAGCCCAGCCCCTCGGCACTAAATCAGTCTGTTTGACAGCAAGTGTCTCACCAACAGCAATGCGGATCATCCACTCGACCAGATCCAGCCCATAAACCATTTCAGTCACTGGATGTTCAACCTGCAACCGCGTGTTCATCTCAAGAAAATAAAAATCCTGATCTGCACCAACAATGAATTCGACCGTTCCCGCTGACCGGTAATTGACAGCCCGCGCCAGCTCAACGGCCTGCGCCCCCATTGCGGCCCTTGTTTCAGGCGAAATGAAGATGCTTGGTGCTTCCTCGATGACCTTTTGATGGCGGCGCTGAATCGAGCATTCGCGCTCACCGAGGAAAATGATATTCCCATGCTGGTCGGCGAGAATCTGAATTTCAATGTGACGTGGCTGGACAACAAATTTCTCGACAAACACCCGGCTGTCACCAAACGCATTCTGCGCCTCGGTCATCGCCGCACGCATGCCGTCGGCGAGTGCCTCAGGCGTTTCAACTACGCGCATGCCCTTGCCACCACCACCCGCTGACGCTTTAACCATGACAGGAAAGCCAATGGAGTTGGCTGCAACTAGGGCCTCATCGACATCCCTGACGGCGCCGTTGGTTCCAGGCACGGTTGAAACGCCGACACTACTGGCAAGGGCTTTTGACTCAATCTTGTCTCCCATTACCTGAATGGCGTGCGCTCCCGGACCGATAAACACCAAACCAGCAGCCTCAACCGCCTCGACAAAATCAGCATTTTCAGAGAGAAACCCAAAGCCCGGATGAATTGCCTCGGCACCCGTATCCTGCGCTGCCCTGATAATCCGTTCAGCGCGCAGATAGGAATCCGCTGACGCAGCGCCGCCTATATTCACGGCTTCGTCAGCCATCATCATATGCGGCGTTCCTGCATCGGCATCTGAATAGACAGCGACAGTTGCAATACCCATTGATTTTGCCGTGCGCATAATCCGACAGGCAATTTCACCGCGGTTGGCAATGAGGATTTTAGAGAACATCAACGATACCTGAGACAAATTCCAAGACTAAACAATTGGTCATTAAAGTGGTAAATTATCATGCTTGCGCGGTGGATTTTTGAGCTCTTTATCCGCCAGCATCACTAGAGCGCGGGCAATCCGACGCCTCGTATTGCGCGGCATGATAATGTCATCAAGATAGCCCCTGCTAGCAGCGACAAATGGATTGGCGAATTTTTCCCGATATTCATTAGTCTTGGCGGTAAGCTGGTCCGGATCTGCCGCCGCATCACGAAAAATGATCCGCGCCGCACCCTCTGGCCCCATTACCGCAATCTCAGCGCTCGGCCATGCATAGTTGACATCGCCGCGCAGATGTTTCGACGCCATCACATCATAGGCACCGCCATAGGCTTTGCGAGTGATTACTGTAACCTTTGGCACTGTTGCTTCGGCATAGGCATACAACAACTTTGCGCCCTGTGAGATGATACCACCTGTTTCCTGGGCTAGACCCGGCATGAAACCGGGAACATCGACCAGCGTGAGTATTGGGATGTTGAAGGCATCGCAGAAACGGGCAAACCTCGCCGCCTTGCGCGACGCATTGATATCAAGGCAACCAGCCAAAACCATAGGTTGATTAGCTACGACACCAACGCTCTGGCCATCAACACGACCAAAACCGACGATAATGTTGGCGGCAAAATCACGGTGAATTTCGAAGAATTCAGCATTATCCACAATCTGTAGAATTACCTGACGCATATCATAGGGCGTATTTGGGTTATCCGGAATGATCTGGTCCAGAACCACCGATGGCCTGTCAATGGGATCATGGCACGGCACGCTGGGTGCATCCTCGCGGCTGGACATCGGCAGATATGACATCAAGGCTCTTGTCTGCATAAGCATTTCGACATCATTGGCAAAAGCGCCATGCGCCACACCCGAGATGCAGCTGTGCATTTTTGCGCCTCCCAGCTCCTCGGCCGTCAGATCCTCATGAGTGACCGTCTTTACCACATCCGGCCCGGTGACAAACATATAGCTCGACCCCTCGACCATGAAAATGAAATCGGTGATCGCCGGCGAATAGACAGCACCGCCAGCACATGGCCCCATAACCAGCGAAATCTGCGGCACCACGCCAGATGCTAGAACATTACGTTGGAAGACCTCGGCATAGCCACCAAGCGAGGCGACACCCCCTTGAATGCGCGCACCGCCAGAGTCATTCAGGCCAATGAGCGGGATACCGGTCTTGATCGCCTGATCCATAATCTTGCAGATTTTTGCCGCATGCGTCTCCGACAGCGAACCACCAAGGACGGTAAAATCCTGACTGTAGACAAAGGCTGGTCTTCCAGCGATTGTGCCATAACCAGTAACGACACCATCGCCTGGTACTCTAGCTTCTTCCATGCCGAAATCATGGCAACGATGTTCGACAAACATATCCCATTCCTCAAAGGAATTTTCATCAAGGAGCAGGTGAATGCGCTCACGCGCAGTCAACTTACCTTTGCTGTGTTGGTTATCAATTCGTTTTTGACCACCACCCAGCCGGGCGAGATCGCGCTTGGCTTCAAGTTGCGCAAGAATATCAGTCATAAGAGCCTGGCACTTGTTTAATGAAGAAATGACTTTATCGGAAAGCAGGCAGCAACCGCAATGATTTTTGCAGAAGCCAGGGCCAGCTGCCTACACACCACCCCTGCGCAGCGCCTGTTTTCGGGCCTTTTTCCAATAGCGGAAGAACCGGCCAAGGTCAGGTTTATCCGCAAGCTGAACAAAAGGTCGATCGGACACCAACTCCACCGCAATACCTGTAAGCGCGGCCTTGACATTAGATAACTCTTGCCGGATCAACGGGTTTGTCGTACCTGGAACACAAAGCCGCGTGGCCTGAACGCGTTGCGCCACCAACGGCAGCACCTTTGAGGCGGCCCCCCGAATGATCTTTACATCGAGGTCGAGCAGGGTTTCATATATGAAGATCTGTCGCCGCAAACCGATGTCAGCTGCCGCCATATAATCAATATCCCAACAAAACAAAGCTTTTGCCCCTGGAACAGCAGCAAAAACTGGATGGTCAGCGCGCAGCGCCTCTTCATGCAGCCAGATCAACCCCGCCATCACGATGCTACCGCGCTGGTAAGGTTTGGAAACAGCAGTTCCGCTAGCCGCTCATAGGAATTTGCAAGCGGCAGATTGTCAGTTACAGACACATTAATATTCGGTCCAGAATAACGCGCTACATTTTCCAGATTGAAGAAATAGGGCTTGTTGGCAAAGGTACTGGCAATCCATTGCCATGACAGATTATTGCTTGCTGGATCGCCATCAATGAGGTTCTGCAGAAACCACTTGGCACCGGTCTGCCATTTGATCTGCCGCCAGTGCACGACATAGGCAGCAACATACATACGCGCATGATTGTGCAGATATCCGGTTTCGAGCAAAATAGAGATAAAAGCGTCGATACAGGCAACGCCGGTTTCACCCCGCGCAATGTCAGCGGGCAGATCATCTGCATAGTCACTGGCGACAAAGCCGGTCTTATAGGCTTCAATATCGACCCAGATGGCTTCAGGGCTGGCTTTGTAAAGCCGTTGCCAATAGTCACGCCAGGCCAATTCCTGAATAAATTTTTCTGCCTGCTTCGGTGTTGCCACAGCGTCAAGCGCATGATTGCGAACTTCATCTAAGGTCAGCACCCCGTGCCGGATATAGGCAGACAGCCTGGTAACAGCACCGTCCAGATGGTTGCGGGTATCAGAGTATTGAACTGGATTGATCGCCGCAAGCGTAGACAGCGCTGCCGCCCTACCACCAATGATCGGGCTTAGATCAGCTGGTGGTGGGAGATTTGAGAGGTTGGCAACATATGCTGCCAGCTCTGCACGGTTATCAAACCGCGTGGCAAGTGAGGTCAAATCTGGCATCTCTTCTAAAACATAATTCTGCATGAACGATGAAATAGGTGCTACGTCCACAAATCACCAGATGCTATTCGATTTTTTTGATAAGACGGTAACAACACGTAGTCATTCGGCCGGTCATTTTCCGGCGTCCCGGCAACGGGCGGCATCAGATATTTTAGCTTTGTTACACAATTGAAAAGAATTACAGTATCATCACTTTTGACCATCCCCATTTCATGGCCAACTGATAGGCGGCAGCTAGCACCTTACCCTGTGGGTAAAGCAGAATGCCACCCTCACGGGCAATGTCGTTATGGATCTGCAAAATTTGATCATCTTTGACAGCAAGGGCGAGGCTGCTCAGCTTGAAGGAGCCTGTCGGCAACCTTCCCTCGTCCTTGACGATAATGTTGCCAGAGACACCACCGAGCATGGTCACACTGGAGGTCAGTGGCATTAGGGATGTGGCCACCTCACCGAGGCTGATCCGGCTTTGTCACCTGCATGTTGGTGTAAAGCGCCAGAAACAATTGGTGGTTAAGGTGGCAATATTCTGCTTCCTGGCCTCATTTCTCATCACGTCAAGTTACTAACAGACAAGAAGAGACCGGCCAGCTTTGTACAGTCTAAGGATCTGGGCGGTGGAACAGTGTTCAGTTGAGACAGAACATTCAAGATGCGTTACATAATTCAACATTCAGAATGTCTCGTAATTCATGCGCTTTGGCAAAGAGTATTGAAGACTCCCCACCATGTCTTTGCGGTAAGTCACGACAATGGTGGTTCAGGGTTTGGCTGATGACACGTCAGACTGGCCTCCTTTACGTCTAGCATGGAGTGACCTGGCATGTTCCAACGCTCGCACCGCCATCACAGAAATCAGATACCAACCGGCAAATTGCTCGAGCAGATGTTCGGTCAGGGGAGCATCTTCTTCATTGCTGCACATTCGCTTTTATTTCACAACCTGCTTGATGTAACGTTCTATTATTCGTGGAGTCCGAATACAAACAGTCCAACAGCGGCAAAAGTAATTAATAACATGCTGATTAGGGTCTTGATAACCGTGCGCATGGATTCTCATCCTTGTTGACTAAACTTCACTACCAAAAAGGCTAACGCGCCTAATCGGTCATCTGAATGACACTAACAATTATCCTGCAGTCCATCCACGTTCAAGCCAAACAAAAAATAACAGACCGTTCACAAGTCAAAACGCAGTTTGCAACGATAACCTTGAAAGTCAATGGATCAGAAAGCACCAATACAGTCGTTTTAAGAGGGCAGGCCTTGCCAAAATGGGCCCGCCCGACTAAACCTTGCAGAAATATATGTTCATCTTGTGTTTATATGTGAATCGACCCGAGTTACGATTATGTGATATTTGCCCAGCATTGCTATAGGCAAAAAACTGCACAAAACCCCGTGAACGCTTGCATTTAACCACACTGATGCGCGTCATCTCATCAATTAAGTTAACTTTCAAGTCAATGGAACAACCCCGGGCAAAGCTTTATGGCTCAACTGAGAAAAAACTGGCTTTCCCATCTGATTGATTTCCGCGAACAGGGAATGCGGATCAGCGACATAAATCCAGTGGCTGCATTGGCAGACATTATCTGCGAGCAGCTTTACGCTGGCGAAATTGACCGAAATGATCTTGATGCCACCCTGGAGCAGATAAGTTGCGATCTTTGGGCCCGTCAACGCCAGCATCTGCGCCTTCAAACCGGCGTTGCCAACAATCCTACGCCGCTACCGAATTTAGGCGATCACGACATCACCCAGCCGGTCTACCGCGCGGTTTTCACCGCGCATCCGGTATTTGCCCTGCGCCATGATGTGTCAATGGCCTTGTGCAGCGATGTTGGAGCCGACAAAGCGCAGATGCCGGACCAACCCTATGACCAGAGAAAAGAGGTTACATTAGACGATGAGCATGCAGAGGCGATGGGGGCAATCTGCAACGCAAGACGCGCCATTTGCGATTTGAACGCCGCAATCCTTCAGCAGCGCCAGGAACACCAGCCAAATAATTGGCGTACTAGCTTGCCACAAATGCTGGGGGTTTCGACTTGGGTTGGCTATGACCTTGATGGTCGATCCGATATCAGCTGGGCGGACAGTTTCCGACTGCGGCTTACAGAAAAAGCACAGGCGCTCGATATCTATCTTGCGGCGCTAAGAACAACTGGAATTCCTGCTATCATGCAAGTTAGCGAAAAACTTGATGCTGAACTGTCAGCTACCAGAGACGATATAGCCCGTTTTGAAAGACTTGGCGCGGCTCAAGATAACTTTGCCACAACTGTCAATGCACTAACAGAGCGCGAGAACAAACTGACATCCAGCGTCGCGATTGCTGATGAAATCCATACTATTGCCAACAGCCTTGACGATGATGCTGAAGCAAGGGAGCTGATGGTAATCGCTTCCGATGTCAGGACACATGGTTTTGGTATGGCCGAAGTGCATTTGCGAATCAACGCGGTGCAGTTGCGTAATGCTATGCGGCCAGTTGATGGGCGCGGTATCTCCGTCAGCGACGGAATGTTATCGTCACGCAGCCTTATTGACCGACTGTCATCGCGCATCGCAAGTGAGCCACCTTGGCAGATTAATTTCAAAAATCTAGATAATGAAAGCGCGACTGCTCGGCGGCAGCTGATGCTAGCAACACAGTTCCTCAAACATATTGATTGCGATCAGCCGATCCGCCTGCTGATCGCCGAATGCGAGAAACCGCTGACTTTAATGTCAGCGCTCTATCTTGCACACAAGCTTGGAATTGCCGACAAGCTAGATATTTCACCGCTGTTCGAGACTAATTATGGTTTGGAGCACGGTGAACAGGTGATTGACCAGCTTTTAACACATCAACCCTATGTCGATTACGTAAGGCGTCGCGGCAGACTTGCCATCCAGACAGGATTTTCTGACGCTGGACGCTTCATTGGTCAGATCGCCGCCAATATGGCGATCGAGAGATTGCAGATTAAAATTGCTCAATGTCTGAAAAGCCGTCTTCGAGATGAGATTACTCTGCTGTTTTTTAATACTCATGGTGAGTCGCTTGGCCGCGGTGGTGCACAATCAACAATGGCGGATAGGCAGCATTTCATCATGACACCCTTCGTACGCGCCAAGGTAGCAGAGATAGGTGTGCCACTCTATCACCAGTCTAGCTTTCAGGGCGGTGATGGCTATCGGCTTTTTGGCACACCAGCACTGGCACAAGCAACGATCAGCGGTATTTTTGCCGCAGAAATGGCAGCTGCCTCGCCAGCGTGGCTAGCCGACCCATTCTACCACCAAACTGACTTTTCATTGGACTTATTCCTCTCACTCAAGAGCTGGCATGAAACCCTTTTCGCTGATGCCTCCTATTCCGATCTATTAGACATGTTTTCCAACAACCTGCTGCCAAAAACCGGATCACGCCCAACGAAACGCGTTGTCCAAGCCGGAAATGAGCGCAGAGATCCATCAAAAATGCGGGCAATCCCTCATAATGCGATTTTGCAACAGCTAGGATTTTTGGCGAATGTCATCTCGGGAATGGGTAGCGCAGCCTATATCAACAGCGAACATTTCCTTGAAATCTATCAACGCTCACCCCGCTTGCAGCAATGTCTTAGCCATGTAAGGACAGCAAAATCTCTGGGCTCGCTTAATACTGTGCTGGCCTATTGCCGGATGATTGACGCCGGTTTCTGGGTCAATCGTGCCTATCACGGCAAGCAATATAAAAATCAGCGTGCTTTCCGTAAGCTCGGACAGCATCTGCAAAATGATACGCAGGCGGCGGGGATCAGGCACACAGTCTGGCGGCTGAGAGATGACCTTGTCGATCTATACCGGCTGGTTGAACGGATTGGGGATGGCAGCATTCGCATTACTGGCGACGACCGCAGTACACTTGATTTGCTACATGCTATCCGTATCGCAGTGATTATCGACAGCCTGACCTTGATCTGCCAGACGCCCAATCTTGGTGAGAGTAACCAATATAGTAATGCTGACATCCTTGCACTCGGACTGCGCCTTGATTTCGAAACAGCCATAGAAATCATCCAGTCAGCATTTACCGTCGGTTATGCGGCTTCATCTAGGGACGACTTGGCCGAAGCCGAGGATTATTCGCAGTCAAACACTGGAAATTACAGTGTGATTGACGAGCAAATTCTGCAACCGCTTGACGCCAACCAGCGAATCATCCGTACCATCACACAAATGATCTCTGCGCATTACGGGGCGCATGGCTAAAGTTGGAGGAAACCCTCGGCACCGGAGCATAAGGATCTTTTGTCTCAGTTTTCGAGTTGGTTGACAGAGGTGATGCACTGGTATCATCCTCAGCGGATACGTGAGCGTCCACGCTCGGCGCAGATTGATCACACAGTCGGAGTTAGCAGAGATGTCAGCATGGATTTCCATGATTTCAGATGAGAATGCCAGCCCTGATTTGCGGGCGGCATTGGAGGTGGCGCGCACACCACATGGCACTGTTGATAATGTGATGCGCGTTCATTCACATAGGCCAAATACCATGCATGGACATTGCGTTCTCTATCGTGCGGCGCTGCACGATCCAGCGAACACCCTGCCGACCTGGCTTCAGGAGGTAATCAGTTCCTACGTCTCGGTCTTGAATGAGTGTGATTATTCATATGCCAATCACTGGAAAAACGCGGCGCATCTGATTAATGATGCAGAGCGCGCAAGTGAAATTGAGGCCGCTATTGCCACAAGAAGTCCAGAAGCAGCGTTTAACGGTGCAGAGTTGGCGTTATTACGTTACGCGGAAAAGCTAACAGTAACACCGGGTCTTATGGAAGAAAGTGACGTGTCCGCGCTGCGCGAAGAGGGGCTGGATGATGGTCAAATTCTCGAAGCCAATCAGATCATATGTTATTTTAACTACGTGAACCGCAGCTTAAATGGTCTTGGTGTTACAACGGCAGGGGATATCGTTGGTTTTTACTCAGAATAACCCTGTGTTTATTATCGCTGGTTAACCAAAAAAGCCACTCATGGCTAGCCGGTTCCGCAATTTGGAGGCCAAGGTTTGCTAGCTGAAAAATCTAACCCAAATAAAACATTATTGAGGCCGTTGTTTTACCTACGGTGGTAAACGATTAATGCTGAACAATTCTCAAGTTTTCCTGCGTGATAAAAATCTGATTTTATGCGGTTGATCGTTTCTGGCCTTTTCTCCCCGTATCAGGAAATAGCACCTGATCTTGATGGGCGTTCTTACCTCAAATTATCACTTTTGAGCATTAGCAGGCTGTTGAAAACACTGCTGTACATGTCGCGCTGAAGCGTCAAAACGCCTATTGACAAACCATAACAGAAAGCACATTTTCAAATGAAGTTTCTTCAATTTTGTTATGATTCGATCGAGCAGAGAAAAATTCGAAAGGACACTCAATTTATGAAGCTATAACGCCAAAAGCTGCAGCTTTGTCAACATCGTTGGCCTAATTTAATACCAATTTGAAAAGTCGGTGAGCAGCGGCGATCTGAGACAGAATCAAGTTTATTCTAAATTGGGGGAGAATAATCATGATCAAATCACAAGCGAAGAGCTGGGGGCCTGCTGAAACAAACGGGTGTGTGAACGATGATCTGCTAAAATTAGGAGCCCTAAATCTTATTGAAGGCTGCCTTGGAGATGTCGTTGGCAAAGAGATTCTTATCGTAGCAGAAGACCCAAAGCTTGGCTGGTACGATGCCGCTGCTCCGGCAAGTGTTGCAAGCTTACTTAGAGAAATGGGCGCAATAGTCAAAACATTGATGGTTGGCGCACCAGAAAATGACGCTCTTCCTGTTGTGCAAGAAGCTATTGACACGGTAGACGACGCGATATTCTTCGCGCGCATAGGAGATCAAGGCCGTTTTAAGTCACAATATAGCTTTATGTCTCAGAGTGGTCGATTTTGCGCGGTTATGTGCTACACGAGAAATGCTGCCATGCTCTCAAGCGGATATGGTCTGCTAACTCACCGTGCGATGGTTGCACTAAAAGACGCTATTGATAAGATTACGCTTGGCGCGCATAACATCCGAATCACCTGCCCACTTGGCACAAATATCGAGGGATCACCAGGAGAAAGCTTAACTGAAGGTAATGAGGTGGTTGTTAGTCGCTATCCAATGGGCGTGCCAAAGCCTGTGCTTGCGAAAGGGTTCACTGGTGTGGTCAAGCTCTCACGTTTTTTGACCTCTGCAGGCTCAAAAGTATACGAGCCAGCCTATCTGGAGCTTCCTAAAATTGTGACTGCGCGGATTGACGGCACCCGCATGGTCGACATTACAGGTCCAGCCGATCTTGTTACGGCCGTCAAAGGGCACCACCAGCAGGTTGCTGCACAGTTCGGATTGAACGCGTTCAACATCGATTCATGGCATGCGGGCATTCACCCATTGATGGGGTATGATATGTCTGCATCTGCAGATCCCGAACGATGGTCACAGACAGTGTTCTCTAATCCAAGGGTCCTTCATTTTCATACTTGCGGGTTGGGACCACCTGGCGAAATCTGCTGGATGGTCATTGATCCTACCATCACCATCGATGGTGTCGCCCTATGGGAAAATGGACGATTGCATCCCGAACGCTTTGCCCAGACTATGGTCGTTCTGCGAGAGTGCCCCGAACTTGCCATTGCCTTTGCTGCACCAATTGGCGAGATTGGCTTGGGAGATTCGTTCTAGCAATAAACTAAGCAAAACGGTTTTGGTGTTTATGCACGTCAGGGGTATTGTTTAATGTCTAGGTTTTCCGCGTTCAGCCTTGCCTGGAATGCCCTTAGCCATCACCAGAAATGGACGCGCTATTGGCAAAACCCACCACTTGCTAAGAAATATGACGTCTTGATCATTGGCGCGGGCGGACATGGCCTCGCTTGCGCCTATTATCTTGCCAAAAACCATGGCATTAGTAGTGTTGCTGTTCTGGAAAAAGGGTGGCTTGGAGGCGGCAATATCGCCCGCAACACGGTCACAATCCGTTCCAATTACCTGCGCGATGAGAGCATTCCGTTTTTTGTCAAAAGCGTTTCCTTGTTTGAGGGGCTGGCAAAGGAGCTGAACTTCAATCTGATGTATTCCAAACGGAGTATGATTGATGTCATTCAAACCTATCCCAAAA
This sequence comes from uncultured SAR116 cluster alpha proteobacterium, assembly GCA_902596655.1. GTDB lineage: Bacteria > Pseudomonadota > Alphaproteobacteria > Puniceispirillales > Puniceispirillaceae > MED-G116. Next base: position 6,134 of record CACJUX010000035.1, on the reverse strand, counting down.
TGCGGGAAATCCGCCGCCGCATGATGAATGGCTACCTTCACGGATCAAGCTATACACCGATTGATGTAGGCGAACTGCGCCGCCGGGTACCAGCGCTGACCGGTGGTGGCCCAGACTCACGACTGCCAATAATTGGAGCAATGGTGCATGAGGAAGCAGCGGTGTGCCGGCATGATGGTGTTGCCTGGGGCTACGCGCGCTCCGCCAGTGCACGCGGGGTTGAAATTCACCAGCAAACTGAGGTGAAAAGCCTACTTCGAGACAAGGATGGACAAATCAAGGGCGTTGAGACAAACCGTGGGACCGTCTTGGCGGATAAGGTGGCCGTAGTGGTTTCTGGACATACAACAACGATCACCGAGACCGCCGGCCTGTCTCTGCCGGTCAAATCCTTCAATCTGGCGGCTTTTGTTTCAGAGCCGGTAAAGCCGTTAATTGACGTGATCGTCAACTGTCCTGATCTCGGCGTCTACCTCAATCAATCCGATAAAGGCGAGCTAGTCATTGGCGGTGCGCCCGATGCCGGTCAATCATTCCGCCGAGACATGAAACAGAGTGTCTTTGAAGATGCGGTCGTCACTATGCTGGAGTTATTTCCGGCATTCAGGCGTTTGAAGCTGCTGCGACAATGGGGAGGAGTTCTAGACATTGCGCATGACGCCTCGCCCATCATTTCTGCAACTGATATTTCCGGTTTGTTTGTGTCCTGCGGATGGTGGGGAGGGTTCAAGGCTGTGCCAGCTGGGGGCTATACGCTCGCCCATCTGATTGCCACTGGGCAACCGCATCAAGCTGCCGCCCCCTTCACTCTTGATCGTTTTCATCACCTTGATTTCATCGTGGAATCCGGAACGACAACTGCCAGATAAGAAAGGCCAGATCATGCTAACTCTACCTTGCCCGTTTTGTGGACAGCGCGATGAGACAGAATTCCTGAATACTGGCCCCACAAAGCCAGCACGACCGAGCTCCGATGTCACAGACAGTGAATGGATCAATTGGTTGACCGTGCCGGTAAATCCGGTCGGCTATGTCGAGGAAAAATGGTGGCACGTAAAGGGGTGCGGCAAATATTTCACGATCAAACGCCACACAGTCACCCATCAGATCAAGATGCCAGATGAGGACAGCGCATGACGCACAATCCCTTTCGGCAGAAAACAGGCGGCCGGATCGACCGCAACAGCTGTGTTGAATTTGAATTCAACGGCAAGCGCTATTCTGGATATAAAGGAGATACGCTTGCCTCGGCCCTTTTGGCAAATGGCGTGTTCCTAAACGCTCGTTCATTCAAATATCATCGCCCACGCGGCATCATGGGCGCCAGTGTTGAGGAGCCTTCATGCCTTGTCGAACTGCTTGGCGCGGATGCAGGTGGAAACCATGCGGCAACGACGGTGCAACTGCGACAGGGCCTGAAGGCAAAATCGGTCAATTGCTGGCCTTCACCCAATTTCGACCTGATGAGTATCAACCAGCTGTTCACACGACTTTTGCCGGCAGGATTTTATTATAAGACCTTCATGTGGCCAAACTGGCATTTGTTTGAACCGTCAATTCGGCGAGCGGCTGGCCTTGCGGCAGCACCTGGCGACCAAATCCCGTATCAGCATTTTGAGACGCGTTATTGGCATGGAGATGTTCTTGTTGTGGGAGCCGGCTCATCGGGGTTACTGGCGGCGCTGATTGCCAGCCGCAGCGGTGCACGTGTGATGATTGTCGATGACCACCCTCATCCTGGAGGCTGCCTGCGGTCAAGCCAGAGCAAAATTGACGGACGGCCAGTAATAGAATGGGCTGAGGCGGTTTGTGCCGAGCTTGACGCTAATCCGGAAGTTACCCGCCTGCAAGATGCAACCGCATGGGGCTACCGTGAGGATAATCTGCTGATGGTGACAGAGCGCAGCCCCGCCGAAACGCATGTATTTCAACGGGGTTGGAAAGCCCGTGCTGGAAGGGTCATCCTTGCAACGGGTGCAATTGAGCGCAATCTCGTTTTCGCTAATAATGACCTGCCAGGCGTCATGCTAGCATCGGCGGTGCAAATCTATTACCATGAATTCGGCGTGATACCCGGTCGCCAGGCCATGATCTTTACAAATAATAGCAGTGCCTATTCTCTGGCCCATGATTTACAGGCCGCAGGCAAAATGATCGCCGGCATTATTGACAGTCGCTCATTCGAAGAAATTGGTGCGGAAAAGGACGGACTGGAAATCCCGCTCTATGCCGCAAATCAATTAAAGGCGGCGCATGGCGGCAAACATCTGCGCGCGGTCAGCATTCGCGCTGCAGATGGCAGCATAAAGCGAGTTGATTGTGATCTTCTGGCGGTATCTGGCGGATGGAATCCAGCTGTGCACCTATTCTCACAGGCACGCGGCACCCTTGCCTATGATGATGCGCTGGCAAGTTTTGTTCCTGATAAGGCAATGCAGAGGCTAGCATGTGTTGGTGCAGCGGCCGGCAAAATGAATTTAGCTTTGGCAATGGCAAACACACTCAGCACGGTTACCACCTGCCTTAGTGAAGATAATTTTAAACCCCCAGCCTTTTCTTTGCCTTCATGCACCACCTCACCCGATTACCATTTGCAACCTCTATGGCATGTTGATGGCATGAAGCCGGGTGATAAGGCGTTTGTAGATATTCAGAATGATGTCACGCTTGATGATATTGGCCTTGCCATGCGTGAAGGCTTTGACACTGTCGAGCATGTAAAGAGATATACAACTGCCGGCATGGGCATTGATCAGGGCAAAATCGGCAATATCAATGTGATCGGCAATATCGCCATGGCCTGCAACAAAAGACCAGATGAAATTGGCACAACAACTTTTCGTTCGCCCTTCACCCCGGTTGATTTTGGATCAATTGCTGGGCAGCGAAATGGCGCGACAGTGCTGCCCTTTCGGCATACTCCAATAACCCAGTGGAACAAGGACCAGGGTGCGGTTATGTACGAGGCTGGCGCACGCTGGCAACGCCCAGGCTATTTCCCGATTGTTGGCGGCAACATGCAGGATGCAATCAATGCCGAAGCTGAGGCTGTGCGCTATGCTGTTGGTGTTTATGATGGCTCGCCGCTTGGCAAATTTGACATAAGCGGGCGCGACGCAGCGGCGTTTATTGATCTACTTTACACGAATGACTTTGCCGATCTGGAAATTGGCATGGGGCGTTATGGCATCATGCTGAGTGACGATGGCATGATCCTTGATGATGGCGTTACCTTTAAGCTTGCCGAAAATCATTATCTTATGTCGACATCAACTGGCTTTGCCGATGTTGTCTTTCGCCATATGGAATATTTGTTGCAGATCGAATGTGAGAGCTGGCAGGTCTGGATCACGCCGGTCACCTCGCAATGGTGTAATGCCACCATTTGCGGACCAAAAGCACGTGATGTTCTGGAAGCGCTTGGCGTCTCAATCGACATAGGCAATGACGCGTTCCCTTTTATGGCCATGCGAGAGGCAATTGTTGCCGGCACGCCAGCACGCATCTGCCGCGTCAGCTTTACCGGCGAGGTCAGCTTTGAGATAAATGTCTGGCCGCGTCATGCCGAAGCGATGTGGCGACGTATCATGGAAATTGGCGCTCCTTTTGGAATTGTGCCAGTTGGCTCGGAAACCAGCCATGTGCTCCGCGTTGAAAAAGGGTTCCTATCGCTCGGGCATGAAGTTGATGAGACTGCAGACCCCTATGATTTGGGTATGGATTGGATAATGTCCCGAACTAAGACGCATGCCATTGGCCGCCGTTCGGTCGATATTCGCAGATCTTCAGGCAAGCCGCGCCGTGAGCTCGTTGGTCTGATCCCCAAAACAGGCGGTGAGCTTGTCCCCGAGGGTGCACCCGTAACCCCGAATGGTGATCGTGCGGCAAGCGAAGGATTTGTGTCGGCCTGCGTCTGGAGTGTGGTCAATAAACAGATCATCGCACTTGGGCTTTTGACCAATGGTCGCGCGCGAATTGGCGAGACAATCAGCATCCGTGATCGGGAGAGAGTCATAGAGGCTGTTGTTACAAAACCTTGTTTCTATGATCCAAAGGGTAAGAGACTGCGGGGATAGATATGGGGTATCAAGCAACTATCAAGAAACAGGCTATGTGGGCGATCTTCGACATAAAGGGCGATGTCAGGGTGGTGGCAAAACGGATAGCTGATGTTGGCCTATCATTACCCCTAAGCCCAAACACAGCACATTCAAAGAAAGGCCAGCATCTTTGCTGGATTGGAAAGAACCATTGGCTATTGCTAGCCCCTGTTGAGATGGAAGATCAGCTATTAAAGAGGCTCCAGCCTCAAAATTTAGCCTTTGATTGTCGCATTGTCCATGTCAGCGATGCCTATACATTATTTACTGTCACCGGAGACCATGCCGACGACATTCTGGCAATTGCAAGTCCGCTGAACACGCGGCAAAAAAATTTCCCAAATGATGGAGCCACCTTTACCGAATTTTTTGGGATCCGAGGTTTGGTTTTGCGCTGGCCTGGAGGCTACCTTACCGCGGTTGAGCGAAGCTACGGCGACATGATAACCGTCTATTTCGACAAGATAACGACTGGTATGCGCTAAGCCCCGTTTCTCGCGGAGGCAATCCTTTTCTCAATCATTTTGCGAAAACGCATTGAGCCCGCATCAATACCAAGATTGATATTCTTGCTACGTTTATATTTCATACCCTTGTGCACTTCGACAAGAATGTCACGGTCCTCAATGAAGGCAATTTTGGCAGCTTCAAACATCTGCTTTGATAGGGCCTCATTTTCTGGGTCTCCATTTCGATGCTGAAACCAGAAATAACGAGTATTGTCTGCATCTATTGGCGTCATAAAATTATAAGAAATGTTTACAAAGCTAGCTTTGGGCAATGCAGCATCATCACCACCCTCGCCAGCCGGTGTGAAAATTGACTTGTTAATAGCGATCGATGGCACCCGGCATTCGTAATGCTGTTTGCGGTCACAGTTTCCCTTAAATTTGAGCATAGGAGCATAATAGGGCGGTGGCTCGCGATTCTGCATCCAACGCGACACCACTACGCCGTCTTCCAATTTATCAACTTTCAAGGGGACATCTTCTGTCCCACCGCCAGCAAAAGAGGATACATGCACCCAAGCAACATGCGATGGATCAAGCAAATTATCAGTGACATATAAATAATGACAGGCGATATCCATACTGCCACTCGCAGTTTTTCCCCAATTTGGATTGTCGTAATTTTCAATATGAAAGATTTCATTTGGGTCGGCGGTACTAACGTCACCCATCCAGATCCATAATAGGCCATAACGATCAACGACTGGGTAGGACTTAACTCCGACATTTGGAACAGATTCCGGTTGTGTTGGAGAGTAAACACAACGTCCAGTTTTATCAAATGTCAATCCATGGTAACCACATTCAACAACTCCGTCATCTAGACGGCCGCATGATAAAGGCAGCTTTCTGTGAGGACATGCGTCTTCTAGCGCCACTGGTTCGCCACTCTTTGTTCTAAAGAACACAATCGACTCTTCCAGCAGTTTCAGAGACTTCAATGATTGTTTAAAATCACTGCTCAATCCAGCTACATACCAACTGTCGAAGATATATTCTGCATCAACATCAATCATTTTTTATTTTGCTTGCCTATTATGGCCTTTTGACTAAAAAGCCACTTTTTTAAACCATAAATTTAAACCATAAACACCAATCTTGAGATTCGTCAAAGAGTAACAACATCACCAAAACTTCATTGAAAGCAGAAAAATCTGAAAAAGCGTAATTTTTTAGTACAACCTTAATAAGGAAATAGAGTTAAAGTATTACTCTCTAAAGCGTTTCAAACAGTGGTAGCGCTATTAGAATTATCCTATGACGACACCAAGGCGGAAATCATTACTCAAATAAGCTAAACAAATACGAAGAATTGTTTTCATTAGTTTGGTGCTTCAAAATGGTAATCACCAAATGAATTGAGTTTTAAAAATATGTCTAATAACATCTTAATCGACATACACGATTTAAACGTTAGGTTTCCAAATAGAGGAAAGCCGATCGACGCGGTGAGAGGAATAAGCTTCAAAATATTTCGAGGTGAAACTCTTGGTGTAGTTGGAGAGTCTGGCTCCGGCAAATCCGT
>CACJUX010000034.1 GCA_902596655.1 uncultured SAR116 cluster alpha proteobacterium | reverse complement strand
GCCCCAAGCAAATATGACATAACCGACGAAGTGACACCCTATTTCACGCTGTCAATGGGAACGCCGGGAAGCGCCTTTGCTGAGCGGATGGAAAGCGCTGTCTTCACGTGGCTGACGTTGGGCGCAGGGGTAAGCCGGCTAGTCAAGAAACGCTGGAAATCATCCCAGTCATGCGCGACGATCTTTAGCAGAAAATCGGTTTCTCCCATCAGCATATGGCATTCACGCACCTGCGGCCAAGCGCAGACCATCTCCTCAAATTCCTGCAAGTCTGATTCCGCTTGGCTGGTTAGCCCGACAAAGGCAAAGACATTGACCGAATAGCCAAGCGCATCGGCGTCAATATCCGCATGATAACCGCGGATGATGCCACCATCCTCAAGCACCCTGACGCGGCGTAGACAGGGCGGTGCGGATATGCCAGCTCGCTTGGCCAGCTCGACATTGGTCATTCGGCCATCGGTCTGCAGATCGCTGAGGATCTGCTTGTCAACTTCATCGAGTTTGATTTTTCCATCAGCAGCCATCTTGTTTCCATCCGCTTTTTGCGGCGCTGGGCCAAGCCACCTTTTAAGGTCAAAAATCTGGCCGACAGCCCCGTAACGGCGTTTTGATCCACCGCGTAATTTTTATACTCTCATGATAAAGCGGCATTGGGAGACAGGCAAGGCAGATTTCCGCAATATTATTGCGCGATCCTATTTATGTCATTACATATAATTTGATATTGGAGCCATCGCTTTTTGCCGGTGACAGGAGAGGGCCAGCAACGCATGACAGAACTGGCAGCAGAAACACCCAGTGACGGAAAATTTGAAGGGGCAACAACTACAGGCACCGCACTCTGGGTAATAAGCGATGGCACAGCAGGTATGCGGCTGCAGGCGGTTGGGCTGGCCGAGGCCATGACGCGTCAGCGCCCAGAGCTCATCATCAGCGAATTTCAGGCCGACCCGCATTGGCTAATCCGGATGCTGCCGCGTCTAGGACATCACGCGTCTTTCTTACCACTCTATGCCGCCGCTCCGGATATCTCCGCGGCACAGAAACAGCCGGTGCGAGGCCGGCATGGTGATCTGCTTATCACCTGTGGACGTAGAATGGTCGGCCTCGGGCTGGCGATGCGTGCCCGCGCACGCGCCGATGGTAAGCGAACACAGCTTGTACATCTGCAGGACCCACGACTCTCTCCAGCGCTGTTTGACGCGCTGGTGGTCCCTGAACATGACCGTACACGTGGCCGCAATGTGATCACCACGACCGGCTCGGTCAACCGGCTGACGCGGAAATTAATACAGCAGTCGATGATGGATCTGCCAACAAAATGGCTGGTGCGCGATTCTGTCCCCTGTGTTGTCGTGATGCTTGGCGGCGACAACAGGCGCTACAGGATCAGCCCGGAAATGGCTGCCACAATGGCGGCGCAGCTACGCGCCTTCGCCCAGAGTGAGCCGATGCGGCTGGTTCTTATACCCTCACGGCGGACACCGACATCGCTGACCGAGTCGCTCGGCGCCGAGCTGGGTGAGACTGATATACGCATTGTCAGTCCCAATGAAGTCAACCCCTATCCCGGAATTCTTGGCGTCGCAGATGCCATCATAGTGACCTCTGATTCGGTGAATATGGCTAGCGAAGCGGCGATCACCGGCAAGCCAGTGCTGATTGCTGGATGGAATGTAGTAGGTGGCACAAGGACAGACAGGTTAGCCGCGGGGACCACCGCCAATGTAGGGGAGCGCGGCCGCATCGCCGCCTTTCACCGCCGCATGATCGCCGCTGGCCACACCGCGCCGCTGGCAGCAGGATTGCCACGGACACCCTTTACCGCGCTTGATGAAATGGATGCGGTCTGCAAACGTGTATTCAGCGCTTTGGGGCGTTAGTCGCTCTGGAGTACAAAGACCTAGTAATACAGCTCACGCGGGTCAGTGATGCCAAGCGCGGCATACATATCGCTAACCTGTTCACCGTAGCCGTTGAACATCTGCGTCGGCACACGCTGGCCAGTGCCAACCAGGCGTTCGGTGCGTTGTGGCCAACGCGGATGCGGGATGCCAGGGTTCACATTCGCCCAGAAACCATATTCAGTCGGGGCAAGCTGTTCCCAGAACGAGACCGGCCTTTCATCGGTAAAGGTAAAGCGGACAATCGATTTGATCGATTTGAACCCATATTTCCACGGTGTGACCAGACGGATTGGCGCGCCATTCTGGTTGGGAAGCGGCTTGCCGTAAATACCGGTGGCAAGAAAAGCCAGTTCATTTACCGCCTCATCGATAGTCAGCCCTTCAACATAGGGCCAGGGATACCAACTCTGTTTCTGTCCCGGAGCAATAACCGGATTCATAAAGGTCTCCATGCGCACATACCTTGCACCCGCACCTGGCCGAGCGAATTTGACAAGATTAGCAAGCGGCACGCCCGACCAGGGAATCGCCATCGACCAAGCCTCGACGCAGCGGTGTCGATAGAGCCGTTCCTGGGTGCCACCGATACGGTCAATTAGATCAGTTGCATCCAATGTCATTTCAGTCTCGACCATGCCATCAATCGTCACCGTCCACGGATCGGATTTCATATTGCGGGTTTTTTTCCAGATATTCTTAGACGAGCCAAATTCATAGAAATTGTTGTAGGTCGTGGCCTCAACTTCGTCGGTAATGGCCCGGTCAAGAGTGTAGGTCTTGTTGCGGGCAAAGGGATAACCTCCAATGGCAGCGAGCGCACTACTGGCAAGCGGGCCCCGTCCAGCAAACAACGCGCCGAGGCCAAGGCCGGTAAATCCCGCTGCCTTAAGCCATTGCCGGCGGTTCATATAAATGTCCTCAGGCGTGGCAGCAGCCTCTGGCAGTTCCCAGCTTTGCCTTAATTTGAACAACATAGTGACCTCCCAATAATCCTCATTTGGTGTTCGCTGGTGCTGCCTGAGCGGGAATAGGAATCGTCTCCTTCCTCGGATATCTCTCAACAGATTACATTTTCAATTGATAGCGGTCGATTATGGCATGAGTTGGGCAATCGTGCCATATCCAGAAAAGGTGGTGAGGGGGCTAGCGCTGAAAGTGAAGTTAGGAGCGGAGTATCGGAATTTGAGCTAGTAATGGAGATCAGTGACGGGGTAACGCTTAAGTGAGGCCAATCATATAATGTCGAAGACAGTCACCGGGTTGGTGTTGTGAACAAAGAAATCAGCGTCAGATAGCTAAAAATTTTGGATTTGTTACAAGTTCTACATAGAATTGTGTCGAGTTTTTACTAATCGTTGGCATACCTGACATCAAACCGAACCCGCTACGCGTCACCAAGACAAACGAGATAACCATAATTGAGTTTATCACTACGCTCGTCTTTAGTGGGAACAGGAACAAAGTCAATTAGCGACTTCAAAGTCAACACAAACTCATCTTGCAGATCGTCACCGACCCACCGACACAACTAGTTTCTCAACAAAACCATACTGATGTTCCGCAATCGTCATGGTCTGACTAATAAAGCAAAAATTAGTGGACTAGAATTGTGACTCATAACAGGCCCTGAATTTTAAAAGCCGTTTTCTTCAGAATGCTTCGATTATGTTGCCGTTCAAAGTGTAATTATAGCCACATTGTATAATTGCCAAGGGTGAACCGTCATCAAGAACATTATCGCACGCGTGGACACAGAGGCCAAAACCTAACTTCCACAGATGATTGGCTGCGAGAAGATAATTGTCACCAGATATTTCACACAATCCGTTTAGACTATCAAAGGTTTCATCTTGGCCTCCGAAGGCCCATTGAATAAACCGGTTGGCTTATAGGCCGTTTCCCAAACCCCAGCACCAGACGATACTGTCTTAGTTAAATAGTGGTAAAGCCAGCGGCGTAGCTGACATGCACTTCTTTTTTCCCTGTCCAGTGATGCTGCGAAAAATATCTATCGGTAGCAGGGGCACCATGTCCCAGTTCAACATTGACGCTTTATCCTGTTTTCAGGTTGCCGTAGACCTCAAAATAATCAGCTGCACCTGTAGAAGCGGTGTCAATTGATCGGGCTGGGCCGAAGATATTGGGCAGACCCGATGGACAGCGGCGCAAACCTCCGCACCGAAATGCCACCGGAAAATTCTGAAAATGACAATGCCAAAAAAAACTAATCACCGAAAAACAAATCTGACTATTATGCTTTAGGGTAAAAAATAACTTTTTCCTTGACGGCCATCAAAAAAATAAAGGCAAACTCGAGAAATATGATGCCGTACCTATCGCATGTGGGCGCAGATTGGCAGACGTCTGAATAGCCAAGTGCGCTTATTTCAACGCCTTAATAACCCGGCCAATGCGTGCCAGTGCGGTCTCCAGCACAGCATCGGATTGAGCATAGGAAATACGGAAACAAGGCGATAAGCCAAAAGCAACGCCGGGAACAACCGCAACCTGTCCAAGCTCGAGCAGCGCAGCAACAAAATCGCTATCTGTCTCGATGACACCGCCATCCGGGCGGCGCCTGCCTATCAGCGCCGAGATGTCGGGATAGACATAAAAGGCTCCATCGGGAGCTAGGCAGTGCACTCCGGCCATTGAACCCAGCGCATCGACCACCATCGCCCGCCGACGGGCGAAGGCGGCCAGATTGTCGGCCATGAAATCGTTGGGGCCTTCAAGCGCAGCAATGGCGGCATGCTGGGCAATACTGTGTGGGCAGGAGGTCGATTGCGACTGCAACTTTGCCATAGCTCGGACACGTGGCTCCGGCGCGGCGCAATAGCCAATCCGCCAGCCTGTCATGCAATAGGATTTGGATACGCCATTTAAAGAGAGAATGCGGTCCGCGAGGTCTGGCGCCACAACTCGCATCGTAGCAAACTCAAAACCGTCATAGACCAGATGTTCATATATATCATCACTTATTAGATGCACCTGCGGGTGGCGGCGCAGCACTTCGGCAAAGTCAGCCAAATCAGCCTTACCATAACCAACCCCGCCCGGATTCGATGGGCTGTTCAGGATCAGCCATTTGGTGCGCGGCGTGATCGCCGCTTCGAGCTGGTCTGGATTCATTTTCAGACCGGCCGAAACCGGACATTTGACAAAGACCGGGCTGCCGCCCGCCACCTCGACAATTCCGGCAAAGCTGACCCAATAGGGGGTGGGGATAATCACCTCATCACCGGCATTAACTGTTGCCATCAGCGCATTGAACAGCACCTGCTTGCCGCCGGTGCCAACTGAGATCTGCTCCGGCGTAACGGTGACGCCGTTCTCGCGTGCGAATTTGCCGACAATCGCAGCTTTCAACTCGGGGATGCCATCGACCTGGGTATAGCGCGTACGGCCATCGCGCATCGCCTGGATCGCCGCCTCGACAATATGTGGTGGGGTGGCAAAATCTGGTTCGCCAGTGGCAAGACCAATGATATCACGGCCGGCCGCCTTCAAATCCAGGGCCATGCTTGAAATGGCCACGGTGGGCGATGACGCAATGCGATTAAGACGGTCGGAAATGATGTCCATGGTGATAATGCCTTTTATGTGATCTGGGGTAATGTCGCACCCTACTCCGGCCCTTTAGGTGTAACGGGGAAATCCACCACGGGGCAAGAGGGATGTGGGGGGATGATCAAGGCGTTATCGGCAGCAACTGTGAGAGTTGTTTCTATGGCACTTTTCTCTGCGACTCCGTCCTGCATCAATATGCCTCATCACGCAACCCTAACCGATGGCGAAGATTGTCATTTTACCTTTTGCGTTTCCTAATAGCCTCATCATACAGATCATCCAGCGTAAAAACAGCCCTCGCCAGCTTTGTGTAGTCGCTGTATTTGTTCCGCATGACTTTATTGTCAAACATTTAAATATTGCCTAGCCGTTCCATCGCACCCGCATGGCCTTCAGCAGCTGCCATTTGAAAATACTCGATAACTCGCTGGCGTGACCACATCGCAAGGCCTATCATAATGATGGGACTGAAAATCTATTTGGGATCAACGAGGTCAAGCTATGAGTCAGTTTAATCATAATCTTCAGCAGTCATTAAGATATTCCACTGTATTAGAAGCATGCTCGCTATGCCCCTGATTAATCACCTGCTGATATCAGCACTAGCCTGGGTCAACATCGCCAGACAACGGAACAAAACGGTCATTATTTCTCGCTTTGCCAAGCGCAAATTTAGCCTTCGAAACATTGGTCCTAGCACTTGCCATTAAAGTTCGTACAAGCCAGGATCCCACTAAAATCAATTTGGAGTAAAGCCATGCAAATTCAATAATGCGAAAAAAGCTCCGATAGCAACCAGAACAAAACGAGTAGCAATGCCAGCCATTTACCCATGTCAAAGTCAACCCGCAGAACAGGCGACGGCAACACCAAACTGGCAAACGCCTTGACCGAAGCTCTCGTTATACGCTAGCCAACTTCTAGCCAAGCTAATTACAATATTGGTGTTTGTAAAAAGTCCTAACGCAGGTGGCACTGTTATTTTTTTTGACCTCTTTCCCCGTCCGCTTATTATCCCTATCTTGTAACGCATAGAAGAGATTTCTCCGAACAAAGAGGTTGATGCAGGAATCAGTTATGCGGCCACCAACAAGTCAGGCACTGCGGCAGCCAACAGGGCCACAATGGACAATCTTATAATCACACGACCACGCGCGCCCGCCACGTTCGATTTGCGTTCCGAGTTCAAGCCCGCTGGCGACCAACCATCGGCGATCGCCGAATTAATCGCCGGCATTGAGGAGGGCGAGCGCGATCAAGTGCTACTCGGTGTGACTGGATCGGGCAAGACTTTCACCGCAGCGCATGTAATCAAAGCAGTTAAGCGGCCAACGCTGATCCTCGCGCCAAACAAGACGCTGGCAGCGCAGCTCTATGGCGAGATGAAGGCTCTGTTCCCCGACAATGCGGTCGAATATTTCGTCTCTTATTATGACTATTACCAGCCTGAGGCTTATGTACCGCGCTCCGACACCTACATCGAGAAGGAGTCCTCGATCAATGAACAGATCGACAGGATGCGGCATTCGGCTACGCGGGCGCTACTTGAACGCGATGACGTAATCATCGTCGCCTCGGTGTCATGTATCTATGGCATTGGGTCGGTGGAAACCTATTCGACAATGACGCAGACGCTGGCTGTAGGAGAGGATTTCCCACGTCAGAAGCTGCTGCGCAAATTCACCGAGCTGCAATACCGCCGTAACGACACAAATTTCGTTCGTGGTGCCTTTCGGGTGCGCGGCGACTCGGTCGAGTTGTTTCCAGCGCACCTTGAGGACCGAGCTTGGCGAATCTCGCTTTTTGGCGACCAAATCGAAGCGATTTTCGAGATCGACCCGCTGATCGGCCAGAAAACCCAGGAGCTGGAAAGCGTTACTGTTTTTGCCAACTCGCACTATGTGACGCCACGCCCGACATTGCAACAGGCCTGCAAACAGATCAAGGAAGAACTTAAGGGCCGGCTGGCCGAATTCACTGAACAGAAAAAGCTGCTGGAAGCACAGCGGATCGAACAGCGAACACAGTTCGATATTGAGATGATTGAGGCAACTGGCGTATGCGCCGGGATAGAGAATTACTCGCGCTATCTTTCCGGACGTGGACCGGGCGAGCCACCACCCACGCTGTTTGAATATCTGCCGGACAATGCGTTGCTGATCATTGACGAGAGTCATGTCACCGTACCGCAGCTTGGCGCGATGTATAAGGGCGATTTTGCGCGCAAATCAACTCTGTCAGAATATGGCTTTCGGCTGCCCTCCTGCATGGATAACCGGCCGCTGAAATTTGAGGAATGGGAGGGTTTTCGCCCACAGACGATTTTTATCTCTGCAACGCCCGGACCCTGGGAGATGGAACGCACTGGCGGCGTTTTTGCCGAACAGGTGGTGCGGCCAACTGGCCTGATTGACCCAGAATGCATTGTTAGGCCTACAACAAACCAGGTCGATGACATTATCGCAGAGAGCCGCGAGATGGCAGCAAGGGGAAACCGCGTTCTGATCACCACCCTGACCAAGAAAATGGCTGAAGCGCTGTCTGAATATATGTATGAAGGTGGCATCAGGGTTCGCTATCTGCATTCGGACATTGACACACTTGAGCGGATCGAGATCATGCGTGATCTGCGGCTAGGGGTATTCGACGTGCTTATCGGGATCAACCTACTGCGCGAGGGACTGGATATTCCCGAATGCGCGCTTGTGGGCATTCTGGATGCCGACAAGGAAGGCTATCTGCGGTCAAAAACATCACTGGTCCAAACGATCGGCCGCGCGGCGCGCAATGTCGAGGGGCGTGTCATCCTCTATGGTGACACAGTAACCGACTCAATGCAGTACGCGTTGGATGAGACCAACCGACGGCGCGCCAAGCAGCAGGCCTGGAATGAAGCCAACGGTATCACACCAGAATCGGTTAAGAAAGATATTGCCGACGTGTTGGATTCAGTCTATGAGCATGGCGACCATCTGACACCAACAGCCGGCGGCAGAGCCGGTGATCTGGTCGGCAGCAATTTCAAGACAGTGATAGCCAATCTGGAAAAATCAATGCACGAGGCCGCCGGTAATCTGGAATTCGAGGAGGCCGCTAGGCTGCGCGACGAGATCAGGCGGATGGAAGCCGCCGAACTTGGGCTGACCGCCCCAGGCATACCCAGTAGCATCGCCCAGAACCATCGCTTTCCCGCTGGCATCCAAGGCGCACCCCCGACTAAACGCCGCAAATGACGCGAAGAAATGTAGCGGATACAGCAACAGCCACGCCAAAACAGGCGTCCGAAACAACCCTAGAAACCGGAACCCAAAATGCGTCCGCAGCATTGCTGAAAACAGCGTTGGAATAGTATCCCAACCGGCATTTTTTCCATGTTTTTGACAGGTTAACCAGCCAGTGTTGCAACACGGCAATAGTTGGAAAATGCAACTATTTTGCTGATTGTTTTACACAGAGCAGAGTGTGCGCCATTACGGCCCTGCAAAAGTGCAGAAAAACCATCACGCAAATACCATTTTTACTCTTGATAATTTCTTAGGTATTGATTTTGTTTATTAATTTAATTTTGCCTAAAAAATAGGCAGTTTCGTAAATCTGAGAGAAATCTTAGAGGTGGGGCGGCCACAGAGCGTTTCGTCCACAACCTTATCCACAGGCTTCGGGGATTGTTTTTCCGACCAGAGACGGGTGTCAGGCAGGTGATTCGGCGCTGGCTACCCGTCAGAAAAAAGGTTGGCTGTTTTACACCACCCCCTACACATCGCAGGCAAAGACTATTAAGTTGAAAGCATGATGTTTTTTCCGTCCCACACCAGCCAAGCTGCCGGCTTTGCCGCCATACCGACAGGGGCTGGTAATGCGTGAATCAGCGTCCCAAGGTGAATTGCCTGACAATGGTGCCGACCAGACAGCAAACCTGCCGCCTGACATCTGGCGCGGGATCGACTATCTGAAGAGCGAGCTGAAAACCTTGTCTAGCGACCCGGGTGTTTACCGGATGTTGAATGGTGTTGGCGAAGTGTTATATGTGGGCAAGGCCCGCAATCTTGTGCGGCGCGTTGGCAGCTACACTCAGCCTAATCGGTTATCTAATCGAATTATGCGAATGGTCAGCGAGACCGAAAAACTGGAAGTGATTGTAACCAAGTCGGAGATCGAAGCGCTTCTTCTTGAATCAAATCTGATAAAAAAGATGAAGCCGCGCTACAACATCCTGCTACGCGATGACAAGAGCCTACCGCAGATTCTACTCACAGCCGACCATGAATTTGGGCAACTGACCAAACATCGTGGCCGCAAAACCCGAAACGGCGAGTATTTCGGCCCCTTTGCCTCGGCTGGCTCAGTCAACCGAACGGTGGCCGATCTGGCCCGCGCCTTCATGCTGCGGACCTGTTCAGACTCAGTCTTTGCCAGCCGCACTCGGCCCTGTCTCCAATATCAGATCAAACGCTGCACCGCACCCTGTGTTGGATATGTGACGAAAGAAGATTATGCAAAACAGATGGGGCAGGCCCATCATTTCCTGTCTGGCGGCTCGGCGGAAATCCAACGCGAATACGCCGCAAGGATGCACAGCGCCGCAGAAAAGCTGGAATTCGAGACAGCCGCCATCTGGCGTAACCGCATCCGTGCGCTGACAGGAATTCAGGCCAATCAGGATATCAACCTGCCAAACCTGCCGGATGCCGACATCGTCGCCCTCGCCCGCAGCGGTGACAGGTCATGCATCCAGATCTTTTTCATCAGGTCGGGCTCCAATTATGGCAATCGGTCCTATTTTCTAACGCATAATCAAGACAGCGCGGCGGATGAGGTGCTTGGTGCCTTTCTCGGCCAGTTCTATGAGGACAAAGAGCCACCCCCGCATATTCTGGTTTCGGACGAGCCAACAGAAAGGGCACTACTTGAAGACGCGCTATCAGAACAGGCCAGACGTGTCGTTCATATCTCGTGCCCACAACGCGGCGCGCGCAAGAAGCTAACGACGATGGCAAGTCATAATGCCGAAGAAGCGCTAGCAAGGAATATGGCAAACGCCGCCTCACAGAAGCGGCTACTGGCGGAGCTGGCCGAGGCGTTTGATCTGGAAGAGCCACCACAGCGCATCGAGGTTTATGATAATTCACACATTCAAGGGCGGCACGCCGTTGGTGGGATGATTGTTGCCGGACCGGAAGGGTTCAACAAAGCCGCATATCGTCGCTTCAATATTCGTGATGAAGGCAGGCATGCTACTGAACAAGGTGATGATTTTGCGATGATGCGCCAGGTCATCAGCCGACGTTTTGAGCGCGCGCTGAAGGAGGACCCAGATAGGCTTTCCGGTACCTGGCCCGATCTGATGCTAATTGATGGCGGCAAGGGCCAGCTCTCAGCAGTGAGCGGGGTGATGGACGATCTTGGCATCAACGACATTGCCGTTGTCGCTATATCAAAAGGCCCTGACCGCAACGCTGGGCGCGAGCAGTTTCACATCCTCGGCAGGTCCAGTTTCACCCTACCGCCGCAATCATCAGCAATGCATTTCCTCCAGCGGCTTCGTGATGAGTCACACCGATATGCGATTGGCACACATCGCGCCAAACGCCAGAAAAGTGAACTAACGAGCCCATTAGACGCTGTTCCCGGAATTGGGCCAAAGCGGAAAAGGGCGCTTCTGGCGCATTTTGGGTCAGCGCGCGCCGTCTCGGCAGCCGGGCTGACAGATTTGGAAGCTGTCGAGGGCATCTCAAAAAAATTTGCACAACAGATTCATGATTGGTTTTATAGTGGGCAATCCTAGGCACATGCGCCATACTTGCGCTAAACTGATCGACAAGGCAGTACGAATATCTGCCAATACCCCCAAGCGCCCCAGCACAATGCGCCAGGGAAAGGAGGCAGCTGACAAATGATTTTCGCGGTCAAAGCCATACCGAACTGGATGACCATTGGCCGCATTCTGGCGACTCCAATAGTGGCAATGCTAATTTGGATGGACAGTCCGGACTTTGGATATGCGCTGGCGCTGGCGGTGTTCACCCTTGCAAGTGTTACTGATTTTTTTGACGGTTGGATTGCCCGACGGCTGAATGTCGTCTCGCCACTTGGTGAGATGCTCGACCCAATCGCTGACAAAATGCTAATTTGCTGTGCTTTGCTGGCACTGGCCAATGTCACGACCGTCGGCTGGGTTTTTCTAGTGCCGGCGCTGGTTATCCTGCTGCGCGAATTCATGATTTCAGGTTTGCGAGAATATTTGGCCAAACGCAGCTTCGCGGCACCAGTAACGTCAATGGCCAAATGGAAAACAACGGCGCAGATTCTGGCTGTCGGGTTTCTAATTGGCGCGCCTGCCTTTCCAGTTGTACCATTTGCCGCCGAGATCGGACTGGCGCTGCTATGGACTGCCGCAGTGCTGACAGTGCAGACTGGCTATTGCTACATTCGCGAAGCGTTGCGCCATGTTTACTGACACCGCCATCGCGAGCATCAACCTTGCCAAAACGCCCCTTACCGGCGCGAGGCGACATGGCTTTGTGATAGGTCTTGCTGGCTGGTCGGGGAGCGGCAAGACAACACTCGCAGAACAGCTTATCAGCGTGTTAACAGCGCGAGGCCGCAATGTTGCAACAATCAAACATGCGCACCACCGGTTTGACGCCGATGTACCTGGCAAGGACAGCCATCGCCACCGCAGCGCCGGTGCGCAGCAGGTGCTGGTGTCATCGGCACTGCGGTCGGTGCTGTTTACCGAACACGGCACTGGCGGCAACCGGCCGCTTAACGATTTGCTGGCAGTGCTGGAGCCAGCAGATATCGTACTGGTCGAGGGTTTTAAGCGTGAACCGATCCCAAAAATTGAAATCTACCGCGAAGCTGTCGGCAAGGCGCCGCTCTGGCCCAAGGATGAATGGATCATAGCCGCTGCAACCGATGGGCAGCTTGTTTCGCAGATGGACAGTATTCCGGCGATTACTCTGGATCTGAATGATGCCACCTCCATCGCCGATTTGATTTGCGGCCTTGCCGATGCGGAAAACCGGCATGATCCATAAAAGCACGCTGACACCAGAGACAGCGCGCACGCGTCTTCTGCAGAATATCGAGAGAATAGTTGGCATAGAAAGTTGCGCGCTGAAAACCGCAGCCGGCCGGCGACTTGGCGCAGCATTGGTGGCGACGGCCAATCTGCCGGCAACAGCTAATGCTGCGGTCGATGGCTATGCCGTGCATGCCGATTTTCTGGCTGCACATCCGGCGCATGCTTTCACGGTTGTGGGACGGGCTTCTGCCGGCCACCCATTTTCTGGCATCACCGCTAGAGGCAAAGCGGTTCGGATTTTCACTGGCGCAATCATGCCAGATGGGCCAGATGCAGTGGCCATGCAGGAACAATGCCGTGTCAATAAGACTGACGGAACGATCCAAATTGACACCAAACTTAAGCCGGGCACCAATAGCCGGCCGGCCGGCGAGAACATCCGCATTGGCGAGACCATCATCGCCAGCGGCACCAAATTAGGGCCAGCCGATATTGGCATTGCTGCTGCCGCTGGCCATGCCGCGGTATCGGTGTGTCAACGGCTTGTCGTTGGGCTAGTGTCGATGGGAGATGAGATTGTCGAGCTGGGAACCGACCCGGCCTTTGGCCAGTCTTTTGACTCAAACCGGCCAATGCTGCGGGCGCTGGTAACCGCCGACGGGCATGAGGTACGCGATTTTCAAATCGTGCCAGACGATGCCGACGCGCTGCTCGCTGTCTATCGCGAGGCCTTTGCCAGCTGTGATGTTGTGATTTCTTCCGGTGGTGCATCAGATGGTGATGAGGATCATACTCAAAAAGCCTTGCGCGCGCTTGGCGCAGAGCTGGTGTTCTGGCGGCTAGCGATGAAGCCCGGCCGGCCCATGGCAGTTGGCAGCCTTGGCAAAAAGCGACTTTTCTGTTTGCCTGGCAACCCGGTTGCAGCCTATGTGTGTTACCGGCTGTTAGCGGCACCGGCACTCACTGTCATGGCTGGCGGCAAGGCCAATGCGATTTTGCGGATTCCGGTACGGGCTGACTTTGACCACAAGAAACTTCCGGGACGCGCCGAATATCTGCGGGTCCGGCTGCAAGCCGATGCCACTGGAGAGACCGTGATGCGGCTGCATGGGCGCCGCGGTGCAGGAGTGCTGTCATCGCTGACCGGGGCCGATGGGCTTATTGAGATTCCTGTTGAAAATGCCGGGGTGAGTAAGGGAGACTATTTATCCTTCATTCCGTTTCGTGAGGCTGGATTATGAGTGGTGCAATGATTAATGTCTTGTATTTTGCCTGGATGCGGGAGCATACCGGCACCGCCAGCGAGCAGATCACCCTGCCCGATGGCGCGAAAACGGTTGGCGATCTTTTGCCGCTGCTGATGTCGCAGTCAGCAGGACATGCGCTGGCGCTGAAAAACATGGCGGCCGTGCGAGTTGCCGTCAACCGCAACTATGGCGACCTGAAAACCGTGGTGGCAGCAGGTGACGAAATTGCCTTTTTCCCTCCCGTGACAGGTGGCTAAAATGGCAGTACGTGTCCAACAGGAAGATTTTGACGTTGGCGTAGAAAGCCGCACTCTACAAGGACCGGCAGTGGGTGCAATCGCGCTGTTTGTTGGCACGGTGCGCAGCCTCAGGGGGGATGACAGTATCACCGCGATGACGCTTGAACATTATCCAGGGATGACTGAAACCGAGATCAGCCGTATCGAGGATGAGGCACGGAGCCGCTGGCCGCTGTTGGAGGTAAGGGTGGTGCATCGCGTCGGGCGCCTACTTGCGGGCGAGCAGATCGTTATGGTCGCCGTGTCATCTGCACACCGGCAGGCCGCCTTTGATGCAGCGCAGTATATCATGGATTTCCTGAAAACAGACGCGCCATTCTGGAAGGCTGAGGAACGCGGCGATCAGGTCGACTGGGTCGAGGCTCGGCAATCCGACAGCGACGCTCATGCCAAATGGCAACTTAAGTAACTGAGCATTCATGTCGGTTTATCAAGTGGAAAATCACCGGAAAATCGCCAAGGAGAAGCAAAGCCTAATCAGAGGCTGATCCGACCATTAACCAAATCATCATAAGCCGTGACCATTTGGCGACAGGCGTCCGAGGGGGTGAAGCTGTAGTCACCGATCTTGGCGACAGGTGTCACCTCGGCTGCAGTGCCGGTGAGAAAACATTCCTTCATTGCGGCCATATCCTCGGGTTTGAGATGCCGCTCGACCACCTTCATCTGCAGCACCTCGGCTAGCCGGATCACCGTTTGGCGAGTGATGCCATTAAGGAAGCAATCAGGAGTCGGGGTGTGAAGGGCACCCTCCGCATCAATGAAGAAGACATTGGCCCCAGTCGCCTCGGCGACATAGCCCCGGTAATCAAGCATCAGCGCATCCTGAAATCCCTTTTTCTCGGCCTCATGCTTTGACAGCGTGCAGATCATGTAGAGACCCGCCGCCTTCGCATGAACAGGCGCTGACTCGGGCGATGGCCGTTTCCATTTGGCAATATCCAAAGTGATGCCACGCATCTTTGTTTCAGGATCGAAATAGCTGGGCCATTCCCAGGCCGCAATGGCTACATTCGTTTTTGTCTGCTGCGCCGAGATTGCCATCATCTCCGAACCGCGCCAGCAAAAGGCTCGCACATAACCATCTGTGATGTTATTTGCTGCAAGCACGGCTACCTTCGCCGCATCAACCTCTTCGTTGGAGATAGGAATGTCAAAATCAAGCATCTGGCTGGAGGCGCGTAGACGTCTGGTATGTTCCGCACCGGCAAAAATCGTGCCGCCGTAGGCGCGCTCTCCCTCAAACACAAGGCTCGCATAATGCAGACCATGGCTAAGCGTGTGTGTCTTGGCGTCTCGCCAATCCACCATTTCACCATTGAACCAAATTAGACCTTCACGATCATCGAACGGAATCAGCGCCATTTTCTACTCCTCGTGCGGACGCCGAGAGATATCAGCTCCGACATCTGCAATTACCTTGGATTGCCACAGCCTCAATCTGCGATTTACCTAGCCAAAGCCCAAATGAATAGTTCCAAATCGGGCGTATTATGTTAATTTAAAAATAAGGTAACATCACATCGGATAATTGGTCAACATGGCTGACATAAAATCCTCTGGCAAGGCTCTTTTTCTGCGTGAAGAAGAATTGCGGCGCGGCATTGAATTGATGTATTTCGCCTATCGGGACTTCACCGGGGAAGCTGATTCCATTCTCGTCGAGCAGGATATGGGACGCGCACACCACCGAGCAATCTATTTTGTCGGTCGCCATCCGGGAATGCGAGTAAGTGATCTGCTGGCAATTCTCAACATTACCAAACAGAGCTTGTCACGGGTGCTGTCGACATTGGTCAAGGATGGCTATATCGTCCAGAAAACCGGCGCTGGTGACAGGCGACAGCGCCTGCTTTACCTGACCGAAAGGGGGATCGCGCTCGAGGCGCGCCTGACCGAGGTGCAGGGCCGACGGTTTGCCGCCGCCTATCGCAATGCAGGGGCAAAAGCTGTTGAGGGTTTTCAGCATGTGTTACAGGGGCTGCTTGATGTCGAAACCCGCAGCCAGATCGACCGGCAGGACAAGAGTGAATAACAGGCTCGAACTGATCGCCTCTACGTGGGACTGAGCGTGATGGTGAGGCTTGCGCTTACAGGAGATTTGTATTGAGTGATCATCATATTCTGGTGATTGATGATGATGAAAGGCTGAGACTGCTGTTGCGCCGGTTTCTCGAAGAAAGCGGGTTTCGTGTAACCGATGTCGGCAGCACCGCCGAAGCGCGGGGCATCCTAATCGGTCTCGTATTCGACTTGCTAATCATAGACATCATGATGCCGGGCGAGACCGGGCTTGAATTTCTGCAGGAGCTGCGCAAATCAAATCCTGTGCCCGCGCTGTTCCTGACGGCATTGTCTGAAACCGAACATCGAATAAAGGGACTGGAATTTGGCGCTGATGACTATATGTCAAAACCATTCGAGCCGAGGGAGCTGGTATTACGGATCAGATCGATTCTTAGCCGGACCACAAACATTACGCTAAGTAAGGATAAAACACGCATCGCCTTCGGCCCCTATCTGTACAACATTGATACTAGCATGCTGACGCGCAACAGTGAACGCCTGCATATCACCACGGCAGAGCAGAAACTGCTTGGCAGTTTTGCCGCGCGCCCGGACGAGGTGCTGTCCCGCGACGATCTGGCACTTGCGATGGAAGGCAGCATGCAGGGACGGTCAATTGATGTTGCTGTCGCCAGACTGCGTAGCAAGCTGGAGCCGGACCCGCGCTATCCGGTCTATCTGCAGACGGTGCGCAACCGTGGCTGGCTGCTGCGGACAAACAGCCCAGCAATGGCGAGTGGGAGTGACAATGCAGCTTCGTAACGTCCTGCCAAAGACACTGTTCGGGCGAATGTTGTCCATCATTCTGGTGCCTATGATCTTCGTCCAGATTATCACCGTATTCATTTTCTATGACCGGCACTGGGATACGGTTACCAGACATATGGCAAACAATCTAGGCGCCGAGATCAGCATTCTTGTTGACCAGTTGGGCAACGCCCCTGACACCGAGTTGATCGAAACAGTGAAGACAACCGGATGGGAATATTTCAACTTTCCAATCCAGTTTGACACCGAGACACCCTTTGCCGGCAGCAATAGCGGCGCTCCACAGAGCTATGCCGAGGCAATGTTGTGGCGGGCACTTAGTAACCGTCTGGCACGCCCCTGGCGAACAAATGTCGATGCCGACCCGCATCTGATCTATGTAGATGTAAAATTCGCCAATGGCACATTGCGTATCTATGCCAGCCGCAAGCGGATTTTCTCATCAACAAGCTGGACCTTCATAGGGTGGACGGTGGGATCCTCGATCCTGATGTTCTCCATCGCGCTGCTATTCATGCGCGGCCAGGTGCGACCAATCCTGCGGCTTGCTAATGCCGCGCGCCAGCTTGGGCTGGGCCGCACAGCGCCGGACTATCAGCTTGAGGGCGCCCGAGAGGTGCGGCTTGCCGGACGCGCCTTCCATGCGATGCGCTACCGGATCATGCGGCAATTGAACGAGCGCACCGAAATGCTGGCCGGGGTTAGCCATGACCTGCGAACGCCACTGACCCGGATCAGACTGCAACTGGCGCTGATGAAGGAAAATGAGGACGCTGCCGCAATCCGTTCAGATCTGGCCGAGATGGAAGACATGATTGATGCCTATCTATCCTTTGCCGCTGGTGAGGGCGAAGAGGAACCGGAAGAAACGCGGATCGAGACGCTTCTTGACCGGCTAGTAAGCCAGACAGCGAAGGCGCATGGCTATGACATCCAGATTATCCTGCCAGGTGAGCCGTTGCCAGCCTTTCCGGTAAGGCGTAAATCCATTCAACGCGCCTTTGAGAACATAATCTCAAATGCACTCGCCTATTCCACAAAGACGCGGATCAGCCTACGCTACCGCAATGATGAGGTAACCATCTTCTTTGACGATGATGGTGCTGGCATTCCTGCCGAACGCCGCGCCGATGCCATCCGTCCCTTTATTCGGCTGGAAGAGTCGCGCAACCGGAAAACCGGTGGCACAGGCCTCGGGCTGTCAATAACCAGTGATATCGTGCTAGGACATGGCGGCGAGCTGATTCTTAGTGATTCGCCCTTTGGCGGGCTACGCGTGGCGATCAAATTGCCTGTCTAGGAGATATTTGTCCGATTGAGGCTAGTGTAGGCGGCTGCCATCTGGGGTTGGCTGGTCGGGTGCAACAAGGACAATCGCGCCAGCGGCATCACTAACGCCAAGGGTCAGCACCTCGGACATGAAAGGGCCTATCTGGCGAGGAGGCAAATTAACTACCGCCATTACCTGCCGGCCAATAAGCGTTTTCGGCGCATAAAGGGTTGTGATCTGCGCCGAGGATTTTTTCTGGCCAATCTCCGGGCCAAAATCAATCACCAGCTTGAATGCAGGTTTGCGCGCTTGTGGAAAGGGCAGCACCTCGAGAATCGTGCCGCAGCGAATATCAAGTGTCAGAAACTGATCGAAGCTGGCCAGATCCGGCCCGGCCGTTGCCCTGTCATCCGCCATTGCTGTCCTCCCTCGCGGGCTGTTCCGCTTTTCTGTCCGTTTTGAGACATTCGCGATGTTTTTCCTGAACCTATCTGCCTTGTTTATTATGGCGGCCCTGTATTAGTAAATCACCATCAACACCCGTGGCAAACCTATCATCCACTGCCTCACCCCCAGCGGCCATGGGGTCATCGTCATGGCCTAACACCCGCATACTGCGCCCCCATTCCTCAGCCTGAGTAAGGCGGGCGTCGATCGCCTTCATAGTGTGTGTCAGATCGGCCGTTTCATCTTTCTGCCATTCACGCGCGACCAGCATGGCAACAATGGCAACACCCCGGACGCGGGCTTCGCCGCGCAGACCAACCAGATCATCACCAACCATCCGCAACAGCGCTCGCATCGCCTGCTCGAGCGAATCCAGAAGCCGGATGCCAAGCTGTGGGTCGCGTCGCGCTGCCGCATCAAGCGTCGCAATCTGGGACTTAAAGGGGGTATAGACTTCAAAACGGTGCATCAGCGATTCAAGGATTTTCTCGCGGATCGTCACCTCACCTGCATCCTCTATGTCAGCAAGGCTCTCAAGCAGCGCCCGGCGGTCGAGCCGCGACAGCTGGTGCAGGATCAATGTGGTTACCGAACCAGCAGTAGCGCGGGCTGCAGCAGGGTTTATCTCGGCCTGGTGGGCAATCTCATCAAGGTCAAGTGCCGCTGGGGTCAGCGTCGAAAGCTGGTCCCAGGCGGTTGTGGCAAGTCGGTCCATGATCGCATTTGTTGTCGTAGTATCCATCGCGCTCATTCCCTCGATGTTTCAGTTACCTATCCAGCAATCCCAAACATGGGTTTCAGCTGCCAGCTTGACCTCAGAGATGGGGTGTGCCAGCAAGCTGGTCAAGCGTCTGGCAGTCGGACGCCGACAACAGACACAAATTAGCTGCCAAGCTCAATCGAACGATCCCGCGCTGCGATGATCGCTCGTTTCATCAAAGGTGCAAGCCCATCATCATCCATCAACACCTCGAGCGCCGCCGCCGTGGTCCCCCCCTTGCTGGTGACATTGACGCGCAACTGCGAGGGCGGGTCATCAGACGCGGCGATCAGCTCTCCAGCGCCAGCGACCGTAGCCTCAGTCAGCTTTTTGGCGAGCGCTATTGGCAGACCGGCAGCGATGCCCGCCTCGGTCATCGTCTCGGCAAGCAGGAACACATAAGCCGGGCCGGAACCGGAAACAGCGGTCACCGCATCCATCAGCCCCTCATCATCGATATTGACAACTGCCCCAACCGCAGCAAGCAGCTGAGCAGCAAGAGCCGTAATCGGCGCCGGGGCATCGGCGGCATAGAGCGCTGTAACACCCCTACTTATTGCCGCTGGCGTGTTTGGCATTGATCGCAGAATCAGTGCATCCGACCCATCGCCACGTTTTGGCAGACGCGCGGCAAACCAAGCGGTCGGGATACCAGCGGCAATAGACAGAAAGGCCGTATCAGAATCGGCTATGCCCGCAAGGGAGACAATTGCCTCGTCCATCATCTGAGGCTTGACAGCCAGCACGACCATCTGGCTAGGCCTATAAGCCGCAGCACAGGCGGCAGCGCAATCGGCAAACAGCTTGACATTGGTGTGGGAGGCAGTCCAGCCAAGCGCGTCGTGATGCGGCTCGACGATAACAAAATCGGCATCAAGTTCAGGATCATTGAGCCACCCCTTTAGCATTGCGCTGCCCATCTTGCCACAGCCTATGAGCGTGATCAGCATGGTCCTACGCCTCCCCATCGGTACGCATCAAGACAGCCGCGGCCGCCTCGGCAGCAGCCATTTTACCATGCACCACCTGATAGATTGCCGGATAGGCCTGCTCGCATTCGCCAAGCATGAAATCAACAACATCTTCAATCTGTTCAGGCGTCGCCCCACCAGCCCCACGAAGCGCCAACGTATGTCGCAGTTGAAGCTCGCACGCATTCAAATCAAGCGCCAAATGCCCTATGTGCACATCCTGATTTAGCAGGGCCGCAAGCAGCGCCAGTTCGCCAAGCTGTTCCTCATCAGCATGGACATCAATCCTACACGTAACTTGCATGGTCTCGTCAAATCGCTGCCAGGTGACGGCAAGCTGGTAATCTGACCAGCGTCCCGGCACCTCAGCCAGAACGGCATCATGATTGCGCTCGCGCAGCTGCCAGTCCTGGCGGGTGACAAATTTTGTCACCAGATCGATTGGATGCTCGAGGCCAGCCTCGTTTGTTTGGGCCTGGCTTGTTGGAAA
>CACJUX010000033.1 GCA_902596655.1 uncultured SAR116 cluster alpha proteobacterium | reverse complement strand
CTAGCGTTTTCAAAAGCGTCGGAAAGTGGCGCAAACAGGTCTTCATCCCTCATTTTTCAAGCTGTCCATATTAGTTTTAATCAGCTCGACATGGCTGCAGTTAATCAACTGCTTTCCTGCATTTGGAAAATTAACTGTCACATTCATGCCGACGATTGACTGAACCTGACCCGGCCCCCAGTCCATCTTATCCGGATGGATCACGAAATCGCCAAGCGCAAAATACAGCATAACGTCTCTCTTCTTCTCTAGCTTTCCCTTACCAGTCTAGGCAAACAGCGAGTGGCGGTAAACAGTTGGTGTCATCTGCGGCGATTGGTCCCTTTTGGTTCTGCTTTAGCGCAACAGACACAAAAAGACCCTTTACAAGTAGTAGGGGGTCAGTTGTGTTAACATGAAAATCTGAATGCCACGCTGCGTCGTTATATCTGATATGTCACGGCGGCAATGCCAGCTTCCGGCTTTGCTCACCACGGCCCGACGCTTTCAGGCAAGTTAATGTAAAGTAGCGAGGCATCAATGCCATTATGCCGCAATTCTGCTAGTTCCACTTCAATGGTGTGGGCAATAGAAGAAAAATAGAGGGCTTCAACAAATGTCATGCCCAGAACGTTAGCGACGACGGTATCATCTTCGACAATTGACGTATGCATATTCGTGACTTTTAAACTAAACGTTGCGCATCAAGATTTTTCTGCCAAAAACGAATGAAACAAAAAACTTAACGACGTACTTGGCGGTTCCATCATATTTTGATAACGGTAAAGCAACCATTTTATACCTCAAATCACACATGCATAATTTATTTTTGGTAATGATTATTGATGGTTACAAGCTAAAAACACTGTACCACTGAGACATTTTTCCTCTTGTCTACGCTCCTCTTTCGGTGTAATTGGTCCCGAATTATTCATGCTCTTTGCAATGTAGCTGTTCCTTGTCGCTTTGGGTCAGGGCAGGTTTAGGAGTGATCTGACTGATTGACCGGGAAAGAATTGGATGAGAGATGACTGAAGCAAAAAAAAAGACAGCGTCTGCAGGTAACAATACCGCTAGGAAGCATGCAAAAAAAGCTGCTGGGAAAGCGCTTAGGGGAGCTAATGAAAAAATGAATGGCTCGGCATCACCTGTTCTGCTGCCGGAAGGCTATCACCCAAGCGATGATGAGGAATTCATGAATCCGCTCCAACTGTTGTATTTCCGCAAGAAGCTGGAAGCCTGGCGGGCTGAGTTGCTGGATGAGGCGAACGAGACCATTTCTGGTCTTTCACAGGAAAATCTTCATCAGCCTGACCAGATGGACCGCGCCCAGATTGAAAGCAATGCCGCGCTGGATCTGCGCACACGCGATCGCGAGCGCAAGCTGTTGCAAAAAATCGAATCGGCTCTTCGCCGAATTGACGATGGCAGCTATGGGTATTGTGTCGAGACCGATGAGCCAATCAACCTGCGCAGGCTAGAGGCAAGGCCGATCGCTTCGCTCAGCCTGCATGCTCAGGAACGTCACGAGCGTATGGAACGCGTGCATCGCGACGATTGACAGCGGCTTATATTGCAGGTGGTGGCGGCTTCCGCGCTTCTCCACGATATGCCTGTTTCTTTTCTCGGTGCACTGCGCTGTGAGATCGTCGAGACTTAACTCCGGTGAGTGTTTTTACCCCCTCAACAGACGGTGGATAGTGCACCAGCAGGGTGTCGCAAGCCACCAAAAAAAATCCTTGTCCTCTGCAGTTTCGTGATCGATAAGAACAAATCATGAAAATTTATATTGTAAATAGAACAAATCAAGTACATACTCGAACGCTATTGGCGATCATGTCGTCGCGCTACGGCGCCACTGTTGAGGGGGATGTGCTGACACCTTTTCACTGTGGACAGTGATCGTTGGCTATGTAACTAAGGAGACAGACATGACTGGAGTCGTAGTGGATCTGAAAATGAATAATGATGATAAAAACAAGGCCTTGGAAGCTGCCATTGGTCAGATTGAAAAGGCGTTTGGCAAGGGTTCCGTTATGAAGCTCGGCCAGCGTGAGTCAGCGGTTGATGTACAGGCAGTATCAACCGGCTCACTTGGCCTTGATATTGGGCTTGGCATTGGTGGGTACCCCAAGGGACGGATCGTAGAGGTATATGGTCCGGAATCGTCTGGTAAGACTACTCTGGCGCTGCATGCTGTGGCCGAAGCCCAGAAGGAAGGTGGCAATTGTGCCTTTGTCGATGCCGAGCATGCGCTTGATCCAGTCTATGCTAAGAAACTTGGCGTCAATGTTGATGATCTGCTGATTTCCCAGCCCGATGCTGGAGAACAGGCGCTAGAGATTGCTGACACACTAGTGCGGTCGGGCGCGATTGATGTTCTGGTCGTTGACTCAGTTGCGGCGCTAGTGCCTCGTGCTGAGCTTGAGGGTGAGATGGGTGATCACCATGTCGGGCTGCATGCTCGCCTGATGAGCCAAGCGCTTCGTAAACTAACATCGTCAATTGCTCGCTCGAACTGTCTGGTCATCTTTATCAATCAGATACGATTGAAGATAGGTGTGATGTTTGGTAATCCTGAGACGACAACTGGCGGTAATGCACTGAAATTTTATGCGTCCGTCAGAATTGATATTCGCCGTATCGGTGCGATCAAGGACCGTGATGAGGTGGTTGGCAACCAAACCCGGGTTAAGGTGGTGAAAAACAAGGTGGCGGCACCATTCCGCACCATTGAGTTTGACATCATGTACGGTGAGGGCATCTCAAAAATGGGCGAATTGCTCGATCTTGGCGTTGCTGCCGGCATTGTTGAAAAGGCGGGAGCATGGATATCTTACAAGGGGCAGCGCATTGGCCAGGGACGCGAGAATGCGAAAAACTTTCTGAAGGAACATACCGAGTTGGCTAATGAAATCGAGGCAGCGATCCGTCAGAATGCCGGCCTTGTCTGTGACCAGATGCTCGACAATTCGATTTCCGAAATGGCTGAAGCTAATGAACCATCCTTGCCTGATGAAGTGCCGCCAATTGGATGACACTTTCCTGTTGCCGAGGTTGAATTTGTCTCCATCACCGGTCTTTTAGGTCGGGATTTTTCATCTGAAAACGTTTAATGGCAAGCAACAGCCTCGTCCCCGGACGCAGAAAGTTATGTGATCTGGCGAAAAAATGTCACTTTGTCTGGACAGGGGGCAAGCCTCACGCTTAAAACAGGGCCAGATCACCGTTGGGTGTGGCGTCACGCCCTTGCTTCAACCTGCAGCATGAGTCGCCATTGGCTGTGCATGCTGCCAAAGGGATACAGGACCATGAGCAGCGTCAACGAAATTCGGTCGACCTTCCTTGACTATTTTCAAAAAGACAAGCATCAGATTGTCGCTTCAAGCCCGCTGGTTCCGCAGAATGATCCGACCTTGATGTTCACCAATGCTGGCATGGTACAGTTCAAAAACCTGTTCACTGGGCTTGAGACGCGCGACTACAACCGAGCCGTTTCCTCGCAGAAATGCGTTCGGGCTGGCGGAAAGCATAATGACCTAGAAAATGTCGGCTACACGGCGCGGCATCATACGTTTTTTGAGATGCTGGGAAATTTTTCCTTCGGTGATTATTTCAAGGACCATGCCATCGAAATGGCCTGGAACCTGATCACAAAGGAATATGATTTGCCGGCCGAAAAATTGCTTGTCACCGTCTATCATGAGGATGAGGAGGCCGCTGGGCTCTGGCAAAAGATTGCAGGCCTTGATAGTGACCGCATTATCCGCATCGCTACCTCGGACAATTTCTGGGCGATGGGCGACACTGGTCCCTGCGGTCCCTGTTCTGAGATTTTCTTTGATCATGGTCCACACATATCGGGTGGGCCTCCTGGATCTCCTGGTGAGGATGGAGATCGCTTCATAGAGATATGGAATCTTGTTTTCATGCAGTTTGAACAGACGTCAAGTAACCGGATCAATCTGCCAAAACCGTCAATTGACACCGGAATGGGGTTGGAGAGGATCGCTGCGGTGCTGCAGGGTAAGCACGATAATTATGACATTGACCTGATGCGCACGCTGATCGAGGCGTCGGCTGATGTCTCCAAAACCGATGCGGATGGCGAGAAGAACGTCTCGCACAGGGTTGTGGCCGATCATCTGCGCGCCACCGCTTTTTTGATTGCCGATGGCGTTCTGCCTTCAAATGAGGGGCGTGGCTATGTGTTGCGTCGGATCATGCGCCGCGCGATGCGGCATCTGCACCAGCTTGGCTGTCAGGATCCGGTAATGTGGCGGCTGATACCAGCACTAGTTGCAGAAATGGGCGCGCATTATCAAGAACTGGGACGCGCGCAGCCATTGATCACTGAAACGCTTAAACTCGAGGAGACGCGCTTCAAGGAAACATTGGATCGTGGCCTACGCATTCTCAATGATGAAGTGGCTGGCAAGCCGTCGGGCGGAACGCTCGATGGCGCAACCGCCTTCAAGCTCTATGACACTTTTGGCTTTCCGCTCGATTTGACACAGGATTTCATGCGAGGTTTTGAATGGTCCGTCGACCTTGACGGGTTCAACACCGCCATGCAGGCGCAAAAGGCTGCCGCTCGAAAGGCGTGGAGCGGTTCCGGCGATGCCGCCACCGAAACCATCTGGCTAGATCTCGGCCAGCGACATGGAGCGAGTGAGTTCCTTGGCTATACATCTGATACTGCTGAGGGTGTCATTCTCGCGCTTGTCGCTGATGGGGCTGAAATCGACAGTACCGGCCCGGGCAGTGCCGTCAACATCGTGACCAACCAGACGCCTTTCTATGCCGAATCAGGCGGTCAGATTGGAGATACCGGCGTCATCGAATGGGCTGACGGCGAGGCTATGGTCACCAATACCTTTAAAACACCGGCGGGTATGTTTGTCCACCGCGCCGAGGTGCGGCTGGGGAACCTTGCTATCGGCACCCCGGTCAGGCTGGTGATTGACGCTGAACGCCGCCTGCGGCTGCGCGCAAACCATTCGGCAACACATCTACTGCATGAGGCGCTGCGCCATGTACTTGGTGATCATGTGGCGCAGAAGGGCTCGATGGTGGCGCCTGACAGGTTGCGCTTTGATTTCTCGCACCCGAAGGCTGTTTCCGCTGACGAACAAGCGCGGGTGCAGGCGATTGTCAATGAGCGTATTCATTTGAACAACGAGGTCTCCACCCTTGTCATGACACCCGAAGCAGCGATTGAGCTGGGCGCATTAGCCCTGTTTGGAGAGAAATATGGTGAGGAGGTGCGTGTCGTTCAGATGGGCGGACCGGCTGAAATAGCAGGCCGCGGCGCATGGTCGGTTGAGCTTTGCGGCGGGACGCACGTAGCCCGCACTGGCGACATCAGCCTGTTGAAGATCATTTCAGAATCGGCTGTTGCCGGTGGTGTTCGTCGGATTGAGGCGGTCACGCAGGCAAGCGCCATCGACTGGATTGAGGCTCGGGAGAAAATTCTCACTGAGGCCGCCAATATTTTGAGGATTGCGCCAGAGAAGCTGGTCGGGCGTGTTGCCCGTCTGCTTGAGGATACGAGGGAAGCCGATCGCCATATCAGCGCGCTACGCCGTAAACTTGCTGCTGGTGGTGGTGCTGGCGGAGGCGGTGCTGAAATCGTCAATGGCGTGAATTTCGTCGGCCGACTGCTCGAGGATACGCCGGCACGTGAACTCAAATCAGTGGCTGATGAGTTGAAGGCCGGACTAGAAAATGCGGTTATTTGTCTGGTTGCAACCGATCATGGCAAGGCGTCAATCGTTGTTGCGGTGACGCCTGATCTGGCTGATAGATGCAATGCGGTCGATCTAGTGCGGCTTGGCTCAGCGGCGCTTGGCGGCGGTGGTGGCGGTGGCCGGTCTGACATGGCGCAGGCGGGTGGTCCAGATGCAGGTAACGCAAGGGCGGCGCTGGCGGCGGTCTCGGCGGCGCTCTAGACTTTTGTACAGCAACAAAAATCCTGAGAGAAAGCGAGGCTTTCCTGTTTAGCAACAGGCAGCATTATTTGGCGCGCATTTCATTTTGAAGATTTTTGTCAATTGCATCGAGGAAGCCATCAGTCGTCAGGAATGGCTGCTCATTTGAGATCAGCAGGGCAAGATCCTTTGTCATCTGACCGCGCTCTACAGTCTGGATGCAGACTTTCTCGACGGTGTCGGCAAACGCAGCAACATCGGAAGTGTCATCGAATTTTGCACGATAGGACAGGCCACGTGTCCACGCAAAGATTGAGGCGATCGGATTGGTTGAGGTCGTGTTACCCCGCTGATGCTGGCGGAAATGACGGGTGACTGTGCCATGGGCGGCCTCGGACTCGACTGTCTTTCCATCCGGGGTCATCAGCACTGAGGTCATCAGGCCAAGCGAGCCAAATCCCTGGGCTACAGTATCGGACTGCACATCGCCATCATAGTTCTTGCAAGCCCAGACAAAGCCGCCTTCCCATTTCATTGCGCAGGCCACCATGTCGTCGATTAGGCGGTGTTCATAGATCAATCCGGCGTCTTTGAACTTGTCAGCAAACTCAGTCTCATAGACCTCTTCAAATAGGTCTTTGAACCGTCCGTCATAGGCTTTCAGGATAGTGTTCTTAGTAGACAGATATACAGGCCAGCCGAGATCGAGGCCATAATTCATGCAGGCTCTAGCAAAGCCACGGATCGACTCATCGAGGTTATACATGGCCATCGCCACGCCGCCCTCGGGGAAATCGAAAACATCATGCGTGATAGCCGGGCCCCCATCAACTGGCTGGAAGGTCATAGTCAGCTTGCCGGCACTGGGCGTAATAAAGTCGGTTGCTCGATACTGGTCGCCGAAGGCATGCCGTCCAATGACAATCGGTCGTGTCCAACCGGGAACCAGTCGCGGAACATTCTGACATATTATTGGCTGGCGGAAAACGGTGCCGCCGAGGATGTTGCGTATCGTGCCATTTGGAGATTTATACATCCGTTTGAGGCCAAACTCTGTAACTCGGTCCTCATCGGGGGTGATTGTCGCGCATTTCACGCCAACGCCATATTTCTTGATCGCGTTGGCGCTGTCGATGGTGATCTGGTCGTCCGTCTCGTCACGATTTTCGATACCCAGATCGAAATATTTCAGATTGACATCCAGATAGGGGTGGATCAGCTTGTCCTTGATTTTCTGCCAGATGATTCGCGTCATTTCATCGCCATCAATCTCGACAATTGGGTTTTTGACCTTGATACGCGACATAGGAAATCCTTCAGTAATGCTTTTTTAACAGGCCTTCAAACAGCTGGGTACGGCTTGGCCGTGTGGGCGGGAACTTGCCGATCCGCATTAACATTTGGTCTTGCGGATGATGCGGTTTGGCGCGCTAAAGCCAATAGCCGTGTAAATGCCCTTTGTCTAGACCGTAAATGGGTCACGTGCAAGGGCGGAAAGTCGCAAGATCAGCCAGAAGTTACGGCGTTGACTGTTGCCGTGGCCATGCTGCCATTGGCAACGCAGTCAAGATAATCGGCTATTTCATCAAGCGTGTCGGCCTGTTCGAGATGTGGCACATTGCCGTGATGCATGAAACCGGCATCAATGATGTGCTGGATCTGGTCGAGCAGATGCTGCCAATAGCCGTTTAGATTGAGAACGATGATCGGTTTTTGATGCAGACCAAGCTGCCGCCAAGTGGCAATCTCCATCGTCTCGTCGAGCGTGCCGAGGCCGCCGGGCAGAACAATGAATGCATCGCTCTCGGCATACATCATTTCCTTGCGCTGGTGCATCGTGTCCATGATATGCAGTTTGGTGACACCGGCGTGACCGATTTCAACACTATCTAAAAAGCGGGGAATTATCCCCGTGACATGGCCGCCCGCCTCTATCACGCCATCAGCGACTCGACCCATTAGGCCCATCTTGCCACCACCATACACAAGGCCAAGCTGCCGTGAGGCAATCATCTGTCCTAACTGATACGCACACTCCGCATAAATAGGGTCTTCTCCCATCGCGGCACCGGTAAATGTACAAATCTTTTTCATTGGCAGCGACTATCCAATCGTTGAACAAGTGATTGTTAAGCATTACTCTCGTAGAAATTTAACGCCAGAAAAAAAGGAAACCTCGGGTGCGCTATTTAACCTATATATTGCTCGGATTTGGTGGGTTGATCGCGCTTGCGGCGCTTATGGTGGTGTTTGTCAATGATGATGAGCTGGCAGCCGTCCCACCGCAGGGTGGTGCAAATAGCGATGTTATTGTCGGTGCGGGGTTTGAATCTGCATCGGATGGAGAGGCAGAAAACGCTACTGATCAGGCCTCCCAAACACCTGCAACTGATGAAACTGTGGTTGCTGCTAGCGCCGATCAGGAACTACCGCATTTAGCCATTGATCTGGCCCAGGTGAAACCTGATGGGCAGGCGATGTTTGCGGGGCAGGCGTTGCCACGTGCGATAATCACGGTTTTTGAGGGTGACATTTTGCTTGGTGAGACGGTCGCTGATGACAATGGTGAATGGGTTGTAATTCTGGAAAAGACACTTGCCCCGGGTCAACATCTGGTGTCGGTGGCTATGGAGACGATAACAGGCGATACCGAGCTTGCAGAGGTGTCCCTGGCAATCGAAATTGCTGCCTCCAAAGATGAACAACCGCTTGTTGCAGTTCTGCCGCAAACCGAGAATGAAATCCCAAAGCTTCTGCAGTCACCGGATGACAAGCCGGTTGAAACCGCCGCCTTTGACAATTCAAAAGGCAGCGGCAACTTCAACGTGGAAAACCAAGCCGCGATGAATTCTAGAAAAGTTGTGGCGCCGGCCATTGCTCCGCGCGCTCTTGTCTGGCTTGGGAATAACAAGCTGTCTATTTCAGGCGTGGCTACAGGTGGTGTCCGCGTGGCCACCAGCACCGACGGCGGTGATTTTGCTGAGGCGACGGTCATGGCGACTGGTGAATGGACGGTGTTTGGTACGATTGACCCGTCACTAATGCTCACCGAATTTAATTTTTCATTAAATGATGAAAGTGGCTCTGGGGTCGCCAGCTACGTATTACCTGTCACGATGAGCGATCTAAATGTTGGTCTTGATGGCAGTGAAATGGTGGTGATCAATAGAGGAGATGCGCTATGGAGAATTGCATTTCGCAGCTTTGGTGAGGGGGTCCGCTATGTCGATATTGTGCGGCGCAACGCCGAGGTGATTGCTGATCCTGATCTGATCTATCCCAACCAAATTTTTGCGCTTCCGAAACAGTGATGTGCCGGCATCATCGCCATTCGCGCCACGTGCGCATGACCAACCAGACAGCAATAGAGGGCTAGCATGGGTGACGGCAATACAGATCATCAAACCCCATCCTTTTTCTGGCAGATTGCCGATGATGGCTGGCCGGTGTTGGCGCTTGCTGGACTGCTAACGATTTTACTGACCATTCTGTTTGTGCCGTTTGGCACCTTTGCTCTGGGAATGCTGGTCTGGCTGGCACATATTCTCCGCATTCCCAACCGCAGGGCTCCGGCATCCGAAGGTGTGGTGCTGGCTCCCGCCGATGGGCGCGTTAGCGAGATTGCAATGGTTAAGCAAACACATGCGTTTGATCACGAGGCGACAGAGGCGCTGCGCATCACCATTCACACATCACTCACCGATGCGCAGTTACAGATGGCACCCATCGATGGCCGGGTAACCGATAATTTTACTATTCCTGGACTGTTTGGCGGCTATGAAGACATGGCCGTGGCACGCGCTAACAACGAACGCCGCGAAATCACTTTAGCGCGCGATGATGGCTTTAGTATAACGCTTGTTCAGCTTGGTGGAAAGACCGCAAGACAGCTTGTCTGCCGGCATCATGTTGGGCGTTTTGTCGCGCGCGGCACGCCACTCGGTATGGTGCGACTCTCTGGCGTTGTTGATCTGCTTGTTCCCGCTGACTGCAGCCCACAGATTGCCGAAGGCCAGCATGTTCTCGCCGGAGAGACTATTGTCGCCCGCTTACCATTGCGCCGGCGTGATGGGTTATCAGATTAATGTTCGACGCGGCGCTTCGTCCTTATCTCGACAGGGTTGTCGATCCTGTTGGCCATTGGTTCGCCGCGCGCGGTATCTCGGCAAGTATGGTCACCGTCTTCGGTTTTGCCTGCGGCCTTGCAGCCGTTGGCTCTGTTGTTATGGGGATGATGCTTGCGGCGTTTGTGTTGATCCTGCTCAACAGGCTTTGCGATGGGCTGGACGGGGCGATTGCCAGGGCCACGAATCCCACGGATTTCGGTGGTTTTCTGGATATTGTGTTTGATTTCATTTTCTACGCAATGATTCCGTTTGGTTTTGCTCTTTATGATGCGGCCAATACACTCGCCGCCTGCTTTCTGATCCTCAGCTTCTTCGGCACAGCTGTCAGCTTTCTTGCCTTTGCAGTGATGGCAGAAAGGCGTGGGCTTTCAAGCCGAGATCGTGGTGTGAAGTCGCTTTATTATCTGGGTGGCTTGACCGAGGGAGGTGAGACGATCATTCTGTTGCTGGCGATGACCGTGACACCGCAATGGTTCGTCTATTACGCCTATGTGTTTGGTGTGCTCTGCTGGCTCACCGCAGGCAGCCGCATCTTAGAGGCAGGAAAGTTATTGCGCTGACAGTCTGGGGTTCAGGAGGTCTGACCAATGAAACTGAAAATTGGCGAACCGACGCTTCGTCTCGAGGATGAGCGGCTGTTGCGTGGTGCTGGCCGTTTTACCGACGACATTGATCCCGGGAAGGGGCTTCGTGTAGCCTTTTTGCGCGCGCCTTTTGCCCATGCGCGTCTAACCATGCTTGATCTTGAGAGTGCGCGGGCGCTTGCCGGGGTTCATCTTGTTGCCTCGCAGGCCGATCTGGACGCTGATCAGGTTGGTGACATTACCTGTTCGCTGAACTTGCAGAATGAGGATGGCAGCGACATGGTCAAGGTGTCCAAGCCGGCGATGGTAAGGGACATCAACCGCTCGGCCGGGGATATTGTTGCGATGGTCGTCGCCGAGAGTCAGCAGATTGCAAATGACGCGCTTGAGTTGATTGACGCGCACTATGACGCCATGGAGGCGGTTGCCGATGTCTATGCGGCAATGGCTGAAAGCGCACCGCAGCTTTATGCGGAATATAAAAGCAATATCGCCCTGAATTGGGTGGCAGCCGATCATGCCGGAACACGCGCTGCATTTGCCGGGGCTGCAGACAAGGGGCTAGACATAGTTGAGATTGACGTTGTCAACAGCCGCGTCATCATCAACGCGCTCGAAACGCGACCAATGATCGCTGGTCCAGGAGGACGGCCGGGCACACTCGATATTTGGTGTGGCACACAGGGACCAGTGCCAATTGCGGAAAAGCTGGCGGCGGCGCTAAATATGCCAGTCGGCGATGTAAGGGTGAAAACCCCCGATGTTGGTGGCGGCTTTGGACACAAGATTTTCTTATATCCTGAGCAATTGGCGATTGCCTGGGCGGCGCGGCGGCTTGGCCGCAGGATCAGATGGCAGCAGGCACGCACCGACGGATTTCTGTCTGATTTGCAGGGGCGTGACAACCGCAGCCGCGTTCGTGCTCTTGTCGACCATGAGGGTCGGGTTCACGCGGCTGAAGTGACCGTGCATGTCAATTTGGGGTCCTGGTTGTCCAATTTTGGACCCGGCGTGCCGACCCTGTCGGGGTCTCGGGCGCTGACAACAAATTACCGCATTTCACATGCCAGCCTTCGGGTGATTGGTGTTATGACAAATACACCGGCGGTCGATGCCTATCGTGGGGCCGGCCGGCCGGAGTCGAACTACTTGATGGAACGGTTGATGGATCATGTGGCAGCGCATGTCGGCATAAGCCGTATCGAGGTGCGGCGCCGCAATTTGATCAGCCCGCAGGACCTACCATATCAGATGGTCATTGGTGGCTCGATTGACGTTGGTGATATGCCGGGCGTGATGGAAGAGGCGCTAGCACGCGCTGATCATTTTGGCTTTGACGCCCGCCGCGCCAAGAGCGTGGCTGCTGGCAAGCTGCGTGGTTTTGGCGCTACCATGTATCTTGAACAATGTGGTGATGGCGGTGGAGAAGAGGGCGTCGAGATTCGCTTTCAGCCCGATGGTACCATTGTCCTGCTGGCTGGTATGCAGGACAATGGCCAAGCGCATCGCACCACGCTGACACAGATCCTGTCTGACCGGCTTGGATACGACGCTGGCAGGATAACCGTCCGGCAGGGGGACTCGGCGCTAACGCCTCCCGGCACCACCGGTGGCGCCAGAATGAGCATCATCAACGGTTCGGGTGTAGCTCATATTGCCGCCGAGACGCTGCGAAAGGCGATGCCTCATGCGGCGGACCATCTTGATTGCATCCCTGCTGATGTTAGCTTTGCCAATGGTCTATTTCTAGCGCGGGACAGCAACCTGACGATTGGGCTAGAGGAGCTTGTGATCAAACTTGCACCGGCGCAGGGTGCGCATCCCTTTAACATGTATCATGCCTATGAATCTGCCGGGGCGACCTATCCCCACGGGTGCCATGTCGTTGAGATAGAGGTTGATCCCGCCACCTGTCTTGCCCAGATCCAACGCTACACCGTGGTTGATGATTTTGGCGTCATCATCAACCCGGTTACGTTGCGCGGCCAGATTCATGGTGGCATTGCGCAGGGCGTTGGCCAAGCACTTTATGAGCATGCTGCTTTCGATGATCAGGCTCAGCTTCTTGCCGGTTCACTGATGGATTATACGTTGCCGCGCGCGGACCACCTGCCCTCGATTGACGTATATTTCCGCGGAACGCCAACTGGCAACAATAACCTTGAAATCAAGGGCGCGGGTCAGGCGGGAGCAATCGGTTCGACGCAGGCGGTGATCTCGGCGCTTTGCGATGCGCTTGGGGTTACCCATATAGACATGCCAGCGACACCTGTAGCCATCTGGCGGGCGCTAAAGGAAAAACAACAGGGAAAGGCAGTATGATGTCTGACAGGATTGAAAAGAGTGACGCTGAATGGCGTGCACAACTGACCCCGGAGCAATATCAGGTTACCCGTCATCACGGCACCGAGCGCGCTTTTACCGGCACGCTAAATAAGGTCTATGATGAGGGCATATATCATTGCGTCTGCTGTGATGCAGAGCTTTTTTCATCGAAAACAAAATATGATTCAGGGTCAGGCTGGCCCAGTTTTTATGACACTCTTGGCAATGATGCGATCGCCGAGACCGAGGATAACAGCTTCATGATGCGGCGGGTAGAGGTGCATTGCAAGCGTTGCGAGGCACATCTGGGTCATGTCTTTCCGGACGGACCAGAGCCAACAGGGCTTCGCTACTGCATCAATTCCGCGTCACTGGCCTTTCAAAAAAAAGACGAGGATTAGGTCATTTGCGAAGCGATGAGGGTGACCTACAAACAAACATAACTCGCAAGGAGAGACATATCCCTTGCACTGTAACAGCGTGGGCAGGCTACCAGACCTAGCCCTGTCGAGCGCTCGGAACACATCTCAGGGTCCAAGAGTGAGTTTTTTTGGGAACTGGTTCTAACCGTGGTTTCGGCCGGAACCATGCCGGCCACGCCCACTGTGACGGTTTTTTGGCATTTCGTCGCCCTTGAGTATGCCGTCACCATTACTGTCCATTGCCTCGAACATGGCTATTAAGTGGGCGTTGAACTCATCCTTGCTGATGCTACCATCCTCATTA
This sequence comes from uncultured SAR116 cluster alpha proteobacterium, assembly GCA_902596655.1. Taxonomy (GTDB): domain Bacteria; phylum Pseudomonadota; class Alphaproteobacteria; order Puniceispirillales; family Puniceispirillaceae; genus MED-G116. The sequence goes on along the minus strand of CACJUX010000033.1, from coordinate 7,417 downwards.
CTGTCGAGCCTTGTAAAACGCTTAGTATTGTGGCTCAGCAACTCATCCTTACTGAGAGCGTGGTCCTTGTTGGAGTCAAGTTTCAGTGCATTGATCTTGCTGTGATAGCCAAACCCATTATGTATGGGAAGACTGGCGGCCGTCACAAGGACGGCTAGCAGAGTACCGAAAACAACCAGGTTTCTAGCAATAATGGCTTTTTTTCTGATTTTTTTCATGGGAAATCCTGTTTTATACGATTAGAAGATGCAGGTGACATCGGCAAGCATGGTCGAGAAGTGGATAACAACGTGCTCGGCTACTGTCGTCAGAGGTTAAGATCAATGCCAAAAAGGGCACAAAAGGGGCGACGACAAGGTAATTTTGGGAAACGGCGTCGAATGCGTCCTGACCCCTGTATGACTACTCCCGGAGAGAAACGATGACTGAAAAAATGCCTTGGATTACTGGCACAACAAGGGTTTTTGGGGTGATTGCCTACCCCACCGACCATGTGCGTGCGCCAATGGTGTTCAACCAGCTATTTGCCGAGCGGTCGCTCAATCATGTCATGGTTCCGATTTCTGTTCCGCCATCAGATTTCACGGCGATGATCCGGGCCCTGCAGTCTCAGTCTAATTTTTGCGGACTAACCTCGACTATTCCGCACAAGATGGCGATGGCCGATCTGTGCGATACGCTGGGACCCGCAGCCCGTGTCAGTGGCGCTGTCAATGCGGTTCGTCTCAATGCCGACGGAACGATTGATGGTGACAATTTTGATGGCGAGGGGTTTGTTGCTGGCATGATCAGCCAAGGGCATGAAATCTCCCGTAAGAGCGCTTTGTTGCTGGGGGCAGGCGGCGCGGCGCGAGCTATCGCCACGGCCCTATGTTCTCATGGTATCGAGGAGTTAAAAATTCTCAACAGGACGCATGAAAATGCTGCTGCGCTGGTTTCAGCGCTCAAGGATAAAGGTGGCTTTAAGCAAGCGTGTGCGGTGACCAGCCATGATGGCAGCGACGTTGATATCGTGATCAATGCCACCAGTATGGGTCTGCGCGAGGGTGATGCGTTGCCAATGCCGCTGGAAATGGTGGCCGACAGCACGGTGATCGCCGAGATCATTATGAAACCAGAGAAGACAGCCTGGCTGGCCCATGCCGAAAGGCGAGGTCTCGCAACGCATTATGGACGCCACATGCTGGATTGTCAGGTTGAGTTGATTGGAAAATTTATGGGTGCCCTTTAGTAGGCTTGTTTTTTTGGCATCCGCCGCAAAGGGTTCTGTATCATTGCTGGGGCGCGACAAGAAGTGAATTGAGTTTGGTGTTTGTCAGCGATATAACTCACATAAGATCGATATAATTTCCCGAGCCGACGTGGCAGAACCTTTTCGGCGCACCAGTAGGCGATTCGGGCAAAAGAGGGCAAAATGGCTGAGACCAAAAATTCTTGGACTGAAGAGCGCTTGGATAAGCTGCGGCAATTGTGGGATGAGGGGCTTTCCATCTCACAGATTGGCGAGGCACTAGGTGTTTCACGCAATGCAATTGCGGGCAAGGCGCATCGCATGGAACTGCCAAAAAGACCCTCACCGATAGCCAAAAACAAGGCTGAGAAAAAAGCCCCCGCCAAGTCCGAAGCACCAGATAGAGACTTGCCCCTTCGACTTGAATTACGTCGACTTGAATGGTCTCGCAGTAAATGCTGTTGGCCGTCAGGTGATCCCAAACATAACGGGTTTTCCTTTTGTGGTGCCGCGATCGTGCCAGGCAAGCCCTATTGCCTTGCACATTGCCAGGAAGCATATACGACTTCCCGAGAAAACCGTTAGCCAATGCTCAAATTACGGTCTGAGTATAAACCACCTTCATGCCGTGTTCTTGACACACGGCTGAAAATTGACATCCATGATGACCATACTCTGGTAACAACGACCCTGTCGCTCGAACGGCTTGATAACGCACCCTTTCTGCTGCATGGCCGGGACCTAGAGCTGCAATCTCTGCGGATTGGCGATGCAATCATCGCCAAGGCCGACTGGCCACTGGCCGATGAGGGCCTCATGTTGGCAAATTTGCCCGAGCAGGTGGTTGTCGAGACAGTTTCCATTTGCCACCCAGAGACCAACACGGCGCTCGAAGGGCTATATCTGTCGGGTGGCATGTACTGCACACAATGCGAGCCAGAAGGGTTCCGACGTATCGGCTTTTACCCTGACCGTCCAGATGTAATGACGGTTTTCACTGTGCGTATTGAGGCGGATCGTGCCTTTCCACAATTATTGTCGAACGGCAATCTGGTCGAAAATGGCGATGCGGCCAATGACCGGCATTACGCCCTGTGGCATGACCCGCATCCAAAACCAGCTTATCTATTCGCTTGTGTCGTTGGTGATCTGGATTGTGCCCAAGATAGTTTTGTGACCGCGTCAAAGCGAAATGTCGACCTCCATATTTATGTTGAAAAAGGCAATGTTGGCCTGACCAAACACGCCATGGATTCGCTGAAGAAATCGATGAAATGGGATGAGGAGCGTTTTGGCCTAGAATATGACCTTGACCTTTTTCAGATTGTTGCCGTCAGCCATTTCAACATGGGGGCGATGGAGAATAAGGGTCTCAACATTTTCAACAGCAAATATGTGCTGGCTGATGAGCGCACCGCCACCGACACCGATCTAGACAATGTCGAGTCGATTGTCGCCCATGAATATTTTCATAATTGGACCGGCAACAGGGTTACCTGCCGTGACTGGTTCCAACTGACCTTGAAAGAAGGCTTAACCGTTTACCGTGACCAATTTTTCTCGGCTGATATGCATGATGAGGGGTCACAGCGTGCCAGCGATGTTAGCACCTTGCGTGCTGCTCAATTTCCTGAAGACAGAAGCCCAACAGCGCATCCCATTCGACCGGAAAGTTATCGTGAAATCAACAATTTTTACACGGCCACCGTATATGAAAAGGGCGCAGAGGTAATTCGCATGCTTGCTGGCTATCTTGGTCATGAAGGCTTCCGCCGGGGGATGGATCTGTATTTTCAGCGGCATGATGGACAGGCGGTTACCTGTGACGATTTTGTCAACGCGCTTGCTGATGCCACATCGACCGATCTAGCTGCTTTTGCCGGTTGGTATGCGCAGGCAGGCACACCGCACCTCACAATAGTTCGCAGACAGCTGGGTGATCACTGTCTTGAGATGACGCTGAAGCAGGCCATTCCAGAGACGGCTGCCGCTACGCCTCGCAATCCACTGCCAATCCCCGTGCGTGTTGGATTCATCTGTCCTGACGGCCAGCCAGTGGCGACGCGTTGCAATGACGATCAGATACTGCGGCATGAGCATGTTTTGCTGATTGATAAAGCCAGCCAGACTTTGAAGTTTGAGGCCGACTCGCTTGTGAGTAGTCTGACACCAAGTCTGCTACGTGGATTCTCTGCACCTGTGATCTTGGCAGATGATTTAACGCGCTATGAACGGCTACATGTAATGGCTTACGACAGTGACCATTTCAATCGCTGGGATGCTGGCCAGACGCTGCTGGTCGACGCGGTGTTTGCAGCAATGGAAGGTAACGCAGATGTTGACGAGCTTGCCACAGGATATCGGCAAATATTGGCAGATAGCTGCCTACGAGATGATTTCAAAGCTAGAATGTTGCTGATCCCGGGAGTTACGGTGCTTGAGAGCTGGGCAAGCCCAGCTGACCCGGTTGAGCTTCACGCGGCCAAGCAGGTGCTACAGGGGGCGCTTGGTAGGGCCTTGCAAAACGAAATAGACGCTACTCTGTCTCCATCTGGCCGGGCAAGGCTTAGCACCAGCGCTGGTGGCCGCGCATTGCTGAACCAAATGTTAGCCCTCGGTGTTGCTGCGGGGAACGTAGGAGCAATCGCTGGTGCGGAGGTGCAGGTACTGGATAGGAACATGACCCTTTCACAGGGCGCTTTGCGAGCCTTGCTTGATTGCGAAAATCAGGCTCGGGTGACAGCCCTACAGACGTTCCATGACCGTTGGCAGAGTTCGGCACTGGTTATGGAAAAATGGTTTCAGATGGAAGCCATGTCGGCCGTTGGCGGTACCATCGAGCGGCTTGCCACCCTGATGAAGCATCATGCGTTTGATTGGAACAATCCGAACAAGCTCCGCTCAGTTCTTGGTGCATTCATGGCTGGTAATCCGACGCGTTTTTATGCCTCCGATGGATCGGGGTACAGATTCGTTGCGTCCTGTCTGGTCGACATCGACCGGCGAAACCCTCAGGTGGCGGCACGCATGGTTCTGCCGCTGACGCGAATGGCCGCTTATGACGCTGAACGTAGACTCCGGATGACCGCGGCGCTGCAGACGATTGCTACAGCTTCACCATCAAAAGATCTTGGCGAGGTTGTGGATAAAGCGCTAGTAGCGAATAGCTAAACGCCTAGCGTGTCAGAAACGCTGGAACATGGCCGGTATCCTTAAGCGTGTTGCCAACACAATCCGGTGGTGACGGCAACTCATCGGTGCTGTTCCAGTTGACGCCAGTATGCGCTTTTCCATATTTTTTTGATTTGCTGCTCTTGGCAACAGGTTTGCTCGTGGCGGCTGGTGTATCATCTTTACTACAAGGGGTGGTCTTTGCGGCTTTCGCAAATTTTCTCCGGCTTCGTGGTTCTTTTGCTGCTGGCTTTTCATCGACAGCGCTGGCGCTTTTATCTGCCGTGTCATCGAACAGCGGAATGGTTTTGCCAATCAGTTTTTCGATGGCGCTGACATATCTCTGGTCACCCTTGCCGGCGGCGATGGTGAATGCGCGGCCTGACTTACCGGCTCGTCCCGTGCGTCCGATTCTGTGAACATAATCCTCGGCACTTGATGGAACGTCGAAATTGAACACATGGCTTAGACCAGCAATATCGAGCCCCCGGGCCGCAACATCCGATGCGATTAGGAGCGGCACTTCTCCAACTTTGAACTTCTGCAACGCTTCTAGACGTGCGGATTGGGTCATATCGCCATGCAGGGCAACAGCGTCGAACCCATGACGCGTCAGTGACCGGATCAATATCCCAATGTCACGTTTACGATTGCAGAAAATTACCGCATTCCTGACATTTTTGCTGGAGGCAGCAATTGAACGCGCCGAGGAACGCAAACGCCGCAAAAAGGAAAAGGAAGTTGCGCGCAAATCAGCAACCCGCAAGCTGCGCCTTCCTGGCAAACTTGCCGACTGCACGGCTAGCGATACCGACCTAACCGAGTTATTCCTTGTCGAGGGCGACTCAGCTGGTGGGTCAGCAAAGCAGGCGCGAAACCGCAAGACCCAGGCTGTACTGCCGCTGCGTGGCAAAATTCTGAATGTGGCGAGCGCGACCACAGAAAAGCTGAGTGCCAATCAGGAACTGTCTGATCTTGCGTTAGCATTAGGTGTGCGCCCAAGCAAAGAATTCAAACTTGATGACCTACGCTACGGCCGCATTATAATCATGACCGACGCTGATGTTGATGGTGCACACATCGCAGCGCTGCTGATGACATATTTTTATCGAGAGATGCCACAACTGGTCGAGGCTGGTCGTCTTTATCTGGCGCAGCCACCACTCTACCGCATGACGCAGGGTGGCAAAACGCTTTATGCGCTTGATGATGACCAGCGTGAGGAAATAATCGCCAGCAGCTTTGATGCTCGAAGCAAGATTGAAACCAGCCGCTTCAAGGGACTTGGCGAGATGCCTCCAACACAGCTTAAGGAAACGACAATGAATCCGGAGAGCCGTCGCCTGCTACGAGTGAATTTGCCAAGACGGGATACGATAGGGGCTGATATGCGCCGTGACACCGACCAACTTGTCAGCACCCTGATGGGCAAAAAAGCTGAGCTGCGTTTCAGCTATATCCGCGATCATGCCGAAGAGGTGCTTGCCGAGCTCGATCTATAGGGACAGACAACAACTCTTTCACACACACGCCGAAGCAGCTCAATCACCGCATTATTGACGGCCTGTGGTGCCTCGAGGCTGGAAAGATGGCCAATTTCAGGTAAAAGCCTCAAATCAGCACGTGTTGCCATTGCTGCCATCTCGCGTGACCATTCAGGTGGTGTCAACTCATCCAGAAGTCCGCACAGGATCATTATCTCACCCTTATAGGCTGCTAATGTATCACTGTGATCACGGCGGTTTAAAATGGCTGTCTGCTGGCTAATAAAGACATCACGCCCGACATCTTGCACCATCTTCAGCACGCGTGCCACTAACGCCTCATCTGCCAGCGCTTCGGGTGACAGAAAGCTGCCAAGCAGATGCCGAGTGACACCGCAAAATTTGTCGCTTTCAGCGATTTTAATTGTTGCCATGCGTTGGGCGCGTTTCTTCGCTGTATCGGCTTTATAACCGGTGCTTAGCAGAATGAGTCCCTTTACACGGTCAGGCGAAAGGCGGGCCATCTCCAGCGCAACATAACCACCCATCGAAAGGCCGATAGCAACCACCGTCCCCTTCGTTGCCATCAATGCCGCCGCCGCCATCGCCTCCACACTCTCGTGCGATAATGTGTCGGCGACCTCAGGCGCATTGACCACTGGATCTCTCATTGCCAAGTCGCGAAGCGCATTCAATTGATCGCGAAATAGCTCTGTAGTGCAGAGCAAACCGGGGATCAGGACGGGTGTAATCAGACCATGCATTATGGAGTGCCAATGTAAAAAAGTGAATCGCGTGGTAGCAAAACATACCAATGAATTATTGACCTTTGCAGCAATCCTCTGTATCACCTCCATCAAGAAATTCCCAGCGCAAAGCAAAGCGGTTCGCGATTAGAGCGAGATAGCCCCTTTTCAAGCGACCTGTGATTGTGATCTCATCCACTTCCGGCAAGGATATATTCGTTGAAATTTACAGACCTTGGGCTTTGCGACGAGCTTAGCAAGGCGGTAGCTGATTTAGGCTATGAGAGCCCAACCCCAATTCAGGAAAAATCAATCCCCATCGTCCTGATGGGTCGTGACATTCTTGGCTCGGCACAAACAGGCACTGGCAAGACCGCTTCATTCACCCTGCCAATGATCGAAATTCTCGCCTCAGGCCGTGCCAAAGCACGCCTTCCCCGTTCCCTTATTCTGGCACCAACACGTGAATTGGCGGCACAGGTGGCAGAATCTTTTGAAAAGTTCAGCACCTATCACAAGTTGACAATGGCGTTGCTGATCGGCGGGGTGCGCTTTGCCGATCAGAATGCCGCCCTCGATAAAGGTGTCGATGTTCTGATCGCCACACCCGGACGCCTGCTCGATCATTTTGAGCGGGGCAAGGTGTTGCTCAATGACGTCAAGATTCTGGTTATCGACGAAGCTGATAGAATGCTCGACATGGGTTTCATTCCCGACGTTGAGCGGATTGTGAGCCTCCTTCCTCAAATACGGCAAACCCTTTTTTTCTCGGCCACCCTGTCGGA
>CACJUX010000032.1:7500-22768 GCA_902596655.1 uncultured SAR116 cluster alpha proteobacterium | reverse complement strand
GTAACAAAACGGGTAACAAAAAACTGGCCCCTAATTTTGGGTAACAAAAAGGTGGTTAGGTTAAGCAGCTTGAAGGTAGTAGGTTCAGTCCTACCCCTCCATCCAAAAGAAACTAAATGAAAATAGTTCACGGCCCTCCAAATCTCCGGACTTACAAAGGTTTTTTGTATTTGGCCTACTGCATTTTATTACCGATGTTTTTGCGCTCATCTCGTTTTTTTTAATGTCTTCACGCTTGCACGTGTAACCTGAGCTTTAGTTTTTTGGCACACTGGTATTGCAGTCACCGCATCTACCGTGGATTTCGAGAACTGAATGATTGGGTTCGAAGCCGGTTTTTTTAGACAGGCCTGCAATGGAGTGGTTGAAGTCTGTATCAATATGCTCAGTCACGGTGCCGCAATCATCACAGATCGCGAAAACCGGTGTCTGATGATCATGTCCCCTGCAACAGACCATCCAGGCATTTAGCGACTCGATCCGGTGCACCCGTCCTGCATTCAATAACTTCTCAAGTGCTCGATAAACCGTAGTAGAAGCCGTCACGCCATCAGGACGAAGGCCTTCCATAATGTCATAGGCCGAAAGTGGGCGATCCTGCTGCTCCAAATAGCGCAATACCCGGTCTACATGTTTAATGCGCTCTGGTTGTTTACCCACCTGCATACCGCTCCAAAAGCTTCTCTTGACTCTGCATAGCTGAATGGATTAGCAAATGCAATGTTGCAACGTTACATTTCTGTGTGGTTTTTTTTATGTTTGATAACTCCCCGGTTCTGTCGATATGTTTGTCGTGCTGTGATGGTAGGGAGGCCGTTTTCGGTTCTCGTGGTGGAGCCCGGCTCGCTCAAGAGGTCGTTGCGCAAGTAGAGGGTCGCACGGGTACTGAACTGAACCTTCGCGGCGTGCAGTGCATGAGTCAATGCAAACGCCCTTGCATCATATCTCTATCTGGAGACAATCTATTCACCTACGTCTTTGGAGACCTCGATCCCAAAAATACTGGCCATTTTGAAGCGCTTTTTGAGCTGATCGCTCGATATGAGACTGCGCCTGAAGGTTTCCTCAAACGGAGCGAACGTCCAAAGGCCTTGAGGTCCAATATACTTGGCCGTTTGCCTCCCCTCGGAAGCGCCTCCTCAATTGTTACGCCTTTGGACCACATATCCTAAGGACAAAGGCCATAGATATATGAGACAATTTTCGAATATCCTCACGAAAAACACCACGCCGGCAGAAAGATATCATCTTGAAGGGGCAGCGCATTTATCAGTGAAGGGCGCAGGTTGGTCAGAGCCAAGAAAAAAGCGTACCATCCTTAAGCCAATCCATTTTGACTTGGCTCCAGGTCGGATTCTGGGTGTGGTTGGGCCAAACGGGGCCGGGAAATCCACATTGTTGCGGCTGCTCTACCGCTACTATAAGCCGACCGTAGGTGCAGTGAAAATAGACGGGGTGGACATCTGGTCCGTACCTGCGCGTATAAATGCACAAACCGTAGCGGCGGTCTTGCAAGAACAACCCACCGATTTTGCCTTAACAGTTCGAGAAATAGTTGCCCTCGGGCGCACTCCCTATCGTGAAGGCTTTGGCGGCGGGGCTGGCGCGCGGGATAGAGACATTGTGCAAGGCGCGCTGGATCAAGTGGGTTTGGCTTTTTGCAAATCGCCAGCTCGGCACTTTGTCTGGGGGCGAACGGCAGCGTGTCATGGTTGCCCGAGCACTTTCCCAAGAGCCGCGGCTGTTGATACTGGACGAGCCGACAAATCATTTAGATATACGCCACCAGCTTGAGGTTCTTGCGTTGATAAGGGAACTGCCGATCACGGTAGTTACATCGTTGCATGATCTCAACATGGCAGCATCAGTCTGCGACAACGTTCTGATGTTACAGAGCGGGGCTCCTTTGAGTTTTGGAACTCCCAAAACCGTGCTCACTGAGCGCACCGTTTCAAAGGTTTTTCAGGTGACAGCGCGGGAAGAACGCCTCGCGACCAGCAATACAAAATACCTAACATTTCATCTTTAAAAGAAAGGAAAAATAATGAGAAAAATCTTGCTAAGTTTAATTTTAATTGGCTTCAGCTCGGGGGTTGCACTGGCGAAAACGACTGTTCAGAGCTGCAACCGCACCGTCACTTTCGACGCACCACCAGAGCGGGCAATCTCAAACGACGTAAATCTGACCGAGATGATGCTGGTTCTCGGCTTAGCCGAACGAATGGTTGGCTATACCGGGATCTCAGGTTGGAAAACCCTGGATGAACAAATGCGAGCCGGCGTGGAAGAACTCCCAGAGCTGTCAGCAAAGTACCCGAGCAAAGAAGTGCTCGTTGGCGCTGATGCAGATTTCTTCTTCGCAGGCTGGAACTATGGCATGAAGGTGGGGGGTGAGGTTACACCCGAGACCCTGGCCCCCTTTGGCATTCAGGTTTACGAGCTGACTGAGTCCTGCACACATATCATGGATAAGGGGCGTGCCAGCATCAATGATATGTACGCTGATATTTCCAACCTCGGTGCCATTTTTGGTGTCCAAAATCGAGCCACAGACCTGATTGAAAGCTATAAGGCAGATCTCGCATCCTTCACAGGTAGCCTTGAGACCGGGGATCCATTACGCGTTTTTGTCTATGATAGCGGTGAGGACACTCCCTTTACGGCCGGGCTCTATGCCATGCCAACCGCACTGATCGAAGCAGCAGGTGGCATGAATGTTATGGAAACTTTCGAAAAAAGCTGGGGCACAGTGACTTGGGAGGAAGTTGTTGAACGCAACCCTGAGATCATTGTGATTATTAATTACGGCGAGGTGACAGCAGATCAGAAACGTGATTTCATGATGTCAAATCCAGCATTTGCTGAAATGGATGCTGTGAAGAATGACCGGTTCGTGACACTTGAATACGTTGAGGCCACACCCGGTCCACGCAACATTCAGGCCATCAAGACCTTAGCCAGCGCCTTTTGGGGTGAATAGGAAGTGAACGAAGCTGCGATAGACATTCGCCGTTTCTTACTAGGGCAACGGGTGACCCTTTCCATCAGCGGGGTCATTTTGTTGCTGAGCTCTTTGTCCATCGCGTTGTCAGTCGGTGCTGTTTCAGTTCCCGCCAGTACCGTTTGGGGTATTTTGGCAAACAAGGTTTTGCCAGGTCTGATCGACCCCACTTGGAGCCAAGGCAGAGAAGCAATCATTTGGGAAATTCGCTTTCCACGCGCACTTCTAGCGATGATGGTGGGGAGCGGGTTGGCAATAGTTGGCGCAACACTTCAAGCCGTGACCCGCAATCCACTTGCCGATCCGCACCTTCTTGGCATCTCATCTGGAGGAGCTTTTGGGGCGATCTTTGCACTCTTGCATTCAGGGCTTTTTCTTGGGCTTCTTACTGTCCCACTTTTGGCTTTTACCGGTGCGCTCTTGGCGACCGCAATCGTTCTAGGCGTGTCCCGAATCGCTGATGCGACAAGCGCAGACCGCCTGGTGCTGGCCGGTGTCGCGGTCTCTTTCATTATCATGGCGGCTGCAAATGCGTTAATTTTTTTGGGTGACCCAAAGGCGTCTCATACAGTAGTGTTTTGGATGCTTGGCGGCCTTGGCCTAGCGCAATGGTCTCAACTCATCTATCCGCTGGTGGTACTTGCCGTTAGTGGGGCATGGTTGATGTGCCGCACTACGCAGCTCAACGCCATGACAATCGGTGATGAGACGGCCGCGACCCTTGGCATCCCCGTGACCCGGTTTCGGCTTTGCGTCTTCGTGGTTGGAGCGCTGATTACTGGGGTAATGGTCGCCTTTTCCGGTATCATCGGATTTGTTGGCCTGATGGTCCCGCATATTGCACGCATTCTGGTCGGCGGCGATTACACCCGTGTATTGCCTACTTCTGCTTTGATCGGGGCGATCTTCCTTGTCTTGGCCGATATCCTAGCTCGGACAGTGATGGCCCCGGAAGACATGCCTATAGGCATCGTGACAGGGCTGATAGGCGGCATTTTCTTCGTATGGCTTCTGGGACGTCGGCCCATTTGAATAATTGTGCTGCGGCGCCCCTGGGTTATGCTTTTATGACCCATGACCTAAGCAAGATTTCGATAAATCAGTTTAGCTTAGACGAAGCGTGACAACTACTGCAGCCGAACACTAGGCCTTTTCGAAAAGCAGCCATAAACGCGTTAGTAGTTTAGCAACCAAAAAAGCCGTCTCAAATCTGATGCGGCTTATAAGCTGATGTGAAATAATATTTGCTGGTTGCAGGGGCAGGATTTGCACTCAGGGCTTTCAGGAAATGAGCCTGGCAAAAACCCAAAAAAACCTGACGGCAGGTAACAAAATGGGTAACAAAAGGAAGGATGCCAAGCGCAAAAAACCCTCGCAAGTCCGAGAACTTGGAGGGTTATTAAACTACTGTTTTATTTTGATTTTTGGTTGCGGGGGTAGGATTTGAACCTACGACCTTCAGGTTATGAGCCTGACTTTTTTGGCTTCCAGCCTAACCCAACTCGGCGTGTCGCCATTGTATCGCCACGCTTGGGTAGGCGTAAAAGTGGATCGCCACTGGGGCACACAAAAGTCACACCTGATTTTCGGTTTAGTCTAAATGTCACGCCTTTCGGTGCGCGGGCATTTTGTTTCAAGATCGCCCAGAAATCCATGTTATCGTCAGTGCAGCAATTGTTTTGAGCTTCTTTTATCGCTCAATTTTCTTCAACAAGGGAACGCTATACATGCCGGCAGAACGACTGGATCGAAAAGTTACTGTCATCCTTGCTACTGACGTCGCTGCCTACAGCAAACATGTAGAGCAAGACGAAAGCCTTACAATCAAAACATACTCCGAGCGTGAAGCGGTCCTATTGAAACTAATCGAGGACTTTCGAGGGCGTGTATTCAATACAGCAGGTGACTCGGTCCTTGCAGAGTTTGCCAGTGCTGTTGATGCAGTTGAGTGCGCAGCAGCTTTTCAAGTCCAAATGGTTGAGATTAACAGCCAGCCAGATACCGAGTGTAAATTGGAATTCCGCATCGGCATCAACATGGGTGATGTTGTTCAGAAAGACGGCAACTTACTCGGTGATGGCGTAAACATTGCGGCACGTCTCGAGGCACTTTCACAGCCAAACGGCGTCTCAGTTTCCAAATCAATTCATGACTTGGTAGCCCCTAAAACCAATCTCACTTTTAATGATCTTGGAACCCAACAGGTAAAGAAAAACCATTTCTATGCGTACGACTTGCTTTTGGCTCATTCGAGCAAACGCAGTTTAGGAAAGCCTCTGATAAAAAGACCACCTGTAATAGCCATAGCTATCGCCATTGTTTCTGTCATTGGCCTCAGCTTTATATTTTGGGACACCCAGGAGCAACATGACTTAACGTCCGAACTATTCCTGGACTCCAAAGCGGTCAAAATTCTTGTGGGTGATATACGACCTTTGACCAAAGACCAGGCTACATCAAATCTTGCAATTGGATTGACCCAGGCTATTCGCAGCAAGCTGAATGACTACAACGAGGTCAACCTGCCACCAGAAGATTTGCGTGACAGGCTGATAAGTGGCGATGGGCCAGATGCAGACGCGTTACTCAAGCTCAACATTGCCTATCTTATTTCAGGAACTGTCCAGCGAAGCGACGAGGTGTGGCGGATAATCATTGAACTTGCGGACAACGTGCGCTCCAAAGTCATCTGGTCAGAAACAATCGATTTTGCGGGAGTTAATGGCTTTGCAATACAAGACGCTGTGTCCAACGAAGTGCTAGCTTCAACAATGACAAAGGTAACTATGGGTGAGGACGCCGCCTTGGATCGTTTGGTTTTTACCGACGCCGAACATTTCCTGACCTTTATGAATTGGCGATCAAATTTCCTAACAAGAACCCCAGAATCGCTCATTAGAGCTGAAAAAATCGCCGATGAACTTTTGCCACGCCTGCCAGTTGACAACGTATACAAATATCTGGTTGCAGGCTGGAATGCCTTCGCAAGGCTTAACAACGGATCGAGCCCTGACCAGCTAGCTGATGAAAAAATCCTCTACGACGCCATAGAAACCTCGCTTCGCGTCGACCCGGGCTATGCGCATAACTTGGCGGGCCTGACGGCAATGTTCTTTGAAAAGGACTGCGTGAAGGCGAGCTATCACATCAAGGCTTTTGTCGAGGCAGGGAAGAACGCTAACCGCATAAGACAGATGGGGTATGTGCTTATACCTTGCGGTGAAGCGCAGAGTGCGATCGAGTTTCTCAACATTGCGCTCAAGCTTGAGCCCAATGCGAAGAACGCAGAGATCAAGCAGATGATTATCGCCGCGCACATGTTTGCTGGAGACGTCTCGATGGCGCTTGAAGTAGCGAATGGTTTCATGAAAAGCGGCCTGCAGGATCAAGCGACGCGGAACCTAGTTGCTTATATTCACCTTCTTAATGGCGACCTTAAAGCAGCCAGCTCACTATCCGCCGAACTCGAAGGGCTAGAGACAATAGATGAGGTCCAGCTCAAAAAGGCTGCAAGGGTGTGCGGATATTTTTGCCTGTCTATGGAGCGGCATAGCAAGCTTTAGCTAAAAGCCATGTCGGAACCACTTGTAGGTAGTAAAGCAATTCCATTGCTGAGATAAGCTTTCCATCACGTCTTATTGACGACCTCGGCTCGAGTTAGCAGGTTCTCTTTGAATTGATTTTTAACAATCACAAGCCCGCGATGGAATGGATTTTTACCCCATGATTTGAAAAAACACCGCGTTAAAAACCTCACGAGCGGTAACAAAACGGGTAACAAAAAGGAGGGTGCCAAACGCAGAAAACCCTCGCAAGTCCGAGGACTTGGAGGGTTATTAAACCACTGTTATGTTTGAATTTTTGGTTGCGGGGGTAGGATTTGAACCTACGACCTTTAGGTTATGAGCCTGACTTTTTTGGCTTCCAGCCTAACCCAACTCGGCGTGTCGCCATTGTATCGCCACGCTTGGTTAGGCGTAAAAGTGGATCGCCACTGGGGCACACAAAAGTCACACCTGATTTTCGGTTTAGTCTAAATGTCACGCCTTTCGGTGCGCGGGCATTTTGTTTCAAGATCGCCCAGAAATCCATGTTATCGTCAGTGCAGCAATTGTTTTGAGCTTCTTTTATCGCTCAATTTTCTTCAACAAGGGAACGCTATACATGCCGGCAGAACGACTGGATCGAAAAGTTACTGTCATCCTTGCTACTGACGTCGCTGCCTACAGCAAACATGTAGAGCAAGACGAAAGCCTTACAATCAAAACATACTCCGAGCGTGAAGCGGTCCTATTGAAACTAATCGAGGACTTTCGAGGGCGTGTATTCAATACAGCAGGTGACTCGGTCCTTGCAGAGTTTGCCAGTGCTGTTGATGCAGTTGAGTGCGCAGCAGCTTTTCAAGTCCAAATGGTTGAGATTAACAGCCAGCCAGATACCGAGTGTAAATTGGAATTCCGCATCGGCATCAACATGGGTGATGTTGTTCAGAAAGACGGCAACTTACTCGGTGATGGCGTAAACATTGCGGCACGTCTCGAGGCACTTTCACAGCCAAACGGCGTCTCAGTTTCCAAATCAATTCATGACTTGGTAGCCCCTAAAACCAATCTCACTTTTAATGATCTCGGTATCCAGAAAATCAAGGAGAACGAGTTTCACGCCTTTGACCTGATGATGAAACACTCACAAAGGAGGAGCCGAAAATACGCCAAAGGCATAAATGTTCGGACCCTGTTGGCCGCAATGACGGTCGCTGCAATAAGCATTGCCGGCGCTATATTTTTTATTTCGTCTTATGAGAAGTCTACTGAAACTCGGGAGGAGACCGTATTAACCTCCATACCAGTGATTCTTGTGGAACCAATAGGAGTTCCGGAAAGCCAAAGGGAATTGCAGAAACCGTTCACTGAAAGTGTCATTTCTGGTCTTTCGGTTTTTCGTGGCATCAATGTGCTTTCCGGAAACAACAGTTTTTTTATCTCTAACTCAGACCTCAGCGATACGCAGATCGCCGAAAAGTTCAATGTTGACTTCATTGTGCGCGGCATGATTCAGACGTATGGCGACAAATCTAGGATGAACATTAGCCTTGCTGATCTTGAGCAGAACAAAGTGATTTGGTCGGATCAAATTGATTTCAATTTGGAAGAAATTTTTGAACTGCAAGACCGAGTGAATGACTCCATCCTGTCCCAGCTACAAGTCGAGGCTGTTGCTGGCGACATTGTGAATGACTTGCGCGAATATGCACAAAATTTTGAATTTCTGACACTGTATCTAAACTGGAGCGCAGAAATTCAGAAGTGGAATCCTGAAAGCCATTCAAGAGCTGAGACACTCCTGAGTGAAATGAACGAACTTGACTCGGATAACCTACTTCTTCATAGCGCCACCGGATGGCAAAGCTTCCAAAGAATTGTCTTTGGGCTCTCGACAAGCTTTGAAAGTGACGTCGAGATAATGAAAAATCGCAATGCACTTGCTATTCAAACAATGGGGCGCGGGGAAGATTATGCGCAACGCGCAATGTTCGAATACTTCTTTTTCTCAAAAACCTGTGAGGCTGCTCTTGCAGATGTAGAAGCCTCTTTAAAGCGAGGCCAAAACGTCCGAGTTCACCAGATTACCGGCGCTATTTACGCAGCATGTGATCGGGTCGGAGACGCTATTATTTACAATCGGAAGGCGCTTGCTGCTACCCCTAATGATATCGGGTGGTTCCTTACTGTGGACTTGGTGTCCAACCTTTGGAAACTGGACCGATATGAAGAGATAAAAGAAGTGATTGAACCTAAAATTGACGCTGCTGATATGGATCCTCGCATTACAGCAATCTATGCAGTTGTTGAACAGAAAGCGGGAAACAAAAAACGAGCGAAAGAACTCATCGCAAGAGCCAAAAACAATGGACTTGTGCCAGATAGAATCAAAACATGGCTTCGAGGCCAACCCGCTGCATTCAAGCTGATTGAACAAATCAACGAAATCGATACGTTCTAGTCATTTAGAAGCTACGGCTTCGCCCAAATCATCAAATATAGATTGCTCTTTGCAAAACGAGCGGTCAGCCGATTGGCTCCTTTTGTCTAAGCGCTGTTTTGAACGCCAGCTTTCTTGAACCCCTCCATTATACTTTTTCGCTCCATCATCTTGCTGAAGCCAACAAAGTCAGTGCCAGAACCAATTAACTGAAAAAACAAAAGCTGTTGGGTGCACTACAATGTGATCGCCAAAATAACATCACGGTTGGTTTAAGAAAATACGCGCAGTCCTAAAGCATATATGCAAATAAAAAGGCAAAAACCTGCCGATGTATCGCCACCGGATCGCCACGAGACATAGAGCCAAACGCAAAAAACCCTCGCAAGCTAAAAAGCTTGGAGGGTTGTAAGGTGCTGATTTGTGGGAGTTTTTGGTTGCGGGGGCAGTGTTTGAACCTATGACCCTCAGGAAATGAACCTGACAAAAACCCGCAAAACCTACCCAGAAGTAAAACGTAACAAAGTTTACGAGGGCAGCACGATTTACCCCCAAATTTAATCGAAACTGATGTGAGCTAATTTGCGCAATAGTAAAGCATAAAAGCGCAAAAACACAAAAAAACCTGACGGCAGGTAACAAAATGGGTAACAAAAATGGTAGTTGGGCATAGAGAAGCCATTTGTCTAAGCGCTGTTTTTGAGACCAGCTTTTTCCAGACCTTCCATGACATAGTCCTTACAAATAGTCGGAACGACCTTTTCATAATCCTTAAGCGAACGGATTTCTGTTCTCTCCTCTAGAAAGTTCTGAAGATGCATCCTCGCTATATCAATGTCACCATTTTGCGCATGGACAGCGGCAAGCCACCCCTGGTAGCGGCTATGAGGAGAGATGTCGTTAGCGCTGTTGATCCATTTCAACGCATTATCTGCATCCTCCATAGCCATATAAATCATAGGTAGGATGCCTTCATAAGACCCACGGCTCGCTGGATCCATCTCAACAGCCTTGAAAATGTGCATCAATGCCTCGTCAAAGCGTCCAAAGCTTGAAATCGCTAGACCATAATCCATGTTGCAGGAAGGGTGGTGCGGGTTTAGGTCAAGAGCACGCTTGGCTAACTCAATGCGTTTATCATAGTCCCTTTTAATGTTGTAAGACCTACTGAGCATAATCACAGCTTCGGGATTATTAGGATCAAGGTCGAATGCCTTTTGCGCATTGATGTGGAATTGGCTCTCGTTGGCTGCCCGACTGTTGGCATACTCATGCGAAAAAATCATACCTGTTAGGGTGCGGCACCAAAGCACGTAGGCGTCACAGAACTGGTTATCAAGCTCTATGGCAGCCTTGCACGATGCTATTACTTGTTCACCTGAACCTTTATTGTTCTGGACACTCAATGCCTTGAGATAGAGGTCCCATGCCGAGAGATTGGTAGTCTTCTTTCTCTGAACAAGTCGCTTCTGTTCCTGACCAGTAACAACTGAGCCAAGTAGCGCAACAATTGCCTGGGACACCTCGTCCTGAACCTCAAAGATATCATCTAGCTGACGGTCCCACCGTTGGGACCACACCTGTTCATCACTCTCCGCACTAATCAGATTGGCTGTGATCCTCACCTTGTTGCCACCTCTGCGGACGCTGCCGGAAACCAGATAATCTGCACCAAGCTTTTCAGCGATATCCGATGCTGTTTGGCGCGAGTCACGAAATGCAAAACTCGAATTGCTAGCGATGACAGGAAATGTCTTCCAACTGGAAAGATTTAAAATGATATCTTCAGAAATGCCGTCAGCAAAATAATCCTGGTCAGTATCATTTGATTGGTTGATGAATGGCAGGACCGCTATCTTTGGTACGCGACTTTTGGTGGTTTGCTCTCGAGGGACATTTCTCTCCACCTTCGAGCCGCGCGCGGAAGCGCTATCAAGGAGTACATCGTACGCCCTTACTTGCGTGTTCTTTACCCGCTGATCACCGAGATCACTGAAGTTTAGGTCGACCTTCTGACTCACAAAATCATGAATGCTCTTGGACAGACAAACGCCTCCCGGTTGGCTTAGCGCTTCAAGTCGTGAAGCCACATTGACCCCATCACCATATAGATTCTCACCTTCGACGATCACATCACCCATGTTAATTCCGATGCGGAACATCATTCTATCTTCATCTGGGAGTGAATTGTTCCGCTCCTGGATAAGCCTTTGAAAATCAGATGAGCATACGACCGCCGAAACAGCACTTTGGAACTCAGCCAAAACCGAGTCACCTGCCGTATTGAAAATGCGTCCACCATGTTCGGCGAAAAGGTTTTCTAGTATTTCGACACAAACCCGGAAACTCCTTAGGGTATCGTCCTCATTCCGCTCCATCATCTTGCTGAAGCCAACAACATCACTCACAAAAATGACAGCAATCTTTCGGATTATGTTTTGCGACATGGCACCCTTGTCCTAAAATTAGGCAAGCAATCACGATAAAATCAGCTTAGCACGTTTGCAATCTCTTGGCACAAGCACCAACAAACAAAATAAACAACAGACGTAAGTGAAGCTCACGACCAACAAAAAACGCCATCTGGCGAGATAGCGGAGTTATTGAGGCTAGTAGTTCCTTTAAGTTTCGTCAATTTGAAGGAGCAGTTTCATTGGTCAGAGATAGTCATTTTTTATAATAGAAGCATTGACCATCTAATTCGTTTAAATGCAAGTTGCCTCAACAGTGGAATAAGAAAAACCTTTTAGCTAATCGCCTCTAATATATTTAATAAAAACTAGAGATCGTTTTCAGGGTGGTCTCCAGATCCTCTTTTAGGTCTTTGGGTAATTGGCTAACCCACCTTTTGTTCTTGAGTTCGAATCCACGATTTGTTGCTATTTCCCAAGAATTTTTCGCCTCTTTTTTTTCTCCATATTTGGATTTGATATATGCCCAGATTACCAAAATATCGGGGTGCATATCAATTGCATGTATATTCGCTCGGACTAGCTCTATTATTGCTTCAAATTGTTGATCCATAAACAATGCTAGAACTAAATTTCGCGTTATAAACCAACTACTATCGTTGGGTGTAAGCCTAAGTGCACGTTTAGTAGCCGCAATGCCTTTTTCCAATTCACCACATCCATTGTAGACATATCCGGTGATCATTAAAATATCCACGGTGGGTGGATATTCCAGAGCTTTATCTGCATCACTGATGGAAGCATCACAATTTCTTTTCAAGCGATTCAGCCCAATCAAAGCTCTTGCTGCATAATTCATTGACTCATCTGCTTTAGGATTAGCAAAGCTCTGGTTGATTAGTTTTGATATTTCTTGCAAATCCGCTTCTTTATCCACACTAAGACCCAAGCCAGTCTTTTTAAACAATTGCCAAGCGAACCAAATTGACATTGAAAGTTCCGGATTTTTGCGGGCGAGATCTTCGAGCATAGAAAGAGATTTATAATAACTTTCTTCGGTTTCCTTTCTCCACTCTATGCGCCAATTTAAAAAAGCTGTATAATCTTCCATGGTATTGAAGGGGATTTTATTAGCTGTCGCAGATCCTGAATTGCCAACATTGATCTGCATGTCTTTTAAGATTTTTATGCTCATTTGATCTTGAACAACAAAAATTTCACTGAGGTCAAAATCCCTTTGTTGTGACCCTATGACTTTTCCTGTTTTTACGTCAGTTATTTCAAGATTTAATCTGCCTTTTTTTTCAATCACTTGGATTGATCCCCTGATTACGTGATCAACACCAAATTCTCGTTTCAATTCTTCATCTAACATCTGGCGTTTTTGGGCATAGTAGCTCGTACTACTTGAAAGAACCGTAACACCGTCATAGCTGGCCAAGGTCGCTATCATGCTTTCAGTAAATCCTTTTGCTAGCTCCGACTGACTCTCAGAAAGGCCAGAAGCTCTAATCGGCGAAACTAAAACTATGGGAAACGACGAAAAGGGTACCTTGTCCACGTTCATGGAATTTTCTTTAGACTGATCGTTTTTTGGCAACAAAAAACTAGCGCTCAACACAGCACCAAAAATTAAACATGTAAGGGCCAGAAAGCTGGTCACCTTTTTTTTAATGGCTGGCGAGCGAACGCGTTTTTTTGTGTGGGGGAGGATTAGATCAACAGCATGAAATCTATTGTTTTTGATCCTTTGCAGGCCGAGGTCATTGAAAACAAGATTAGTTTTGGGAGCCACAAGATCATAAACAGATTTTGAGATACAAACGCCACTTTGTTGTGCAAATGCTTCTAGCCTTGCAGCAATATTAACTCCATCGCCTAAGAGGTCTTTGTCTTTTTGGACCACATCGCCCATATTGACCCCAATTCGAAATTCCAGGCGGCACTCCGTCTCAGGCAGGCTATTAATTTCTGCAATGCGCAGTTGAAATGCGGCGGCACATTCAACAGCGTCCACAGCACTGGAAAATTCAGCCAGCACAGAGTCACCCCCTGTGTTGAAAACGCGACCTCCAAAATCCTCAATCAAGTTGAGAAGGATGACTTCGCGTGCGCTGTACGTTTTTATTGTTAGGCTTTCGTTTTCTTCTACATGCTTGCTGTAGCCAACAACATCGGTGGCAAGAATAACAGTAACTTTTCGGTCAAGTCTCTTTTCGACCATTTAGTTCCACTTTAATAGCTAAAAAAGAATATTTACGTCTATTTAGAGAAATTATCATATGATAACTGCCGAGACGAACTGCATCCATCACCAATTTTTCAAACCCGGTGCATAACACGTCGTCCAGCCACCCAGCAGAATGCAGGAAAAACTTAGAACCTGCGAACATTGTAGAATGCATGGAGAAAGCATAATAGCGCAAAAACAAAAAACCTTAAGAGCGGTAACAAAATGGGTAACAAATGGGAGGGTGCCAAACACAGAAAACCCTCGCAAGTTCGAGTACTTGGAGGGTTGTTTAACTACTGTTTTATCGGGGTTTTTGGTTGCGGGGGTAGGATTTGAACCTACGACCTTCAGGTTATGAGCCTGACGAGCTACCGGGCTGCTCCACCCCGCGTCAAACATTCAACTGCTGACAGCCGAGGGTGAGACAACTCTAATCCGACCGACAGTAAAAGTAATGGCAAATTTGGTGATATGTTCCGATTAATTCCATGCAGCTGGAAGACCAGGCAGCGACCTACTCTCCCGTGCCTTAAGACAAAGTACCATCGGCGCTACAGACTTTCACGACCGAGTTCGGAATGGGATCGGGTGGGACGCCTGTGCCATAACCACCTGGTCATCCAGACACATGAAACGCAGAAGCCGGGCCATCACAGGCGACGGCAGCGCGAGGAAAAGAAGACATCCAAGACCTGTAGGCAGCGTTGTTAAGCAGCCTCACCCAGCTTTGAATTATAAAGTTGTGCACTCGGTGTTTGCTTGCAAGATACCGCAAATAACGGCAAATACCATCTGGCGTTTGCCTTTACGTACGGCTGATCAAGCCTATCGAACGATTAGTACCAATTAGCTTCACACATTACTGCGCTTCCACACTTGGCCTATCAACGTGGTAGTCTTCCACGGTTCTCAAGCGAAACCTGGTTTCGAGGGGGGCTTCCCGCTTAGATGCTTTCAGCGGTTATCCCTTCCATACTTAGCTACCCGGCGGTGCCGCTGGCGCGACAACCGGTACACCAGAGGTATGTCCATCCCGGTCCTCTCGTACTAGGGACAGCTCCTCTCAAGTTTCTAACACCCACGGCAGATAGGGACCGAACTGTCTCACGACGTTCTAAACCCAGCTCACGTACCACTTTAATCGGCGAACAGCCGAACCCTTGGGACCTGCTCCAGCCCCAGGATGTGATGAGCCGACATCGAGGTGCCAAACACCCCCGTCGATGTGAACTCTTGGGGGGTATCAGCCTGTTATCCCCGGCGTACCTTTTATCCGTTGAGCGATGGCCCTTCCACGCAGAACCACCGGATCACTATGACCGACTTTCGTCTCTGCTCGACTTGTCAGTCTCGCAGTCAGGCGGGCTTATGCCATTGCACTCAGCAGCCGATGTCCGACCGGCCTGAGCCCACCATTGCGCGCCTCCGTTACTCTTTAGGAGGCGACCGCCCCAGTCAAACTACCCACCATGCAGGGTCCCGGACCAGGGTTCACTGGCCGCGGTTAGACAATAGAATGCAGAAGGGTGGTATCTCAAGGACGCCTCCACGACAACTGGCGCTATCGCTTCAAAGGCTCCCACCTATCCTGCACATCTACACTCTATTGCCACTGCAAAGTTGTAGTAAAGGTGCACGGGG
>CACJUX010000032.1:0-2500 GCA_902596655.1 uncultured SAR116 cluster alpha proteobacterium | reverse complement strand
GCTACTAAAACGAGTCTGCGCACTCTACCCATCGGCTTAAAGTTTACCGTGAGCGAAAATGGCTTTGTCTTTTCCCACAAAGTGGGTCGTGACATTTACACCCTGCGCGACCCGGACGCTGGATGGCTTGCACTGACAACCATCCGGCCTGTTGACAGCTATCTGACTTTCGCACATGGGGTTATTGAAAATTCAATTTATCAAGCGGCTGCTGAATCAGCGGTGCCGGACAATGCCCTACTTGAATATATCAGGATTATGGGCTTTTCCGTTGATTTTCAGCGTGAGGTTCAACCAGGCGACGCTTTTGAGATGCTTTATGAGCGCAAAATTGATTTGATCAGCGGCGAGGAAATCGACACTAGGCTTCATTATGCCGGTCTGCGTCTCTCGGGTAATCAACTCGGTTTTTACCGGTTTGCTAAGGACGGCAAAGGTGTCGGCTGGTTTGATAAGAACGGAAATTCCGCCGCTCGAACACTGATTCGGACGCCAATTGCCGGCGCCCGGCTGTCCTCGTCTTTCGGTATGCGGCGGCATCCGATCAGCGGATATAATGCAATGCACCGCGGCGTTGACTTCAGTGCGCCAACGGGTACTCCCATCATTGCGGCGGGAAGCGGCACGATAAAGAAGGCTGGCTGGCTTGGCAGTTATGGACGCTATGTCCAAATCAAACATAATAGCACCTACTCCACCGCCTATGCCCATATGTCACGCATTGCTGCAGGGATCAGACCAGGCATTCGCGTAAAGCAGGGACAGATCATCGGCTATGTTGGATCTTCCGGCCGCTCGACTGGACCACATCTGCATTACGAAATTTTGGTGAACAACCGGAGGGTCAATCCGCTCACGGTTAGCCTGCCCACTGGCGAGAAAATTGACCCGTCACTGCTTGATATTTTCAGGAGGAAAGTGGCACTTGTTGATAATGAGGTCATGGCTAACGGCGCCCTGCGTTATGTTGCCAATGATTTGACCCTTCTGAACGAATAGAAGTCGCGGCCATGCAGCCCACTGGAGAAATACCTCCATGTTTCCAATCTCCCAGCTATGGCGGTATCCAGTAAAAGGCCTCTCCGGGCAGCCGCTAGTGAGCGCAAATCTGTCGGCTGGAGCACATTTTCCCGGTGACAGAAAATATGCCATTAGTACTGGCAACGCAAAAGTTGTTGACGGAAAATGGCTCAACAAAGCCTTTTTCCTCCAGCTTATGAGTTATGAGGTACTTGCGGGCATAGATTGTAACTTCAACATGGACCAAACCCGAGAAATGATTATCCTTAGCTGTGATGGCAAGCAGCTTTTGAACGCCAACATGCGGAGTGACACGGGACGCAGGGCTATTTCCAAATTTTTTGATGGTCTTCTCGATGGCCAATTGCGCGGGTCGGCAAAAATGGTCCGTCTCAATGACGGCGCCTTTACGGATACGCAGGGACCACTGATTTCGCTAGGAGGATCTGCCTCACTTACTAGCTTTGGCGATCTCACCTTGACTAAACCCGACTCCCAGCGATTTCGCCTTAATATCATTTTCGAAACCAGCACTCCGTTTGAGGAGGCGGCGCTCATTAACAAAAGTCTTGCTGTTGGTGATGTGCGGCTTGATGTGATTGATCTGATCGGGCGCTGCGCGGCGATTGATGTCGATCCTGAAACCGGCGAACGCGGACCAAATTACCTAAAGATCATGGAGGAGGCGTTTGGCCATACGGCTCTTGGCATTTTTGCTAGAGTTACGCAAGGCGGCACCATTAGCCTTGGTGACAAGCTTGCCGTGCTACCCTAATCACTGGAGCAGTACGGGTATAATCCGTCATGTGCTAAACAATCAAGCCGAAGCTGAGTCCTGTTCTTCCTGGACAGCCTCAGCCGGCTCAGCCTGACTTAGCTTGACTACTTCAGCAACATCCTTGGTGGCACTGTCGGTAGCGCTATCCCTTGTAGAGACGCCCTGGGCATCACTATCCTGAACTGCACTATCCTTGCCAGCGCCAGTGTCTTCCATCCCGGCGGTGCCGCCGGGCTGCCTGTCAACGCTATCAGCAGATTCTGGCTGAGCCTTGTTGCGTGGCTGTCCAGACTGGTCGCCAGTTCCCTCATTCTGTCGCCGCGCTTCTGCAGCCCCAACCGCAGCTTGATGCAGCCTGAAATAATGGTCAGCAAACTGACTAAATGCCTCTGCAGAAATCCGCTCACCCGAGGATGAGGCATCATGTGCCAGCGCCATATATTTTTCATAAAGCTGCTGCGCATTGCCTCGCAGCTTTACATCTGGACCATTGGATTCGTAGGAAGTGTTCCGATTGGGTACGTGTGGCTGGCCACCGCTGTTTCCACGACGGCCGCGACCACGGCCACGTTTAGCATTCTGAGGTTGTCTCATAGATTTTGCTACCAGTTATCATCATTGAACCGCATGCAAAAGCCTGCAAAAGGCACATTCCTTAGACACGGTTAGTTGTCCCGCTTTTTTGGGATGCTGCGCTCGCGC
>CACJUX010000031.1 GCA_902596655.1 uncultured SAR116 cluster alpha proteobacterium | reverse complement strand
GTAGGACGGGTACTATCCGTTGGTGACGGTATCGCCCGTGTCTATGGTTTAGATGAGGTTCAGGCTGGTGAGATGGTCGAGTTTGACGGAGGTGTCAAAGGCATGGCGCGGACAGAGGTTGGCAGCTTCACATTCTGCATCCAGTTTTTAACAACCAGTTGTATATCAACTGATTTTCCCACCCTTATCAAAATCCGTGCGCGATGACTTCTCCGCAGATATGACAGAGGCGCTGGTGTAGGGCCAAAGATATCAACCCCTTTGAAGCGGGGAGCTGCGCGAGCAAGGGTGTCTGCGGCAGCGTGCAATCTTTCCTGATCCGGTGCAGAAAGGACAATCGCTGCTAGGCGCGTAAAAGGCGGCATGCCAGCAGCTTGACGCGCGGCAACCTCATTTGCCAAAAATTTATCCCGGTCTCCGTCAAGAAGCGCCGAAATCACCGGATTTTCAGGCTGCAGCGTTTGCAAAATGGCTACTCCCGGACGCGCCCGGCCCGCAACCTGCATCAACATCTGAAAGGTTCGCTCCGCCGCCCGAAGATCACCACCAGCAAGCCCAAGATCGGCATCAATTACCCCGACCAATGTCAAATTGGGGAAATGATGACCCTTTGCTGCCATCTGCGTGCCTATAATGATATCAACATCACCATCAATCACCGATTGTACGAACATCTCACTCGCCTTTAGGCTTCCCATAGTATCACTAGAAAGGACGGCGGATCGGGCTTCTGGAAAGCGGTGCAGCACTTCTTCGGCAAGTCGTTCTACTCCGGGACCACAAGCGCGCATACTGTCACTTTCTCCGCAGGCTGAACAAGCATCCGGTGGCCGCGTCTCATACCCACAGTGATGACAGCGCAGCCGGCCAGCAAGACGGTGGGCTACCATCCAGCTGTCACAATTTGGACAGGCCAGTTGATAGCCGCAGGCACCACACAGAGTGAGCGGGGCATAGCCACGCCGGTTAAGAAACAATAAGCTCTGCTCACCAACATCAAGCCGGGCCTGTAGAGCCTCAATCAGCGGCGGTGCGAGCCAGCGGCCGCGTTCTGGCGGCGTTACCCGCAGATCTACAGCGCTGATTTCAGGCAACGACGCTGCCATGACCCGGTTTGGCAGAACTAGCCGCCGATAACGTTGCTTCTCGCCCGTCATTCCCGAATTTACCCAACTTTCCAGCGATGGGGTCGCACTTGCCAGAATGATTGGACAACCCTCCTGACTGGCGCGCAGAACAGCCATGTCACGCGCCTGATAGATGACCTGATCCTCCTGTTTGAAGGAGTGTTCATGCTCCTCATCGACAATGATTAAGCCAAGATCAGCAAAAGGCAGAAACAGGGCCGATCTGGCACCTACCACAACCTGCACCTCACCCTTCTGGACCGCCCGCCAGGCCCGGCGCTTACTAGCCGGACCAATATCGGAATGCCACTCAGTTGGCGGCATACCAAATCGGGCTCTGAACCGGTTTCGCCAGCTTGTCGACAGCGCGATTTCTGGCAACAGGATCAGCACCTGCTGCCCAACGGTAAGTGCACTGCGAACAGCCTCAAAATAAGTTTCGGTCTTGCCGGACCCGGTCACTCCATCAAGTAGAAAGGCGACAAAACCTGAGCCGATCGAGCTGCTCATAACTGACGCTGCACGTCGCTGTTCTTCTGACAGCTCCGGTCCCGCAAACTCCAGATCAAGATGTGCCACCGTCGTCTTCGGATGGATTTTTTCTGCCTCCAGCAATCCCTGCTTTACCATGGTTTTAATGACCGACAGGCTGACACCAGCGCTTTTCCGGATTTCAGCCGCACTCAGGCCACCAACCTGTTGCAGCAGGTCAAGGACTCGCTCACGGGTCTTCGTCGACCGCGCCACATCTGGCTGCGGCGTAACTGGGCGATAGATCGTTTGCAATGGCGGTGGCAGCAAGGCGTCAGGCTGGCTGAGAACCATCTTGACCACGCTGCCAAGTGGGGCCATCGTCCAAACTGACATTTTCTCGAGAAAATCGACAAACTGTGGCACAAGGGGTGTCAGCCGCGGGACCGACTCGATTGGGCGGAGCTTTGTTCGCGGAATATCGTCAATTCCAGGTCCGAGAATGATGCCATGGACAAACTTTCTGCCAAGCGGAACTAATACTATCGTGCCGCGGGCCAGCTGTCCAAAATCACCAACATGGTAATCATAGGCGCCGAGCAGGGGAGTGGCTAGCGCAACGCTCACTCTATCATTTTCCGTATCGTTTACTCCTGTCACGCTCACTCCGCTCACCCTGTCCCCAATAGGCCTTGCCTCTTTGTTTCACCGACTACCCAAAAGATACCGAAGATACCTCTCGCGCCGGTGGATTTGCTGATGTGGTTCGGATAGACTAGCCCAAACACCAGCATGATATTGGCGTAGATTATGGCTGAAAAACGAGAGACCCAAATGAAAATTTTCCTCGACAGTGCAGATATTAACGAGATCAAAACACATCAGAACAGCGGTTTTGTGGATGGCGTGACAACCAACCCATCGCTGATTGCCAAGTCAGGCCGCAATATTCTGGATACGATCGCCGAAATCTGCGCTCTTGTTGACGGACCGGTCAGCGCGGAGGTAACCGCCACCGATTTTGAAACGATGCTAACCGAAGGCAAAAAACTTGCCGCCATCGCTCCCAACGTCGCGGTCAAAGTGCCGTTAACGGAAGTTGGACTGCGGACCTGCCGGGCGCTCGCCGACGCGGGAACGAAGGTCAATGTAACCCTTTGCTTTACCGCCGGCCAAGCACTGCTGGCAGCCAAGGCAGGCGCAAGTTTCATCTCGCCTTTTGTTGGGCGGCTTGACGACATCGGCAAGGATGGCATGGGCCTGATCGAGAATATCTGCACCATATATACACATTTTGATTTCGACACGGAAGTGCTGGTGGCATCAGTGCGCAGCACCCAGCATGTCGTTGATGCTGCCTTGCTGGGTGCGGATGTAGTCACTCTTCCACCAAAAATCCTATCGTCCCTGTACAAACACCCATTGACTGACAGTGGGCTGGAAACTTTCATGACGGACTGGAAAAAAACAGGGCAATCAATTTTGTAAAGTACAATCAGATTAAGGCGTGCCACAGGCGGGCCTAAGAGACAGGCAGCATGACAAATAAGAAAGATGATATGGCTCCCAATGCTGAACAGGTCTTGAGATTCCTCGCTGCAAATCCAGATTTTCTGGAACAGGTTGCAGCCAAAGGCCTCAAAAACGGCGCTTTGAACGGCAAGATTATTGATTTGACCCCGGTCATTGCGCGGCGGGCCCGCAACGAAGCCCGGCGAATAGGTCTACAGAACAGATCAATCCTAAGCCTAGCGTCGGAAAACATGGTTAATTGGCAGCGGTTGCATCACGCGGCACTAGCCCTGCTTGCTGCTGGTAACATCAACCAGCTGTTTAATGTGATTGCCACAGAGTTTCCGCCTATTTTTGACCTCGATTCTTGCCACCTGATAAGCGCCAGCACGCAATTTCAGCATAAAACCAGTGAAGACGGGCCCATTTTTTGCCCAGATGATATACTGACCGCGCTTACTGGTGGTAAATCAATCGTTCTTGGCACGCCCAAATCACCCCTATGCGCGCTGCTTGGGATGGCCCCTGCCAGTGTTGCCATCATCGCGCTACCGGACCGGCTTGCCGATCCAGTTGCCGAAACGCTTCTGGTCCTATGCGGGCAAGTGAAATCCAGCTTCACTCCTGATCTTTCCACCGATTTATTGGTGCTGCTTGCAGAATTGGTGGGGGTAGCGCTAACGGCGCGCCTAGAAAAGAGCGAAGAGGTGGACATCCATTGATTGCTGCACCTCACCGCAAGGCCTGGCTAGACTGGCTCAGCATCGAAAAGCGGTATGGCGATAACACGCTCTTGGCCTATGCGTCCGATTTGGATGATTTCTGTTCCTTCATTAGCAATTCTGGTATCGCTACCGTCAGCACTCACGCGGTGAGTCGACTAGAATTTCGGGCCTGGCTTGCCGATATGGCAGCGCGTGGTCTTGCAAGAACAACTATTGCCCGCCGCGTCTCATCACTTCGCAACTTTTATCGCTTTTGTGGGCAGACCGGCCTTGCTGACCTCGAAGATATGAGTTGGCTGAAAGCACCCCAACCGCCCCGTGCAGTGCCAAAATCTGTATCGCATGACGACGCCCTGTCCATGCTGAGCGCCATATTTGCCCGACACGGACCCGACTGGAGTAAAAAAAGAGATTTTAGTCTGTTGATGTTGCTGTATGGGGTGGGCTTGCGGATTTCTGAAGCGCTCAGCTTGAAACGGGGTGATGCACCCCTTCCAAACTGGCTGCGAATCGCCGGCAAGGGTGGGAAAATTCGTGAGGTACCGGTGCTGCCAGCTGTTACGAAGGCAACCGAGGATTATCTGGCCGCATGCCCCTTCGATGTCGGCCACGACGGTGCCCTGTTCGTCAGCAATCGAGGCAAACCGTTCGGACCACGGGCGGCACAGCGGTTAGTTAAAGGGTTGCGCCATGAACTTGGCCTGCCAACGCATGTCACACCGCATGCCCTGCGGCATGCATATGCCACGCATTTGTTGGGAAATGGGGGTGATTTGCGGGCTATTCAGGAATTGTTGGGGCATGCTAGCCTGTCAACTACTCAACGCTACACCAGCATTGACGAAGCACATCTCAAACGAGTCCATAACCAGACACATCCGCGGGCACGTTGACTGATTGTAACTACACGTTTCATGTTGGCTATATATGAATGGCCCTGCCATCAACAGCCAGCGAAGCTTCTTTAACCGCTTCATTTAAAGTCGGATGCCCATGACAGGTACGGGCAATATCTTCGGCACTTGCACCGAAGGCCATAGCCGTTGCACACTCATGAATAACCGTGCCAGCCTCATGACCAATGATATGCACACCAAGAACCCGATCAGTTTTGGCGCAAGCCAGAATTTTGACAAAACCATCAATTTGTCCAATGGATTTAGCCCGGCTGTTTGCCTGAAAGGGGAAGATACCTTTAGCATAGCGTCTACCTTCAGCCTTCAAGTTTTCCTCGCTCTTGCCTAGCGTTGCCACCTCAGGCGCGGTGTAGACAATTCCCGGCACGGCATCGTAATCGACATGGCCTGCAAGGCCAGCCATTAATTCAACCGCTGCAACGCCATCTTCTTCCGCTTTGTGCGCCAGCATCGGCCCATCAATGACATCGCCGATGGCAAAGATGTCCTCAACGGACGTTTCAAATCTGGCATCGACCTTGATCCGGCCACTGTCACTGACAGCAACACCAGCCTCTTCCAGCCCAAGACCATCAATTGCCGGATGACGCCCAACTGAGACCAGCGCCACATCGGCGTCGATCTGTTCCACATCACCACCAACGGCAGGAGCAACCTTGAGCGAGACTCCTGTCTTATCAGCCCTAGCCGATTTTACGGCGGTCTTGAGACGGAACTTCAGGCCCTGTCGCTTAGCAATGGCCATAAATTTCTTCGCTACCTCCTCATCCATCCCCGGTAGAATTCTCGGCAAAAACTCTATCACCTCAACCTCAGCGCCAAGACGCGCCCAGACTGTACCGAGTTCTAGACCGATATAACCAGCGCCGATCACAACCAGTTTCCTGGGCAGCTTTGCCATCGCAAGCGCGCCGGTGGAACTAACAATCCGCTTTTCATCAATTTCCACGTTCGGCAGGCTTGAAGCATAGCTACCGGTGGCAATGAGGATACGGTCGCACTGATAGCTGTCTTTGTCCGGGCCGTCGACTAGGCTAATCGCCCCCGCCTTATCAATCCGCGCAGTTCCCTCGAGCCGGGTAATTTTGTTTTTCTTGAACAGATAGTCGACGCCACCTGTGAGGCTAGATACAATGTCATCCTTAAAAGCCTGCATCCTGCCCAGATCAAGTTTTGGCGTGCCAACGGAAATGCCCAGATCAGCAAGCGTGCCATCCTTTGTCTTGGCAAATTGTTCCGATGCATTGAGGAGCGCCTTCGAGGGAATGCAGCCCACATTCAGACATGTCCCGCCCAGCGTCGAGCGTCTGTCAACACAGGCGACTTTCATTCCAAGCTGCGATGCCCTGATTGAAGCCACATACCCTCCAGGGCCTGCCCCTATAACAACCAGATCAAATTTTTCTGTCGCCATTCCCTTGCCCCGCTTTAAACTCTGCCACTGCCGAGATGCTCAAATACCCATGATCAAGCGACGCGGGTCCTCAATGGTTTCCTTTACCCGCGCTAAAAATGAGACCGCCTCGCGGCCATCAATAATCCGATGATCATAGGACAATGCCAGATACATCATCGGACGGATGACAATCTGGTCATCAACCACGACAGCCCGTTTCTCGATTTTATGCATTCCTAGAATACCGCTTTGTGGCGGGTTCAAAATCGGCGTCGACAACAACGAGCCATAAACGCCGCCATTTGAAATTGTAAAGGTGCCGCCGGCCATCTCATCCGGCTTGATTTTGCCGTCCCGCGCCCGCACGCCAAAATCACTAATCGTGCGCTCAAGTTCAACCAGTGACATGTCACCAGCATCCTTCACTACCGGTACAACAAGCCCCTGCTGAGTGCCAACAGCAACACCAATATGGTAGTAATTCTTGTAAATGATATCGTTGTCTTCAATTTCTGCATTGACCGCAGGGAAATCACGCAACGCCTGAATAGCGGCAAGGGTGAACATGCCCATGAAACCAAGGCGGACCCCATGCGCAGTCTCAAATTTCTGCTTGTATTCTGCCCGCATCGCCATCACCTGTGACATATCAACCTCGTTGAAGGTTGTCAGCATGGCTGCGTTATTCTGCGCGATTTTTAGACGACCAGCAATAACCTGGCGTAGCTTTGACATCTGAACGCGTTCCTCACGCAATGCATCAATTTCACGCGGCATCTGCCGCGCCAGAGCGGCCGCAACAGTTTCTGTCGTTGCTGTAGCAGACGTTGTAGTTCCTGCGGTCAAAGCAGCCATCACATCGGCCTTGGTCAGACGG
The DNA here is from genome assembly GCA_902596655.1 of uncultured SAR116 cluster alpha proteobacterium. GTDB lineage: Bacteria > Pseudomonadota > Alphaproteobacteria > Puniceispirillales > Puniceispirillaceae > MED-G116. Next base: position 17,169 of record CACJUX010000031.1, on the reverse strand, counting down.
CCATCCACCCCTGTGCCCCTGATTTTGCCGGGATCAATGCTATTTTCCTCCACAAGGCGACGAACAGCCGGGGACAGAGGGTGCTCCCGGCCAGAGGGAGAAGCGGCTGGTGCTGCCGGTTCACGTGTAGCAGGAGCCGCAGCTTTACTCACGGCAGGCATGGTATCTTTTAGCGCAGGCGCCACCGACGCGCTAATTTCCTCAACCCGCGCCAACAGCGCGCCAACCTCAACTGTCGCCCCTTTATCGACAATGATTTCCGATAACGTACCCGCGACAGGTGAAGGTACCTCCAGCGTCACCTTGTCAGTTTCCAGCTCGACGATGGGTTCATCCTGCACGATAGCCTCACCAGCCTGCTTCATCCAACGAGCAATGGTGGCATCACTCACAGATTCGCCAAGTGTGGGAACAACAATATCAATAGTCATGGTCAGCACCCTCCTCTGGTGCCACTTGCAGATGGGCAGCACAATTCTACATGCATCAGGAACAGGGCATCCTCATTCAGCGGCGGCAGCTTCATCACCTGCTTCAAGCCCCAACGCAGCGGCAACCAACCCCTGCTGTTCCTTATTGTGACGTGCTAGCGACCCCGTAGCCGGAGAGGCCGCAGCGGCACGCCCGGCGTAGGCAAGCCGTTGCTGCTTGGTGCCAGCCTCAGCCATCATGTCCTCGATGAAGTCACGGACCGCTGTCCATGCGCCCATGTTTCTTGGTTCTTCCTGACACCAGACGAAAGTGGCCTTAGGGGTCATTGCGATCACTTCCTTTAGAGCCTTACTTGGAAATGGATATAGTTGTTCGAAACGGATGATCTCTGTATCCCAGGCACCCTCCTCATCACGTTTTGCCGCAAGGTCGAAATAGATCTTGCCACTGCACATCACAACGCGCTTTGCCTTACCATGGTTTACTTTCGTGTCGCGTTCATCAAGAACTCGGTGAAAACTTGTTTCAGGCCCCATCTCCTCGATGTTAGAAACACAGGCTTTGTGCCGCAACAGCGATTTTGGAGTCATCACGACGAGCGGCTTTCGGAAATCGCGGCGGAGCTGCCGGCGTAGAACATGGAAATAATTGGCTGGGGTGGTGCAATTAACCACCTGCATATTATCCTCGGCACATAACTGGAGATATCTCTCCAAACGTGCCGATGAATGTTCCGGCCCCTGCCCCTCATAGCCGTGTGGCAAGAGCAAAACAAGCGCATTCATCCTCAGCCATTTTGCCTCACCAGAGGAAATGAACTGGTCGATGACCACCTGCGCACCATTGGCAAAATCACCAAATTGCGCTTCCCACATTACGAGAGCGTTTGGCTCCGCCTGCGAGAAACCATACTCAAAACCCATCACTGATGCCTCAGATAGCGGCGAGTCGATCACCTCAAAAATCGCCTGATCTGGGTCAAGATGCATCAGCGGTGCGTAGCGTTCCTCGGTATTCTGATCAACTAGAACAGCATGGCGCTGGCTGAAAGTGCCACGGCAGGAATCCTGACCAGACAGACGCACCACATCACCTTCGAGCAGCAGCGAGCCAAAGGCAAGATGCTCGGCAGTCGCCCAGTCAATATTGGTGCCAGCCTTAATATTCGCCGCGCGCGTTTTTAGAATACGGATCAGTTTTGAATTGAGAGTCATATGCTCTGGCGGCGTCGTTATGGTCTTGCCAATCCGCCGCAACACATCGAGATCAACCGCTGTTTCGCCGCGTCGCTCAACTCCATGCGCTCTACGCATGCCTGACCAACTTCCTTCCAACCAGTCGGCCTTATTAGGTCGGTAATTTGATCCAGCTTCAAATTCTCTATTCATTAAAGCCAACCGATCATCGATGACCTTTTTAGCTTCTGAATGATCAAATACACCCTCATGGATGAGTTTCTTGGCGTAGATCTCTCTGGTGCGTGGATGTGTCTCGATAGCTCTATACATTAACGGCTGCGTAAATGCTGGTTCATCTCCTTCGTTATGCCCAAATCGACGGTAGCAAAACATGTCAATAACCACATCTGTTCCAAAAGCTTGCCGGAATTCAGTGGCAATACGAGCAACGTGTACAACCGCTTCGGGGTCATCTCCATTCACATGGAAAATTGGTGCCATCACCATTTTCGCTACATCAGTTGGATAAGGTGATGATCGCGAGTAATTCGGGCTTGTAGTAAAGCCAATCTGGTTGTTAACGATGATATGGATTGTTCCACCCGTGCGATACCCGCGAAGGGCCGAAAAGGCAAAGGTTTCGGCAACAACCCCCTGTCCAGCAAAAGCGGCATCGCCATGGAGCAAAATGCCAAGAACCTTGGTTCGATCAGCATCGAGTCGTTGTTGCTGTTTCGCGCGCACCCGGCCAACAACAATCGGATTAACGATCTCTAGATGCGATGGATTTGGCGCTAAACTGAGGTGCACTTGCTTTCCATCGAATTCTCGATCAGCTGAGGCACCCATATGATATTTTACGTCCCCAGAACCACCAGCTTCTTCTGGGTTGGAGGAGTTTCCGTAGAATTCAGAAATAATTGCTCGAAAGGGCTTGCTCAAGACGTTGTGCAAAATATTGAGCCTGCCTCGATGAGCCATCCCAAGAACAACTTCAACGAGGCCTAGTTGACTACCGCGTTTTAATATCTGTTCGAGCGCTGGAATAATAGCTTCACCGCCGTCAAGCCCAAAGCGTTTCGTACCAGGAAACTTCCGGTGCAAGAACCTTCCGAACTCATCTGCGTCAACAAGACGCTCATAAATTGCTTTTTTGCCACGTAGCGTGAAGTCAGTTTTATTGCCTATAGCCTCAATGCGTTCCTGAATCCATGCCTTTTGCGCTGGATCCTGAATATGCATAAATTCAACACCGATCGTGCCACAATAGGTTTTGCGAAGCTGGGCAACGATCTCGCGCAGGGTGGCGGTTTCAAGACCCAGCACATAATTGATAAAAATGGGACGATCCCAATCATCATCAACAAAACCATAAGTCTGCGGATCAAGTTCCGGATGGAGAGGCTTTTCCTCTAATGCCAAAGGATCAAGATCAGCAATCAGGTGACCCCTGATTCGATATGCCCGGATCAACATCACCGCCCGCAATGAGTCGAGCGTTGCAGCGCGGATGTCACCTGCATTCACATGCCGGCCCGCAACATGCCCTTCGGCCACGGCGCGGATCGATTCCTCTGGGTCGATGGCACCGACAACACGGCTTGCGGCGCGCCCCCAGCTTGGCCCACTTTCTACAAAATCATTTTCCGCCATGACTTTATCAAGATGTTTGAAATAGGCGGACCAGCTATTGTCTACCGAATTTGGATCGCGCACCCATGATGCTTTCATTTCCGCAATGAAAGTAGCATTGGCACCCGATAGCAGACTATAGTCCGGTTCGGTGGTTTTTGTGTTTCTGTGACTGTCTAAACTTGGGGCTTGCCCGGAGTCGTCCATCAAAAGACTTCCTTCACAGGATTAGAGTATTCAGAACAGTGTATGCGCTATCATGGCTTATTCAAGTTTTTACGTCCTAACCACTAAAGTTGGCAATGGCTTTTGTCACGGCCTCAACAAGACCGGCAGGCGAGGCGGCCATAACAAACCCTGATGCCTCCATCGCAGCGATCTTATCTACAGCGGCCCCACTGCCACCACTGACGATGGCGCCAGCATGCCCCATTCGCCGTCCCGGAGGTGCGGTTCGGCCAGCGATGAAACCAGCGATAGGCTTTCTAGCTGACTTTCTGGCATAGAAGGCGGCTGCCTCTTCCTCAGCCGAACCACCAATTTCGCCAATCATCACGATTGCCTCGGTTTGCTCATCCTCCAAGAACATTTCCAGACAATCGATAAAATTAGTTCCAATCACAGGATCGCCACCAATTCCAATACAGGTTGACTGGCCGAGTCCAGCCGCTGTTGTCTGCGCAACGGCCTCATAAGTCAAGGTTCCAGAACGAGACACGATGCCGACCTTGCCAGGCTGATGAATGTGCCCGGGCATAATGCCGATCTTGCATTCACCTGGGGTGATGATGCCAGGACAGTTGGGGCCAATCAGACGGCTTTTGCTGGCATCAAGAGCACGCCTCACCCTCACCATGTCCAAAACCGGAATGCCCTCAGTGATACAGATTATCAACGGGATTTCCGCGTCTATAGCCTCAAGAATCGAGTCGGCGGCAAATGGTGGCGGAACATAGATGACTGACGCATTTGCCTCGGTCTTCGCCATAGCTTCAGCGACTGAATCGAAAACTGGCAGATTAAGGTGTTTTTGTCCACCTTTGCCCGGCGTCACCCCTCCCACCATCTTAGTGCCGTACGCGATTGCCTGTTCGGAATGAAAAGTGCCTTGTGAACCTGTGAGGCCCTGACAAATGACCCGTGTCTGACTGTTAACAAGAACGGACATAGTTTTCCCCAGTTACTTGATGGCCGCAACGATTTTTGTCGCGGCATCGGCAAGATTGTCAGCTGGAATAATTGAAAGTCGAGACTTGGTCATGATCCTTTTGCCCTCCTCGACGTTTGTTCCCTCTAGCCGGACTACAAGTGGTTTGTTCAGACCAAGAGTCCGCACTGCTAAGACAACACCCTCAGCAATGATATCGCACCGCATGATACCACCAAAGATGTTGACCAGAATGCCCTTAACATTGTTATCTGAGAGAATAATCTTGAAGGCCTCAGTCACGCGTTCTGTTGTGGCGCTGCCACCCACATCAAGGAAATTTGCCGGTGAAGCACCGTTCAACTCAATAATATCCATTGTCGCCATAGCCAGACCCGCTCCATTGACCATACAGCCAATCTCACCATCCAGCTTGATGTAATTGAGATCAAATTCGCTGGCACGTACCTCAGCCGGATCCTCCTCACCGAGGTCGCGCATTTCCATCACATTGGGATGGCGGTACAGCGCATTGTCATCAAAACTCATCTTCGCATCGAGCACCAGCAGATCACCCGTCCCAGTCACCACAAGAGGATTAATCTCAACCAGCGAAGCATCAAGCGCATTGAACGCCGTGAAAATTCCATGTAGGAAATTTGGCAGCTGCTTGGCGGTGCCACCAGATAGACCAAGAACATCAGAGAGTCTGCGCATATGATGTGGTTGCAGGCCGGTAGCAGGGTCAATCGCCAGAGAGAGAATCTTCTCCGGCTGACTGGCCGCCACGTCCTCGATATCCATTCCGCCCTCGCTCGAAGCGATTATTGTAATACGGCCGGTGCCACGATCGACAAGCATCGAGAGATAGAGTTCATCGGCGATGTCACAGCCATCCTCAACATACAGGCGGCGAACCTCGCGCCCACTAGGACCAGTCTGATGCGTGACCAGCGTTTTACCAAGGATTTCACCAGCTACGTCAGCAACCTCGTCAAGTGATTTGACAACTTTCACGCCCCCAGCCTTACCACGGCCACCCGCATGAATCTGTGCCTTTACAACATAGACCGGACCACCCAGCTCTTTTGCTGCCGAAACCGCCTCTTCAACCGAGAAAGCAGCCTTTCCACGTGGAACCGACACGCCATATTCAGCAAGCAGGGCCTTTGCCTGATGCTCATGAATATTCATTGAAACATTTCCCCCAAAAGAAGAAGGCAGGCATCCGCCCGCCAACAATTATTCGAGTCCAGCCACCACCTCGTTCAAAGCCTTCACAGCGGAAACCGAGTTTTCAAACATTGTCTGCTCTTCTTCATTGAGGGCGATCTCGACAACACGCTCGACACCGCCGGCTCCGATGATCACTGGCACCCCGACATACAGCCCATTTAATCCATAGGCATCATCAACATAGGCCGCGCAGGGAAGAAGACGCTTCTTATCCTTGAGAAAGGCATCAGCCATTTCAATCGCCGACGAAGCAGGCGCGTGGAAGGCAGACCCAGTTTTCAGCAGGCCAACAATCTCAGCTCCACCATCGCGCGTGCGCTGCACGATCTGGTCGATCTTCTCAGTGGTGGACCATCCCATTTCAACAAGGTCAGGCACCGGAATGCCGGCCACAGCCGAATAGCGCACAAGCGGCACCATAGTATCGCCATGTCCACCAAGGACAAAGGCGGTGACATCTTCAACCGATACATCAAATTCCTCTGCAAGGAAATAACGAAAGCGGGCCGAATCTAGAACACCTGCCATACCGACGACATGGGATTTTGGAAGGCCGCAGGCTTCCTGCAGAACGCCAACCATGACATCAAGAGGATTGGTGATACAGATCACAAAGGCATTTGGGCAGTTATCCCGGATGCCGGCACCAACCTGCTTCATCACGCTCGTATTGATGCCAATCAAATCATCACGGCTCATCCCCGGCTTTCGCGCGACACCAGCTGTTACGATCACAACATTGCTGTCAGTAAGTACAGCATAATCATTCGCGCCAGACACATCCACGTTGAAACCCTCGATCGGGCTTGCCTGCGCAATATCGAGCGCCTTGCCCTGTGGCATTCCCTCTGTGATGTCAAAAAGCATAACATCCCCTAGCTCTTTCAAACCGGCGAGCAACGCTAGTGTGCCGCCTATATTGCCAGCGCCAACGAGAGAGATTTTATTTCGTGCCATGATCTAAAATCCAAAAAGATAACGAGAAAGAAGGCCTTTAAAAACCAACTGGTTTAGATGCAGGTTTCCTTGGCGTATTTACAGAATTATACCCGATTACACAAGGGCCAAGCCGTGAAAAGCGGGGAGATTATATTTTTAAATGTCGGTTTGAAACAATTTTCCACGACGGGTCATTTCAGCCAGCCGCGACATTGTGCGGGAAAACTCAAACGCAAAATGATGTCCCTTGTAGAGCGCGCCAATATCGGTGGCGGCTGAGACGATGAGAAAACGTGACCGGTCATAGAGCGCGTCGACAAGCCACATAAAACGCCGTGCCGATGATTCGTTCTGGTCATCGAACCTGGGCACCCCACGCATCACTATACCAGCATATTTTCCAGCAACTGCCAGATAGTCGCGTGCAGCAAGTGGTGCTTCACACAGTTCAGCGAAAGTAACCAGCGCAACGTCGCCCGCGCTGCTCTCAATCACAATATCGCGGCCCGCCACACGCAAGGTGTCGGCAGTAGCTGCGTTAATTCCCCGCAGCGCATCAAATGCTTCTTTCAATGCAACCGCGGCGTGGCTGTCATCGGGTGTATACCATGCATGCATTTCGGCCAGCACCGATCCACGCCAGTCTGGCCCTTCAGCAATTTCAACCAGTTTGCAGCGTTGCGTGAGCAGGGTAACGAAGGGCAGGAAACGGCTCCTGTGCAACCCATCCTTATAGAGATTATTAGGCTGCCGGTTGGACGTGGTAACCAGAGTGATACCTTCCTCAAAGATTGCCGTGAACAACCGTGCAACAATCATCGCATCGGCTATGTCACGCACTTCCATCTCATCAAAACAAAGCACGCTTCCCCTGCTAGCCAGCTGCGATGCAGCCTCTCTGATCGGTTCAGCTTTCCCGGCCTCGCGGGCAGCGTGGATTAAATCCTGCGCCAACACCATGAAATCGTGAAAATGCAGGCGCCAACCGATCGGGCCCCGATCTCCATGGGGCAGGGAGGCAAAGAACATATCCATCAACATGGTTTTGCCGCGGCCGACCCCGCCGTAGATGTAAAGACCTGTTACCGGTTTTGTCCGGCCAACTATTTTCGTTAGGAAACCACGTGATTGGCATTCGATAATCGCAGTGTGCAATTTGTCTAGTTCGTGCGCGGTCGCCAGCTGCCCAGCGTCTTTCTGCAGATCACCGACGGCGATTTTCTCTACCAGAGCCTCGGTCGGTGTCAAGATTTGTTCGGCCATTTGCTGATCTCTGTAATATGCAGCTTAGTCGTATCAGACCAGCATATAAGCACCTAGTCAAAACCAGCGCACCGGACTAGCGGTTCGCAAGCTCCGACTTGATACTGGCAATAGCCTTGCCTGGGTTCAGCCCCTTCGGACAAGTCTTTGCGCAATTCATAATGGTATGACAGCGATAGAGAGCGAAACTGTCATCAAGCGCATCAAGACGTTCGCTTGTGTGGTCATCACGGCTGTCAGCGACCCAACGGTAAGCCTGCAGCAGCACCGCCGGTCCCAAATATTCGTCGCTGTTCCACCAATAGCTCGGGCATGCAGTTGAACAACTGAAACACAGCACACATTCCCACAGCCCGTCCAGCTTTTCGCGTTCCTCCGGCGATTGCCGCCGCTCCTCACCCTCGGGAGCAACTTTGTCGGATTTCAACCAGGGCTCAATCGATGTCAGCTGCCGGTAGGCGTTACTAAGATCTGGCACGAGATCCTTGACCACCGGCATGTGGGGCAGGGGAAAAATCTTAACATCACCTTTTACCTCATCGATGCTTTTCAAACAGGCCAGCGTGTTTGTGCCATCAATGTTCATCGAACAGGATCCGCAGATGCCCTCACGGCATGACCGGCGAAACGTAAGGCTACTATCTTGTTCACTCTTTATCTTGATCAACGCATCCAGCACCATAGGCCCACAAGCATCGAGATCAATATTAAAAATGTCAACTCGAGGATTGGCATCATCATCCGGCGACCAGCGATAGATCTGGAATGTTTTCACATTCTTCGCGTTGGCTGGCGCGGAATGCGATTGGCCCTTGGTCATTTTGGAGTTTGCAGGAAGTGCGAATTCAGCCATTGATGCCTCGCCATTTACCCTTAGTAAACACGTGGTGCCGGTGGAATAGGCGCCACTTCGTTACTCAGGGTGTTCATGATTACATTGCGGTAAGAAAGTTCGGATTTATTGTCGTCATCCAGACGCATGACGGTATGTTTCATCCATTTTTCGTCATCGCGCTCCGGCCAGTCCTCATGCGCATGGGCGCCGCGTGACTCCAAACGCTGCTCAGCCGACCGGATTGTAACTAGAGCCTGGCCGACAAGGTTTTCCAGTTCCAGCGCCTCAACCAGATCAGTGTTCCAGATCAGTGATTTGTCTTTGACCCCGATATGCGCCATCCTTGCAGCCACACTGTCCATGTTCTGCACACCATTGGCGAGGCTGTCACTGGATCTGAAAACAGCGGCATGACGCTGCATCACATGCTGCATTTCAAGACGGATTGAGGCGGCGCTCTCGCTGCCACTGGCATTGCGCATCCGATCGAAGCGATCAAGCACCTTTTCGGTTGCGGTTTTAGGCGCACCGCACCCAGCGGCACCCGGTGTTACTGTTTCCGCCGCCCTGTGCGCTGCTGCCCGGCCAAATACCACGATGTCGAGCAACGAATTGGTTCCTAAGCGGTTGGCACCATGCACCGAAACACAGGCGGCCTCACCAATCGCCATCAGTCCAGGGACAACTGCATTTTCATCTTTGCTGTTCGGTGAGATCACCTCACCATGATAATTTGTCGGGATACCACCCATATTGTAATGGACTGTCGGCAACACCGGTATTGGTTCACGGGTAACGTCTACACCGCAGAAAATACGCGCCGTTTCAGTGATCCCCGGTAACCGTTGGTGAAGCGTATCGGAATCGATATGTTCAAGGTGCAGCATAATGTGATCTTTGTTCGGTCCCACACCTCTCCCTTCATTGATTTCGATCGTCATTGCTCGACTAACGACATCCCGGCTGGCAAGATCCTTGGCGGTTGGTGCAAACCGCTCCATGAACCGCTCCCCTTGAGAATTTGTAAGATAGCCGCCCTCTCCGCGCGCGCCTTCTGTGATGAGCACGCCTGCGCCATAGACGCCAGTAGGGTGAAACTGGACAAATTCCATATCCTGCAATGGTAGCCCTGCGCGCAGGGCCATGGCGTTGCCATCGCCGGTACAGGTATGTGCCGAGGTACAAGAAAAATAAACTCGGCCATAACCACCGGTCGCTAGGACCGTTTCCTGGCCCCAAAAACGATGCAAAGTGCCATCTTCCAAGCAGAGCGCAATGATGCCCGCACATTCACCCTCATCATTCATCAGCAGATCAAGAGCAAAATATTCAATATGAAAATGCGCCTGATGCTTTAGACATTGCTGATAGAGCGTATGCAAAATGGCGTGCCCTGTCCGATCAGCCGCAGCACAAGCACGCCGTGCCATGGACTTGCCGTAATCAAGCGTATGGCCACCAAAGGGCCGCTGATAGATCTTGCCCTCGTCCGTACGTGAGAACGGCACGCCGTAATTTTCCAGCTCGATCACCGATGGGATCGCGTTTCGGCACATATATTCGATGGCATCCTGATCGCCGAGCCAGTCCGACCCCTTGACCGTGTCATACATATGATATTGCCAGTTGTCTCCCTCTCCCATATTGTTGAGCGCTGCTCCAATGCCGCCCTGTGCGGCAACCGTGTGCGAGCGCGTTGGAAACACCTTGGTGATACAGGCCGTTTTCAAACCAGATGCCGCCATACCTAGCGTCGCTCGCAACCCAGCGCCACCTGCACCAACAACCACAACATCATAATGGTGATCAGTAATTTCGTATGAGGACATTAGCTCTACTTTCCATCTCAAAAAGCTATTACGACGAGAGACCAAAGGCTGGTCAAACCAACAAAAAGGAGTACCGCCTTTACTGCATAAATAAGAGGTCTGCGGCCTTTTTTCAAAGGCACATAATCCTCAATAACCACCTCCAACCCAAGCGATGCGTGAAAGAGACCCACCACAACAAGGCAGGCAAGGCCCAGCAAATTCACTGGCGCCGTGACAAGTGCCACTGCCTGCGCATAGTCCAGCGTACCAAGCTTTGAGACGACGAAAACCAAATACGCCATCACGACGAACAGGACGATAGCGCTGAGCCGCTGCCAGCGCCAGTGCTGAACCCCAGAAATGCGAGGCCGGTGGTCAATGCCTGCAGGATAATCCGCCATCTCTATTTGACCTCTTCCTAAAACCACACAGAAAACCAGAGCAAAGCCGTGAGACCACAGGTCACACCAAGCACAACATATCCACTTCGATAGACTTCCGGGATGGTCAGGCCGAAACCGAGATCCCAGCAAAGATGCCGAATTCCATTCATCCCATGATAGAATAGCGCGACTGAATATCCGAATAGGACAAATTGACCCAATGGATGGCCAACGACCAACGCCATGACGGCAAAGGCTTCGGGTCCGCGGGCGACGCAAGTCAGCCACACTGCTAGAGTGATCGTGCCTGTTGTTAAAACCACCCCACTCACCCGATGGGTAATCGACAGGACAGATGTCAGTTGCGGACGATAAACCTGCAAATGCGGTGACAATGGTCGTGGCTTGGCCATGACATACCTCATCGGACATAACTAATGTGAAATTGAGTTGTGTTTATGATTTAACGGCCAGCGATAGTCAATGCGAAACACCTGAGCGAACAATTCGCCATCGTGAAACTTGTCTTTTCAAATTGCCTTTTTGACATTTTGGCGGCACAACGCTTGCCATGAAACAGATTTTATCCATCCAATCGTCAGTCACACTTGGTTTTGTGGGAAACCGTGTCGCAGCACCGGTGCTGACGGCAATGGGGCATCACCCCCTTGCAGTGGACACCATCGCACTCGCCGCCCATCCCGGATATGGCAGCCGAAGGGGCGGCGTCCCCGCGAATGACGCTTTCACCGACATTCTGGGAGCGCTGTCACTGTTTGATGCGCTTGGTGGAATTGATTTCGTGATCACCGGCTATCTGGGTACAGCGCATCAGGCATGCTCCATCAGGGAAACACTCAACAGCTGGCGGGGCCAGGTCAGTGGCGGTGTCTACATTCTCGATCCGGTTCTCGGCGACTCCGACAAGCTCTATGTCGAACCACAAATAGCTGACTCCTTGCAGGCAGAATTACTGCCTCTAGCCGACATCATAACGCCCAACCGGTTTGAACTCGGCTTTCTGGCCGGAAGCGACATCACCGATCTTGACACCGCCATCGATGCTGGCCAAACGCTGATGACCATGCACCCAAGGCTGGTCGCCGTAATCGCCACCGGCATTAGCCGCGAGGCAGGAGAGTCTGGTGACATCGGCGAGCTGCTGATTGCCAGAAATGATGCTCCATTGTGGCTGCCAGCCTCAGATGGTGGACCGATATCGCCAAAAAACATTCCAGGCGGTGGCGATCTTATGACCGCCATCATGACTGGCAATCTTGCCTGTGGTATGGATCTTGTTCAGGCCGCAGGCAATGCCAGCCAAATGACACAGCGCATCATCGCCAACAGCCAGGGGACACGTGATCTAGCACTGATAGAACAGCTGCATTTGTTAGGCAAACGTTGACCAGTCGACTAACAGCATCTTACCGGCCGGAAATGCCGCGCTCGACTACCAATTCGGCAATCTGCACGGAATTCAGGGCAGCCCCTTTTCGAAGATTGTCTGAAACACACCAGAGAACCAGACCATTATCAACCGTTGGGTCCTTGCGGATCCGGCTGATGTAGACAGCGTCCTCACCGGCAGCCTCATGTGGTGTTACGTAACCCTCATTGGCCCGATGATCGACAACGATACACCCCTCTGCATCCTGCAGGAGCTTGCGCGCCTCTTCTTCGGGTATTGGCTGGTCGGTTTCGATAAAAACAGCTTCACTATGGCCAATAAAAACCGGAATGCGCACACAATGCGCCACAAGCTCGATCGACGGGTCGAGAATCTTTTTGGTCTCGACTGACATCTTCCATTCTTCCTTGGTGAAACCATCATCAAGAAAGACGTCGATATGCGGGATCGCGTTAAAGGCAATCTGTTTGGTGAATTGCTCGGGCTGCACCGAATCATTGACGAAAATGCCGCGCGTCTGGTTGAACAGTTCATCCATTGCGGGACGGCCAGCGCCCGAAACCGCCTGATAGGTTGAAACCACGACTCGGCGCACACCATAGGCCTCGTGCACCGGCTTCAATGCTACAACAAGCTGGGCTGTTGAACAATTTGGATTGGCAATGATGTTGCGCCCACCATTGGCACGGGTCACGCCAGAGACCGCATCAGCATTGACCTCAGGAACAATCAGCGGCACATCCTCGTCCATACGGAATGTGGACGAATTATCGATAACCAGGCACCCGGCCTCACCAGCCTTTGGCGCAAAAGCCTTTGAGATCTCGCCACCAGCTGAGAACAGTGCAATATCGGCTGCGGCAAAGTCAAATTTATCGAGCGCTTCAACAGTCAGCGTGACATCATCACCAAAGGACAGTTCTCGTCCGGCTGATTTTGATGACGCCAGAGCATGCACCTTGTCGGCTGGAAAATTGCGTTCAGCCAATGTCTGCAGCATTTCGCGGCCAACAGCGCCAGTGGCGCCAACAACAGCTACTCTATATCCCATTTTATCCTCGTTCACCGTGGCAGATCGTCCGCCACCTCTGATTGCCTGTCAGTACTAACGTGCCAGATGATCAAGCGCATCGATCACAGCGGCTGTCATGCCATCCGTACCGGTCTGTTCACAGCCGGCGGCCATGATATCACCGGTGCGCTTTTTCGACAGCGCGTCATTGACCGCCTGATCAAGCAGATCAGCCTCGGCAGCCTGGTCAAAGCTGTAGCGCAGCATCATTGAAAAGCTCATGAACTGGGCCAGCGGATTGGCCAGACCCTGCCCGGCAATATCAGGTGCGGAGCCGTGCACCGGCTCATACATTGCCTTTGGCAGGCCGGTTTCCGGATCTGGCGTACCAAGCGAGGCCGATGGCAGCATACCGAGCGAACCCGTCAACATCGCCGCACAATCCGAGAGCAAATCTCCAAACAGATTGTCTGTCACTATCACATCAAACTGCTTTGGGTTCCGAACCAGCTGCATCGCGCAATTGTCGGCATACATGTGACTGAGTTCGATGCCATTACCCTCGGCGGCATGTAGCCCAGTCATAACCTCACGCCATAGAACACCTGAATGCATGACATTGGCCTTTTCAACCGAAGTCAGGCGGCCATGTCTCTTGCGCGCAAGATCAATGCCGACACGCCCGATGCGCTCGATCTCCGGGGTGGTGTAAGCGTTGGTGTCATAGCCCTTGCGATTGCCATCGCCCAAATCGTCAATGCCGCGTGGCTCAGCAAAATAAGAGCCGCCACAGAGTTCACGCAGGATCATGATATCAAGTCCCGAAACAATCTCAGGCTTCAGCGTCGAAGCATCGACAAGCGCCGGAAAGACAAGCGCCGGACGTAAGTTGGCAAACAGGTCCATTTCCTTGCGCAGTGTCAGAAGGCCGCGCTCAGGCTTCAGATCAAATGCAAGATTGTCATATTGAGGGCCACCAACAGCGCCAAACAAAACAGCATCAGAGGCAACACAATCGGCCAGAACCTCATCGGTCAGCGGCGTGCCATGGGAATCGTAGGATGCACCTCCGACAAGACCCTCCAATAGGTCAAAATCGAGACCGCGATGTTTGGCCAGCCAATCAATGATTTTCATATTGGCCTGCATCACCTCGTTGCCGATACCATCACCTGGCAACACCATGACCTTACGATTTGACACCATAACCTATCCCCTTTTTTGAATATCACCGCAGCAATGGCGGCGAAACTCAAACTGCGTGTTTCTGCGACCAGCTTTAGCCCCTAAAGCCATGGCTGACTAGCCTGCCGTGTTTCCTCAAAGCTGGCGATGTCTTCTGATTTCTCCAGCGTCAGCCCGATGTCATCCAGCCCTTCGAGCAGACATTTCTTACGGAAGGGATCAACCTCGAACGAAATCGTCACACCATTTGGACGGCGGATGGTCTGCGCAACTAGATCGACGGACAATTCCGGGTTCTCGCTGTCCGACGCATCAGCCATCAATGCGTCACGGTCATCGGCTGAGACAACAATCGGCAGAATGCCGTTCTTGAAACAATTGTTGAAAAAGATATCGGCAAAGCTCGTCGAAATGACACAGCGCACGCCAAAATCCAACAGCGCCCAGGGGGCATGCTCCCGGCTCGAGCCACAGCCGAAATTATCGCCAGCGACGATGATTTCTGCCTGCCTGTATGGATCTCGGTTCAGAACGAAATCCGCAATTTCCCTGCCATCTCTGGTGTAACGCATCTCGTCAAAAAGATTTTTGCCAAGCCCCGAGCGCTTAATGGTCTTCAGGAACTGCTTGGGGATGATCATATCCGTGTCAATGTTCAGGATGTTGAGCGGTGCTGCAACACCCGTCAGCTGATCAAATTTCTGCATTGTTCAAATCCCCTAGCTCAGAAATCCCGAACATCTGTCAAATGTCCGGTCACAGCGGCGGCAACTGCCATTTGTGGGCTGACGAGATGGGTGCGGCCACCACGACCCTGTCGGCCCTCAAAATTCCGGTTTGAAGTGGAGGCACAGCGCTCACCTTCATCCAGCTTGTCAGCATTCATCGCAAGACACATCGAACAGCCCGGCTCACGCCAGTCAAAGCCAGCATCACGGAAAATCTGGTCAAGGCCTTCTGCTTCCGCCTGTTCCTTGACAAGACCGGAACCCGGGACAACCAGTGCCCGCATTCCGTCAGCGATCTTGCGCCCCTCGGCAAGGCTGGCAGCAGCGCGCAGATCTTCAATCCGGCTGTTAGTGCAGGAGCCAATGAAGACCGTGTCGATCTTTACATCAGTCAGTTTCTGACCGGCGGCGAGGCCCATATATTCAATCGCCCTCAAAATCTTCGCGCGCTTCATTTCATCCTTCTCGGCATCAGGATCTGGAATCGAAGCGGTGATTGCCAGCGCATCCTCCGGGCTTGTGCCCCATGTTACCGTCGGCGCAATCTCGGCCGCCGGCAGAAAAACTTCGGTGTCATATTTCGCGCCCGCATCGGATGGCAGGCTGCGCCAATAGGCTACCGCCTGATCCCAGACCTCGCCTTTTGGTGCCATCGGCTTGTCGGCAAGATAAGCAAAAGTTGCCTCATCCGGTGCGATCATGCCAGCCCTCGCACCAGCTTCGATGGCCATGTTGCAGACTGTCATGCGGCCTTCGACTGAGAGACCCTCAATGGCCGATCCTGCAAATTCGATCACATGGCCAGTACCGCCCGCAGTACCAATCTTGCCGATGATTGCCAGAATGACGTCCTTGGCTGTCACGCCTGGAGCAAGATCGCCGTCAACCGTGATCCGCATATTCTTCGCCGGCTTCTGAATCAATGTCTGCGTCGCTAGCACATGCTCGACCTCGGATGTGCCAATGCCAAAGGCAAGGGCGCCAAAAGCACCATGTGTCGCCGTATGCGAGTCCCCACAGACAATGGTCATGCCCGGCTGGGTGAACCCCTGCTCTGGCCCGATCACATGGACAATGCCCTGCCGGATATCATTCATGGCGAAAAAGGGAACGCCGAACTCTGCTGCATTCTGCGACAGCGTTTCAACCTGGATGCGTGATTCCTCGTCGGTAATGCCCTGCGACCTGTCGGTTGTCGGCACATTGTGGTCTGCGACTGCCAGAGTCCGCTCAGGCGAACGGACAGCGCGCCCAGTATTGCGCAGACCTTCAAATGCCTGTGGGCTTGTCACTTCGTGAACGAGGTGCCTGTCGATATATATCAGACAGGTACCATCATCCTGCAGATGTACAACGTGCGCATCCCAGATTTTATCAAACAGTGTTTTTGGAGCCGACATGATTTTCTCCTGTTGTCTGCCGGCGAGGACATCCTCCCTTGCCGGTCAGGCCAATCAGGAAGAAGATGCCTCGCGGTATGTTGTCTTTTCCGCGATACGGGCTGCCTTGCCCGTGCGGCCACGAAGATAATACAGCTTGGCGCGCCGCACACGCCCACGACGCACGACCGTCAAGCCCGCGACCTGCGGTGCATGTAGCGGAAACACCCGCTCAACACCCTCGCCATAAGACAGTTTGCGAACTGTGAATGAGGAATTCACCCCATTGTTCTTACGGGCGATACATACGCCTTCGAAGGCCTGAATACGCTCACGCGAGCCTTCAACCACCTTAACATCAACCCGCACTGTGTCGCCGGGCGCAAACTCGGGGATTTCGCGTTGGGCCAACGCATTTTCCATCTGTCTCTTGCCAATACGGTCAACGATATTCATCGCTCCCTTCCCTTCGTTCTCTGGTTCCAATTACACGCCTGCACCTTGGCAGACAAATCACCTAAGTTTTTGTTTTCTGATCTTGCTTTAACTGCAGATGTTGTTTCCACAAATCTGGACGCCGCTCCTGCGTTTCTCTCTC
>CACJUX010000030.1 GCA_902596655.1 uncultured SAR116 cluster alpha proteobacterium | reverse complement strand
TCGCCATCACCTCGTGTATCTTCATGCCATCATCAAACATCCTTGAGATGGCCTCATGTCTGAGGTCATGGAAGGTGAGGTCGTGTATTCCTGCTCGAACGCGAAGCCTGTCCCAAGCCTGACGCACGGCAACATCGGTAACAGGGAAGGGACGCCCCGTATCCCTAGGTGCTTTAGTAAGCTGATCGATGGCAGCCTCACTTAATGGCACTTGCCTTGACCTGCCATTCTTTGTCATTGGCAAAAAGGCTGTTCTCTGGTCGAGGTCGATATGCTCCCACCTGAGACCAAGGATTTCACCACGCCTCATGGCTGTCTCTACAGCGAGTACGACAACTGGCCAGACATACCACGACCTTGACTTAGCAGCGGCAACCTTAAGTAAGTCAAACTCACCTTCTTTGAGTCGCCTTTCTCTGGGAGGGTTATTCTTAGGCATCCTGATTAGACTGATTGGGTTGTCGGACAAGGACCAACCCCACTCAATCCGCGCTATATTCCAAGCATGGCGCAGCAGGACAAGGTCACACTGACAGGCTCTGACACCGTCTTGGATGCGTTGGTCGCGGAAGTCAGCAAAAAAGCAAGGCTTAGCTTGGGTGAGACGAACACTCATCAGGTGTCTGTCACTTAGCAGCCTTCGTAACCTTCTTGTCTCCTGGTCTTTGCCTCGCTTAGTTGGGGTGACGACATTCAAGTATCTGAGCATCATGTCGCCAATAGTGTGTTTGTTTGTCTTCTTGTCTTTCCACTGGCCAGACTGCATGAGAGCCTCTTGGGCTGTTGCCCATCTCTCGGCGTCAGTTTTGCGATGGAAAGACTTTGACGCTGATCCGGCGTGTCTGCACCTGACTTGTACTTGCCAAAGGTCGTTACGCTTGCGGATAGATGCCATGATTTCACTCCTCAGTTGTGACTGAGGTGTGACCGGCGATTATTTCGTGTGACTAACTAATTGAAAACCGGAGATAACAGCTGGTTAGAGCAGCGGAATCATAATCCGCGTGTCGGGGGTTCGAGTCCCTCCTCCGCTACCATTTTTATAAATATTATCAATAATTTATAGCGTCTCAAAAAAGATCTTGAGGCGATTTTTCTGTTACACACCTCTTACACACTTTTTGGTTGGCTTCCAGTCACTCCAGACTATATCGTTTTTATAGTGATTGGATGTGTTAGATGCCTGTTTTGCGTGAAGATTCTGTGTTGATTATGGATGGAGCAGTCAAGCTCTACAGGCGTGAGAGAAGCCGCAAATGGCAGGCAGCCTTCCAAATAGACGGCCAATATATTCGCATTTCAACTGGCAAGAGTGATTTGGACGAAGCTAAACAGGCTGCCTCTGACAGCTATTTGGAGTACAAGTTTCGACAAAAGAATGGCGTGCCAGTTGTTTCAAAGCGGTTCTCAGATGTAGCTAAACTGTGCATCACAGAAATGAACAAGCAGCTAGAAAGTGGCGAAGGTAAGAAAGTCTATCGTGACTATGTGATTGTGCTTGAGAAATACCTAATTCCGTTCTTTGGCAAGATGCATGTAACAAGCATAACCTACGAAACACTCCAAAAGTTTGCACGCTGGCGCGAACAGCAGATGGGCAAAGAGCCCAAAGCATCAACTCTGAACACACATAACTCTGCTCTTAACAGAGTGTTTGATGAGAGTGTTGCGCGTGGCTTTATGAACAAAACACAGGTGCCAACACTGATCAATAAGGGTAGGGATAGCGAGCGAAGGCCAAATTTCACCCAAGAAGAATATGCGTCGATGATCCGTAAATTGCCGCACTGGATCAACAAGACACAGCATCCAAAGTCAGTCCACATGCGTGAGCTACTGAGAGATTATGTGTTGATCATGGCCAATACAGGCATGCGGCATGGCACAGAGGCTCAAAATCTCAAATGGCAGCACATCACGCAGTTTGAAGACAATGGGCAGGGCTATCTTGAGATGAGTGTGAGCGGCAAGACAGGCCGGAGAGACATTATCTGCAGGTCTGGCACTATCAATTATCTCAAACGCATCCATGAGCGTTCAGAGGACATAAAGCATCTAGAGTTCGAAGAGTTGTTAAAGCAACGATTGGATCTGCAAGTGTTCCGTTTAAGAGATGGAACAGTCACGAATGCTCTCCACCAAACATTTCGGAATTTTCTTAAAGAGAATGAGCTGTTGATATGCCCTAGAACAGGCCAGGCTCGCACGCTCTACAGCCTCAGACACACCTATGCGACATTTGCTCTGCTGAACGATGGCATGGATATCCACACGCTTGCCATCCAGATGGGCACTTCAATCCAGATGATAGAGCGTCATTACAGCCACTTAACACCAAGGCTCCGCAAAGACATGCTCACAGGTAAACGTTATGAATTGTCAAAGAAGGAGTATTTGGCCCAGCAATCTGCTGATGAGTGATAGAGAGAATGACAGTGAAACGATTTATGGGAACAGGCTGATCTCCAATGAATAGGCCTCACAATTGTCGCTATCCCATTGATTAATTGAATAAGTTTAAATTTTTCCTTGAAAAAATGCTCAATTTATTCAACAGTTAAAAAATGGTTAATTCATGTTTATTATAGTTAGATGTCTTCTCCAATATGCCCACTATGCTCATCAGAAATGACCTTGAGAACCGCCAAACGGGGTTCTAATGCTGGCAACGAGTTTTGGGGCTGCTCACAATTTCCAAGGTGTCGAGGGATTGTAAACAAAGATACCGGAGACCAAACCGAGCAAAGCGAATTCCACGCCTCGACCAACTCCAACCCTCAAGACCAAAAAGTTATATGGTATGACAATCTATCGCGAGACAATTACACCTCAGAATATGTAACTTTAGGGTCTACTCCGTATTTTCTAAGTGAATTAAGCCTCAGAACTGTTGGTAAATTCTGCAACCAATTTAACCTTTTATCAAAACGAGAAATGAACCTAACCTCGGATGATAATGCGCAATTAATTGGAGCAACTTTACAGAAAATATTAACACGGGGAGATTTGCCTTTTTGCTCAATGCAAATTGAAAATGCCCTCGCAAAACAAAAAGATATCAAGAGCTCAATAAAAAAATTCGACTCAAAGAACCCAGCTATTGGGTGGTATTGGAATGCTGAAAAACCTTTTGATCTTAAGAGTGAAGTCGCTCTTAGTATTAAAAGACGAAGCTTAAAAGCTAGTGACTTAAAAATTATTAAGCAAAATACAAAAGACGTTTTTGACAGCCCTCTAGAACTGAAATTTTTAACTGAATGGGTTCCCAATAATTTTGGTTTAGACGCCCTCCACTGGATAGTTCCTCAGGCTCCCCTAGACCGACTGATTGTCGATACTGATGATGATTTAAGCGCAAGAAGGGTAGACTTCTTATTTTACCATCCTGCAGCATCACCAATTGTTATCGAGCTTGATGGTGAAGAGCATCAAGAGACTCAAGAAACAGATGCCCTTAGAGACCAGAAATTGAGGTCTAATGGAATCACAGTATTTAGGGTAAAAAACGAAGAACTAGAGATAGGAGAAGGTGATAATCTTAATCAGCTAAAAGACGCTATAGGTAAAGTATTTGAGAGAACTGCTAACTCAAAAATTTCTCAAATTAATAACGTATTGCGGCTTAGTAGCATTAGTTCTTGCCTTCAATTCATTGTTGCCAAAGCCTTGTTTAATGGCAAGTTAGATTTGGATGCGAAGTCCTGGAAAATTTTCATAGAGCACGACTTTGATAGCAGCGATATTTTGCAAGCTGCATTAGACGATATGCAGATGATGATTTCATCGCTTTGTCGCCTTTATTTAGGCACAAAGCACAATTTAAAGATTGAAATTACAACCAAGAAAAGTGAGGCAACTGACCTATCAGTCAGACTGAGCCTTGATGACAGTCCAATATCTCTAAACAATGGGACAGACAAATTCGATTACGTTTGCTGTCCAGCTTCTGTGCCTATAAATTTATCAACCAATACAAGTTCGACATCAATTCAAAAAAACGTCAATTCGTTAGACGAAAAAGATGTCAAAGATGTTCTGACAATTTTTCTACAAAACTTATTTCGAAAGCGAAAGTTTAGAGAGTTACAGGATGTATCAATCCTCAATGTCTTAAAAGGCAAAGATACGGTTACACTTCTACCTACTGGAGCTGGGAAAAGTATCATTTACCAACTTGCAGGATTATTACAGCCAGGGATAACACTGGTCATAGACCCGATTGTGGCTTTGATAGAAGATCAGATACTTGGATTGGCTTCTGTTGGGATCGACAAGGCATCTGCGGCACCTTCTGGTTTTAACAACGTCAAAAAGCGCCAGCAATGGCTCAGAAGCATAGAGCAAGGTGAAAACCAATTTATTCTCATTTCACCTGAACGACTTCAAATGTCTGACTTTAGGGAAACACTCAGAGCATTGGTTGAACTCAATCACATCAACCTTGCTGTTATTGACGAAGCTCATTGTGTTTCAGAATGGGGTCATAATTTTCGATTTTCATATTTGAATCTTGCAGATAATCTTAGGAAGTTTTGTGCATCTCCTGGTGGTAAAGCACCTACACTTTTGGCGCTGACAGGCACTGCCTCAAGGGCTGTTTTGAGAGAGCTTTTAGTCGAACTCAATATAAGTAAAGACGATGATGAAGCGCTAATCCGTCCTGTAGATTTTGACAGAAAAGAACTAAAGTTCAGCATTTCAAAGGTTGCACATGGCGGCGATACCTCTGCTGCTTTGAGAGGGATACTTAACAGCCTACCGAATAAGTTTAATCAGCCTCCTGGCGAATTTTTCAAACCCTTTGGCAAAGACACCAACTCGGGAATAATTTTTACCCCATTTGTTAACGGGCGAACTCACGGGCTATTTTCCGTGAAATCAGCAGTGCAAAGTAATATTTCGGTTCCAGTAACAACATTCTCTGGATCTGCTCCCAAAGGAACAAAGCCAGAAAATTGGGAATTAGAGAAAAGACAGAACGCAAAAGACTTTAAAGAAAATAAATCACCGATCCTTATTGCAACCAAAGCCTTTGGTATGGGTATTGATAAACCCAACATTAGATGGACCCTCCACATGGGGATACCATCTTCAATGGAAGCATTCTATCAAGAGGCTGGAAGAGCTGGACGTGATAAAAATCTGGCGTTTTGTAATGTGATTTTTTCAGAAGTTGACCCTGAACAAACCGACAATGCTCTTTCTGGAGAAGGCAATCTCCTTGACCTAAGAAATGCTGCACAAAAAATGAAGGGAAATGATGATGATGTATCCCGAGCATTGTTTTTTCACCTAAACGCTTTTTCGGGAGTTGCAGATGAATATGAGTCTGTATCCAACGTCCTTGAGAAACTTGGTAACTTAAATGAACGACAAAAAGTTGAAATAACTTTTAACAATGACTCAAAAGCTGAGGTGGAGAGATCTCTACTGAGGCTGAAGAAATGCGGTATTATTGATGATTTGGAAGTTAATTATGGCTCGAAAAATATACTAGTTAGCGTAAGAAAATTTGAGTTTGAGTTCTCAAGAAAGACTATCGAAAATTACATTAGAGAAAGTCAGCCCGCACGCCTTAGAAATATCATGAACAAGCTGGATGATATTGAGATGCTTCGAGAAGATATTCAGCCTCAAAATCTTTGCAACCTAATGATTGATTTCACCTATGACGTGATAGAACGGTCCAGAAGAAGAATGCTCTATGAAGCTATACTTCTTGGGCGAAATTACTCAAATGATAATGAGATCAGGCAGTATCTACTTGATTACCTCCAAGAAGGTTTAGGCGCAGAGAAAATTGCACAATTAGCCGAGCAAACCTCCATCGATTTTGATGATTGGATTGAACTCTTTTCAAAAATCTCAACACCAATGGAAGCAGGAGAAATTAGAGGTATTTCCATACGATTGCTTGAAACTTTCCCTGACCACCCCGGAATGCTTCTTCTAAGGGGTGTTACTGAAACTTTAGTTCAAAAGAGAGATGATTTACTGGTTAGGAATTCAATAATTTCTTCCCTAGAAAATGCTCAATCCAGATATGACTGCACCAAAGAAGAATTGAATGACTTACTAAAGCAACTCATCAGTTTTGCAGGGACAAGAGCCCCAAACCTTAGAATTCCTCTAATTTCTTCAATAAGAAATGTTCGGAAGAATAATGATATTATCGATGAAGAAATAACAGACATATTATCTGCAGAAAGTAACGCATGGGATGAAAATTCGAGGGCAGTAATTGTTGCAACCGAATTCGAAGCAAAACTACCTGTGATGCTGACATTAGCAAGGCAGAAATTTGAACACCATTTAAACTATTTAAATAAGTGAGAGTAACAATGTCTGAATTAATGGATGAACTGAAGTCAAACTTAGAAGATTCTAGTCAAAGTCTTGAAAAATTAATTTCCGAAATTCAAGCTATGGCAGATTCTGAGAAAGAATTTTCTGAACTTAAAGGGAGTATTGGCGATGCTGCAAAAGCTCTTTCATCAAACGCAACAAAGTATGAGGAATTTCTGTCTGAACTGAAAACCAGTAACCAGAAATTTAGTGAAACTTTGTCTACGCTTAAGTCTCTAGAGCCAAAGGAAATAAAGGACGGATTAGATAATTTACATAAGTCGTCTAAAACTCTGAATAGCAATATTGAGAAAATAGAAAGTGTCTCTTCAGATATTCTGAGGGCTATTAACACTCAATCCCAGGCGACTGAAAAAGAGTCTGAAAATGTTCGCGAATTGTTGAATGTACAGGCTCAAATGTTAATGGATTTGGAAAAGCGCATTAAATCAAGAACCGCGCTTGTTCCACTTATTTTCTTGGGAATGTTAGCCTTGACAGGAGCAATTGGCGGAAGAATTTTAGGGTTCATATAAAAATTTTATAAAGTTTATATTGAGACAAATTTGAGCTTACTGTTTTACTGGGGGTTTTGTTGAAAGCGTTTATTCTAAAAACATTAAAGAGATTAACATTACTTCTGATTTTTGGATCAGGTTGGTTTGCGTTTGCCTCTATTCTTTTTTTAGAGGACACGCCATCTTCTAGAGTTGCATCTAGCTTACCATTAAAAGATATAAATTCTGAGCAATTTTGGAGTTCCGGTTATTTAGGGGACATTCCAGATATTCTCCGTAATGAAGGAGCCATAGTAGCAGTTTCAAAATATGGTTTTACGGACATTGAAAACATAGCTTTAGTAAAACTCAAAGAAGATCAAACTAAAAATTTTATTGAATATTTTCTTATTGATCAAAAGTCAGAAAAAATTGAAGACATATGGAGGGAAAGCATTCTTTGCTCCGGTAAAGGTGACCTATCTTTCGCATGGCGTATCGAAGGCAGCTTAGTGAAGGATTTTTTTGAATTCTGTCATCAAATGTCTAGGGACAATTTTAAAACTGTAAAACGTTTAGAGTTAATAGAGCAGAGCGATGGTAAACAAGCCTTTTCTAGCATGGATATTGATTATGTTGTAGGCACAAACTACTTCGTGGTAGCACATGGTCGATCCTGACATATCTATAAAAATTTAGCTTGGAATACAAATGATTTCAATAAGTTAATCAACATAAAGTTATAATCTTGATGCCTACATATGCGGATGATCGAATAAAAACCACAAAGACACTGGACGCTATAGCTGCCGCTATCACCCAGACTTCCCC
Organism: uncultured SAR116 cluster alpha proteobacterium; assembly: GCA_902596655.1. Lineage (GTDB taxonomy): Bacteria > Pseudomonadota > Alphaproteobacteria > Puniceispirillales > Puniceispirillaceae > MED-G116. The sequence goes on along the minus strand of CACJUX010000030.1, from coordinate 18,171 downwards.
AAAAGTACAAAATAAACTTACATCTATTCTTGCAGCCAAACTTGGTGCACTTGGCACAGCTGGAGGCATTATGGGACTTTTGAGTTTTGGCACAGCATCTACTGGGACTGCAATAGCTTCTTTGTCTGGGGCAGCGGCAACCACTGCCAAGTTGTTTTGGGTAGGGTCAATAGTTGGGGGTGGTGTAGCCGTTGGAGCTGCGGCAATAGGAGCAGCTAGTCTTATAGGGGGCTATTTTGCTGCCTCGAAGGGTAAAAAGTTATTGCTTGGGGAGGCACGTGAGGAGGACAAACTTGAACCTGAAGAGAAGCTAATTTTGAGCACTTGCAGAAAAGTTTCAATTGCTCTTCAAGTCGAGAGTTCAGTTTCAAAATCAGATTTTATTCAAATCTGTGATGTTTTCCTTTCCCCACTACTGGTCGATATAGATGAATTTTATTTTCATGATGTCGAGTCTTCAAAACCCCTTAGTGTAATAAATAAGACGATTAAGCCATATTATTTAAGTAAGCTTTTTTATCATCGCGCTGTATTGGGCGGAATTGTCTCGAGGTACTGTTAACAATGTCCAGGCTCCGTTCAGCGACAGTTTGTTTTAGTGTTGGCGTTTATCAAATAATCAATGAAATTTCTATCAACGGAACACTGGAAATGTCGCTCGTGGCAGAGGCAGTTCGTCGTTCTACACGCAAGCTTGATGATAACGCGAGCTTAGAAGAAATTAGGCATTATTTATCAAGTTATGATGAAGAAGCGCTTAGCGGCGTGCTTGCAAATGTGAAGGGTATCTATCACGAGCTTATTTTTGAGCATTCAGAGAATTACGACGGTGACAATATAACTGCCAGGCTTTTTGAAGAGACAAATCATCCAGGTGCTGACGTCGAATTCATGATGAATGGAGAAGTTATTTCGCAGGTTCAGCTCAAAGCTGTGAAAAGCAAAGAATTAGTATTAGAGCATTTTGAGAAGTACCCAAATATTGAAGTGTACGCGACCTCTGAGATTGCATCTGAGCTAGAAGGAGTTGTGGACTCTGGCTTCAGTAATGAAGAATTAGAGGCTTCCGTTTATGAATTTGCGGAGCAATTTGGTTTTGAAGATTTATTAGAAAAAACTGCCAAAGGTTTTGCTCTAGGAACAACGGCATCGCTGGCAGTTGCGGTAGCCCTAGCAATCAAAGATAAAAGAATAAGCAAAGAAGACGTCAAAAAAGCGATACAAGATGGATATTTCTCAGCTGCATTTGGAGCATTGGTTGATTTTATAATCAACGATGAAAGATTTTTTTAAGCTGTTAACATGTTATAAGAATTGGTTGTTTGTGTTTTGATGTTTTGGCTCAATCTTGAAATATGCAATTGCTGAAACTAGTCAAGCAAATGCATGCTCAAGAACTGGTTGATTTTTCCCAATTCTGACCGAAATTCGGGACGTTTTTCCATTAGCTTATCTATCTCTTCTATTGCTCTGGGCGCAGTTATCCAGGGCACTTCATTTTCTTGATTTATTCTATGCAGGATTGCGTTTGAAAATTTTGACCGTTCTTCTTCGCTTAAAATTTCATAATGGTTGTCAAAAATTATTCTTTTCGCGAAAGTTCTAAATCGAGGGTCAGAAAAGTAGGTCACAAGCTCCAATTTTTTGGTTGGATTAGCCTCATGGAAAGAGCGCATGATTTCGGCATTACGGTCAAATGCATCAAAATCTTCATATATAGCGGCCTCTGGGTATTCAGCCTTTTCAAACGGGATAAGCTGCTCTGAGTATAATTCAGTAATTTTTATTTTTTCTTTGAGCGATGACCAAAGCTCTATTTTTTCATTTTATCGTGATGTAAAGCGGCTTGGTCGAAAAACACGTATTGGTGGGGCACAACGTGAAAAACTTTGGACAATTTTTGATTATGTTTGGAACACGATTTCCAGCCGTAAGTTAACGACATGGCCTTCAGTTTTCAGCTCGCTGCATGCTAATTCAGCTCCTGCCATAAAATATCAAAACATCATCATTGATGAAGCACAGGATATTTCTGTGAGTGAGTTGAAATTTGTTGCGCGTCTGGTGGGAGATAAAACAGATGGCCTTTTTTTCGCTGGTGATTTAGGACAACGAATTTTTCGGCAACCTTTTTCTTGGAAAAGTCTCGGTGTTGATGTGCGAGGTCGGTCAAATACGCTGAAGATAAACTACCGCACTTCTCATCAAATCAGGCAACAGGCGGACAGATTACTTCCAAAAGAAATTTCAGATTTGGATGAGAATGAGGAAAGTCGTAAAGCAACAATTTCTTTATTTAATAGTTTGCCTCCACAGATTTTAGTGGTTGATGATTTCGATGACGAAACATCTATTATTTCAGATTGGATTAATCAGCAGATAAGTGGCGGAGTTCCAGTATCTGAAATTGGTATTTTTGTAAGGAGTGAAGACGAGCTGCCAAGAGCAAAGGCAGCGATAATTGACGCTGGGCAAAACCCATTCAAAATTACAGATAAGTTTGAAGAAAATACGAGTGCTATTTCTTTTGGAACAATGCATTTGGCAAAAGGCCTGGAATTCAGGTCTGTTGCGGTTATGGCTTGCGATGAAGATATCTTGCCACAACAAGAGAGGCTCGAGCGAGTGACAGATGCGTCTGATCTAGCCGAAGTTTATGAGACTGAAAGACATTTATTGTATGTTGCGTGCACGAGGGCGAGGGAGCATCTCTTAGTTACGGGTGTTGAGCCTGGAAGTGAATTTTTGGAAGATTTAGAAAATTGATAGATATATAGATTGTTGCTCTTATCAGCCAGCGATCTTTGAAATTAATTCATTTTGAAACCCATCTGGCCAATCATTAATTTGCTGGGTGTTGCCGCTGACTTTAGGTCCTGAGGTATTTTCGAGTGTTAGGGCCTTATGCAAAGCTGACTCGTAAAAGAGATTCATACTGTCTTTCCGCGGCACTTTTTGCCAAGGCCACATCAGGGAGTGCAAGAGTTGTATCCCGTGTTTAGGCAGCCCCTTACCGGCTTTTATACCAGTAATGTGTTGTTCAAAACGCTCTTCAACGGTCTTTGTGGTTTCTCCTACATAAATGCCATATCTGCCATTGTTCTCAGAAAAACCATCACGAAGAATTACATAAAGAGAATTTGTATAACTCTTTTTGGGTTTGTGCTCGAATTTAAGAAATTGCAAATTTCTTCTTGCGCTAATGAGCCATGAAATAGGCTGATGTCCTTTTTCTCGGAGCATCGCCCTTATTTTTGATGCAGATTTAATGGCTTTTGGGCTTCCTCTATGCTCAAGTTCCAGTATAGCAAGTGTTGCTAATTCAAGATCTGGATATTTCCTTTTTAGACCTTCTTCTGCAGCATCAACTAGAAATGGAGCCTGTTGTTGAATAAATGGTCTTTCATCATTCAAGTCGCTCCAATTTTTCACAACTTCATGAAGATCTTCCCAGCTCATTCTTCGTCTTTCAAGTGAGTTTTAAGTTCGCCGTCTATGTAAGCTAAATCTGCTTCCCATTTCTCAATGGCTTGGGCTGATGGCTGACCACGAGCTTTTTGTGTGCCCAATGCTACATTGATAGTGTTTCGGATTTTTCTGAGCCTTTCGGTACTATTGGGCTTTCCCCATTTTTCTGCGACAGTCTCTCTTATTGTCTCAGGCATATGGATGCGGCCATGGAACACATCTGCTAATATAGCTTGGCGCTGGTTAGTGTTTGGGCCTCCCTGTCTCGCGGTATAACCTACCTCCAACAAAAATCCATTTCCTGTATCTCTGATTTGCCAGCCAGATGCTTCTCCCCATCCATCAGCGATATTGGTGCTGATGTCAGCAGATTTAGGTTTGATGTCTCTAAGCTCCTCTCCATAGCGTCTGATTGTTTTTAGAAGTTCTGAGAAATCTTCATCCGACATTTTTCCAGAAGTAATTTTTGCGTAAGATTGAATCTCTGACAAATAAGGCGAGGGGCGCCTTGGCGCGTTGTCTCTCTCTTCTGCGAAGCTTAGTCCTAGGAAAGTTTTTGCTCTCGTAATCGCCACATAAAATAGCCGCCGCTCTTCTTCTATTTGCCAAAAGTCTTCAGCGTAAGAATGAGGAAGCATATCATCTTCACAACCCATCACGATTACGGATTCCCATTCTAAACCTTTAGCCCCATGAATGGTTCCAACATGGACTGAGTCTTCCGTTTGGTCAGCACTCGCATTGAGCCTTAAAAAAGCTGGCGCTGCCTCGTCAAACTTACAGAAAAATTCTCTGCATCTTTCAATGTCAGAAGCAGTCTGTGAGAGTTCATCATCACTCATTGTTTTTGGAAGATTGTTGATGATGCTGGTGGCAAGGGCCTTTACTTTGCGGTCCCAACCATCTTCAGTTTCTAACTTCTTTGCAAAACCAAATAGCTTGGGCCCAAGTTTTCTGTTCCATGCGCGGCTCAATTTTTGTGAAGAGGCAATGCCAATTGCTGTTACAAGTTGTTTAGCATGAGGATTTTGGAAGGCTTCCACACCATTTCTTAACGCCACAGGCACGCCCTGCAGCAGAAGAGTAGTTACCAAATCTGATGGGAGAGCGTTCGTCCGTGCAAGCACTGCCATTTCAGAATAAGCAACGCCTTTTTTATTTTGCTGTTTTAAAATAGCAGCAATTTTTACACCTTCATGCGTCTCATCTTTATTCTTGTAAATATGGATTTCACCACTGGCATCGCTTGTTGATTTGAGCTCTTTCTCTCGTCGCGCTACAAAATGGCTGGCGAGGGAATTTGAGGCAGCAACGAGTTCTGGAGCAGCTCTATAATTCTGAGTGAGGGTCACCACCTCAGGTTCAGCAAAGTACTGGTCAAAGTTAAGAATATATTTGACTGAACTGCCACGCCATCCATAAATGGCTTGGTCATCATCGCCGACGACCCAAAGTGAGGCACCACCTCGCAAAAGTTGGTCTAGCATAGATTTTTGGGCAAAATTGATGTCCTGAAACTCATCTACTAAAATATTAGTGTATTGACTAATGTAAGACTTATCTTGATCTGCATCAGCTTCAAAGGCTTGGACTGCAAATTGGATCATGCGTGGATAATCTATAAGAGCATTATCACTCAGATGTTGGTCATATAGATCATATAATTCAGCATGCGCTATTTGCACATGATCACCCATCTCACCAGCTTCAATAGATGCCTCTTCAGGCGTGAGGAGGCGTTCTCGAAAGTCGTCAATGCTATCCAAGATCGCTGATGGTTTCTTTTCTTCAAATTTTAATTTCTCAAGAATGTGAGGATGCTTCTTTGATATTTCTTCAATGATGATGAAGCGCTTTATTCCTGTTTGCACCTCTTCTGGGATATCTATGTTCAAAAGATGGGCAAGTGACTTTACAGCCCGATTGGCTAGAGCATGGAATGTACCAATAGGCAGAGACCTAGTATTGACCCCAACTTGCTTTTGTATGCGTTGTTTGAGCTCATCTGAGGCTTTGCGGGCAAATGTGCAGCAAAGAATGGATTGAGCTGGTACACCTTGCTTTATAAGGTGTTCATACCGAGCGACTAGAGTAGTGGTTTTACCAGTTCCCGGGCCTGCAAGAATTAGAGCATGCTTGGATGACACTTTGGCCGCTTGTTGCTGTTGAACATTTATATTCATAATGAAATCTCCTATTGCAAAACGGCTTCACGAGTTTCGTCATCTAAATTGTAAAATGATAGCACGGCTGCATCAACTTTACCTTGTTGTAAGAGTTGATAGAACGCATCATTACTATGCATTTCTGTCTCACATTCATAAATGTTCGCCATCAGCTGATCAAAAGCAGATATGTTTTCTACCTTTTTGAGACTAACAGGATCCTCTTCAATTTCTAGAGCGTTCCTGATTGCTCGTAGCTCGAGCCAACAATCTATAATTTCGTTTATGACACGGTCAGAGTTGTCAGCTGGAGTGTTGCCAACATCAATGATAACAGTGTTTCCAGCATTATTTGACCAACATTGGTAAACCCTGCCGTCGTCATACTCGCAGATTTCGTCGAGTGAATGACCGAACTTTGTAAGAACAGATTGGAAGGCTTCCAAGTCTGAACTTGACACTTTGATAATGTCTTTGAGGGATGTTTGATTGGTCATCTCTATCTCCTTTTGTCTCGAATAGAATTTTTTGGTCTTTCGCCCCGCCGCTGCAGGCCAAAAAATTCTGAGACAAAAGGAGATAGAGATGCCTCAAATAAAAAAGGCCAGATAAAAATCTGACCAATTGACAACATACTATAAAACAAATTCTCGTTTTACGCAAGGGGATGCCCCATTTTCGCCAAATAAAAATTGTACCTTGCATTATCTGAAGGAGAAAACATGGCTAATAGTGGTATTTACTGGATCGATGTAATTTTTAATTTCTGCGTTAGATTACTTTATGACGTAGCTTCAATACTAGGAATTACTTACGAAGAGATCAACGTCTGGCTCTTCTGCATTATATGGCCAATCTTCACCCTTTATATGGGATTTGAGATGATCAGATTACGTATTCGAGTTATTCGATTAAATGGGCAAGCAAACAGTGTTAAGTGATAAGCTAGATATAGTGCAATCTTAAAAAAGTTATTACACACTTTTTAACACACCTGATTTTGGTGTATATAAAATACTGATTTAAAATAGAAAAAGTTGAAGTAATTTTATCATAATCCGCGTGTCGGGGGTTCAAGTCCCTCCTCCGCTACCATTCCCCACTTAGTTTTCGCATTTAAAATCAACGCTTTGTCTGCGGTCACTGTCTCAATGTGATTTCCATAGATTCTAGCGATTCAGGCGCTTTTGTCAAAGCGTGCGTGACTGAGGTATGGCCGGCGTGTGACCGAGGTTGGGTCGCGTGGGTCCCATAGACGACAAATACGACCCCGGGGTGGGTCTGGATAATCAGTGATTTCAAAAAGTGGGCTAGAGGGATTGTTGGTTGTTATTGTCTGATCTTTTAAAACAGCGAATGCAATAAAATGCAGATTTGGAAGAGAAGGCAATCGGCAGCCAAGCCACTGGAAATTAGGAGAAGGCTCAGAGATTATCCAGAAATCAAGTGGCGTATGTGCCGCTGTGAATGGGATCAGTTGCCTGGCGTCCGACTTTTCTAGCATAACCCCAACAGGGTTACCGTTATCTTCGGCGCCCTTTTTTTCAAGCCTCAAGACACCATCTGATACATGCTAGTCAAAGGAGAATTTTATGTCAGAGACCGAAGGTAAAAAGAAAACGCCCAAAGTGGGCCTTTATGTCATTGACCCTGAGCGTAAAGGGGCAGCACCAAGCAAACCAAAGGACGCGAAGGACAATGAAAGCCAGAAGGCTTACTACACCCGAAAGTACATGGAAATCCATGCCGCCAAAAAATCCACCGATTAAACTTGGTCGCTTTTTCTGTCGCTTGAAATCAAGGTAACTAATATCAAGTTTATTTGATAATATGCCAATTCTTTCAGCGTACTAAAATTGCTAATATGTCGCATCTAAACCCTTTGAAACAGAGTAACTAAAGGTTTACATCTAAAATATAAACGTATTAGGAGAGCCAAATGGGCGACGAAGCTGGGAGTGGTGGAAACTCCAATTTAGAATTTTGGTACAGGTTAGCTGGATTGAAACGCCAGTGATATGGGGAATTGGGAATGGGGTCACATAACAGTGGCCTTTTTTTCGTTAAATTCGCAACAACGACATGAGCAGAAAGCCAGCAGCAATCATGGTCGTCCAATAGATGACTTTCGGCACATTCTTTCGCTTCGCCATTCGGCTGCACCATATAATTGCACCGAGTACGGCAAGTTGCATTCCCAATTTCTAGACAAGATTTAATGGTGATCCGTTAGATATGCGCATTTCTATGAAATTAATTGATATATGGTAGAACAGTGATTGAATTTATGTAGGTCTGCATTAGAGGTAGTTATGTCAGAAAACACCTATTTCACAGTTATGAACGTTACCTTCATCTCAAGTGGTGACTTGAAAAATTTCAAAGAAAAGGCGGCGACTTTTAACAACAATAAGGCGATCAAATTCTTAAAAGAAAATGGTCAAGTAAATTACAGCATCATTGAGGTTGAAGATGCTGACTCAGCGAAAGCAATCATTTTATGGGAATACAAGGACAAAGAGGCTCGTGAAAAATGCCAAGATTATTGGAATAAGTGGTTTGAATTTGACGATAATTATATAGCAAAAGTTACTGTTTCTCGGGGATATCGTACTTTTGACTGGACTAGCTTACCAAACTTATTGGAGTACGGACAATAGCGCGGCAATAACGATGATATTAGCAGTGCTTGTGAGGTTGCACGCAACCAGATGCAACCAATAGTGACAGATGCTCTCCTTAGCGCTTAGCAAAGCTTTTCAGGTTGCTTTGGCACAAAGGTAGGATGATTGATTTGGCAGTCACTTCATAGCACGAAAATCCTTGAAATCAGCCTTAAAAACCCCACGCTTTACCAAGGCATTTAACTACCAATTTGTAAGCCTTGGCATTCGCCTAAAGTACTAAAGCGGAGGACAGCGTCATGACTACGCACCACGTTTCCCTATAACATCCCAAAACAAATCAACCTGAGTGCACAGTGCTTAAACAAGATTTGGTTACCTCTCAGCAGACATCCTCTGGCCTTTTTTCGTCCTAAGAGATTGGTAATCCATGTGTTATTCTGCACACATGGAGTGGAGGGGCGGCAAATTACCTGACAGTGACTTTGAGCTTGAGGGGCGAGTTTTCTCTGTGTGGCCCTATGCAAGTTGTGCGGTTTGTGGCCACTGTGACGGCACTCAAACTACGCTAACGTTAGATGAGGCAAAAAGCCGTTTAGTTTGCCGAGATTGTTTGGATGCGCTGAAATGACAGACCAAGAGGCCAGAAAATTGACCGACATGATAATGACTTATTTTTAGGTCAACTACAAAGTGGCCAAGCAATACGAGAGAGCGTTAGGAATTAAACAACTCAAGCAGATCACAGATTGGCATAAAAAGGCCACAAAAATGGTGACTAGCAACAGGTTGGCGTACTGTCAAACGCCCGCCCACTTCACCATGGATGTTGGAATCGCTCGATAAAACGACCGTAATCAGAAAATGTTAACTATTTTACTCAGCTGTTTTAGACTTCGATTAGCCGCATAGCCAGCCACTGTTGCGTTGTGACGCCAGAGAAGAAAGAAGAGCGGTAACCGAGAGCTTCATACACATCCGAGGGCGCCGTCGGCGCTGCACCATTTTCAGGCGCGTCGTCCTCGACGTCTGCCTCCCGTCTGGGTTGCCTACTAAGATTTTGGTTGGCCTGCTTTGCTGCGTTCACTTGCATGAATCAGGTAACGGCATGACGGCTCAAATTGTTTAATTGGCAATCGACCGGCACATTTTTTAGCATCGCCATTCGGCTGCCACACTTTGACACATTTGGACGAGGGTTGGTTGTGGCGTAACGACGAGAAAATGGGGCAGGCATTGAACATAGGCTAAAATGGGAGGTACTCCCGAAAGGCGAACAGCCCCCATAATGCTATGCCAATCCACATCAACACTTTTCTCTGTTTGGGTGTTAGGTTTTTCATAAGCTTTTGCCTTCAAAAATTGACTTAGGCTGGGGTTTATACCTTGGCCTTTTTATTGTTAAATTCGCAACAACGACATGAGCAGAAAGCCAGCAGCAATCATAGTCGTCCAGTAGACAAATTTCGGAATATTCTTTCGCTTCGCCATTCGGCTGTACCATATAATCGCACAGAGTACGGCAAGGGGCGCAAGGTAATGCAGAAGGTTACTCAAAGCTTGTCTTTCACTCAGTTGCAATTGTTCTTGGCATAGTTTGCAACTTCTCATCAACCTCCTTGGAATACTCGACATTAGTCGGGATTGCATTAAGGAAGTTAAAATTAGCCTAACACCACCCCACTAGTTTTCCAAGGTAACCAGAGTTACCCTAATATCCAGGGTCTTTATTTGTTAGGGAGTGGTGGCTCCTTTGACCACCTACTGCTCAACCTAAGCCCGTTTGCAGGGATGACCCGGGTGTATTTGTAACCTTAAGGAGACCATGGCCAAAATCGGCATTAACAACCTTACCTACGCCAGATTCATGGGACTCATGTGTCCCGCATCAACACCCCGGTCTAAGTCATTGTTGAACGACCTCTTCGACACCCTTATCAAGATAGAACAGCGACAGAGGGCACGGAAGCCCAATGATATGGCTGCGTTTAGAACCGGTGTAAGCCTAATAACTGATAACTTGTGATTTCGACAAAGGGCAACGAGGTGGGTTGGTCATATCATGCTCTCTCACCAGCTGCCTTTAATGAAAAGCCAATTAAATGCAAGACATTTAAGTCGATAGTCCAGGCCATGGAAAAGCTGGTTATTGGATTTGAGGGAAGATGCAGGTGCAGGGGCTGTGAAAAAACCAAGCATCATTATGACAAGCAAAAATCGTTTCATGTTTCTAACTCCCGAAGTTTCAGTCTAGCCTGCCACATTCTAACGCAAGGCTTACAAATGCCAGTCGCTGGCCGAAGCGCTCTATATGCTGGATGCTTTTTGAATTCAGCAGCAAGGATGGTGAGAAGTTCAATTTAGATCTCTAGTGTTCATAGGATCAATCTCAGACCAAAAACACGGCAAAAAAAGGACCGGTAAAAACCGGCCCGAGTCTAAGGGAGAAAACATGAAAAATATTTTCACGTGATACAACGACTCTGTGGCCAAAATGTTAGGGATCTATGGTTTTTAATAAGCTGTCCGCTCCTGTGGCAGCCAATGAGCAAATGTTGATGCTGGCTAAAGCGCTTCAATTGACAATTGCACTCTACGTCCCATAAATCCAATATATATATAAAAAAATCAATATTTTAAGATAATTTCAATGTTTAAGTTTTTATTTTAGCTGCTAGGCTTGGCAATAGCTGAGCATGCGCACTCAACGTTCAGGCATCGGTTAAGCCTTACTTTAAATGTTGCAATTTGATCTCTTCTGCCGCCACCGCTAAAAAGCACTAAACTCCAAAAAATATTGGCGTAATTTTATGCACAGGAGACTATAATTCAGTAATGAGCGTGATTTCGCCTGGGCAACTATGCGAACAACTTTGCGCAAGCCGTTCGACTATTAAGCGGTATATTGCTTGTTTCGCACTAACAATTTATCACGTCTATTGACAGATAAAACAAAGCGCAACGCAACGGCATAAGGGTTAATCATCTGTCTGGTACGAGTAATAATTTTTTGGGCGAAATCTAACAGCTAAAATCGCAAGCGATAGTATAAGGATCGCTGCAGACTCATACAGCAACGATATCATATCCATATCTTTACCCTGCAAAATAATCAGACGAGAGATGGCGGTTATTGCAATGAAAATCGGCAACGTAATTGGGATACGCTTGCTTACAAAAAAAATCCCGATCATCCCAAGAACTTCTGTGTAGATGAAAAGCAAAAGCAAGTCGGCAAGTTCGATCCTTTGGTTTTCAATAATTGTTAAAATTTCTTGAGCAGTTGCAACGACTGCCAATAGCGCTATTGCAGCCAGGAGCACTTTCTCTGCAAGGTTTATGATTGTCGCGATTTTGGGTTCCATTGACTAGCCCATCTACGATCTGAAATGCTGTATTGTGTCTATCTAATCCACAGGCGCCGCTTTACATCATATTTTGATGAGGTGGTTTCAAATGTACCTTTGCCGATTGCTAAATTGGTAAACAAAAGTGAGTAGGCGACGATATTTAATCCAAAAAAGTGCCAAGAGCGGACAGCGATTACAAAAATAATGCACCACATCGATGCAATTGTTTGCAGAATTGGATGACAAATATTGACGCCCGGAATATGTTTTAGTTGATTAGGATTAGCATTCATAATGCTGTACCGACTGTCATTTATAATTTCTCGCATGTCTTACTCCTTCGCCCAGTCGGTGAGATGGGTGCTTTTTGAAAATCTTCAACCCCAAATCGAAACCCCAGTTCGCGTAGTGCCGAAAAGCTGTGCTTTCCAGGTTGCACTGAGGTGTGCAACCTCACTGGCTATGTGCAATCAGATGCAACCAGTATTGATGAATGCTCTCCGTAGCGCTCAGCAACGCTTTTCAGGTTACTTTGCTAAAGATGTAGGATGAGTGATTTGGTTGATATAGCCTGACCGTGGAAGCGTTATATTTACGGGAGTTCAAGAATGTTGCAGAGATCAATTCATTTTGTTGTTGTTTTTTTTGGCATTTTCACCAGCTTTTGCCCTCACAAATTCTAAGAACGACTAGATCGTTAATGCCATGATAGCTGAGGCAAAAAAGCAAGCAGCAGCCTCTTCAGGTAAGTGTGTGGATATGTTCCTTCATGAAGTAAATCAGCAGGGCGCAGACTACAAATTGATTTTTGCTACCAAGCATAAAATTTTAGTCATTCAAGAATATGGGTGCTTGTGTTGAGCAAATGATGTCTATGTATGAAAGCGGTGGCTCTACTCCAAGGAAATTGATTGAGAACGCCGACATAAAAATAGACAATCTGCTCAGCCCTCAATGCAAACACCAGCTAAACCTCAATTTGACTTAGTGACGGTAACATCCTTCTTCCGCCCCATTAGGAAAAGGTTTTTGGCCGGATTAGTGATGCCCAGTGAAAAGATATGGTGACGAAAGAGTGTAAAAAAGTACATCCATATGATGCATTATCACCTGTAGTTCATGCCTACAGAATAACATGTTACACAACATCATTTAAAACTGAAGTTCCGAATGATCCGGATTTATCACTGTATGTAAACTCATTTAAAGAGCGACGCGCCATTTTCTTAGTGTAAGCAACAGTAGCCTTTTTCCTACCTAAAGCTATTCAACTTAGCGATCGCATCATGCAAGAGACAGACAGATTGGGAAGAGCGAAGTCGCAATCCCGACTTAATCAGGGCTTGAAAACAGCCATGTTAGGCTTTTGTATGGCACAGCGAGCAAACATTTCGTCGTGCACGGGGATTCGACCTAATGGTTGTAATCTCAACATACAATACCATGGGATACTAAAGAAATCAGTTGTTAATTGGTCAAACCGAACTTGTCTTTTTAACAATGCGGGAAGTGACTTCGCAGTAACTATAGTTTCGACTGATTTATGTGCCATGAGCCGAGTATTATCCAACCAAGAGAGCTCGTTTGCTGCTTCTGGAGAGCACCTAATTAACGATTACATCGACGGTTTAGATCAATATGTGTCCATGACGATGCAGGGAGCTTGTTTGTGAGGACTGTTGAGGGCACTGATATTTGGTGACCAAAATCTGTATTAATCTGACACATACCTAAGGCAAAATTTATGAGATGGCGGAAGGTAATAGGAAGTTATTGCTAGAGATCATGGTTTGTCTCCCGGCAAACCGAGCCAGAATTGCGAGTCATTTTCACTGGCAAATCTGTCTTTTAGATGCGACAATATGTCCAATTCAAAGTTTGCCACCAACCTCTGTTAAAAAAAGGCAGGAGTAGAAGATGGACGACGGGGTTTTTGCATCAAGAAGAATGACTGACGCTTTGATCAAAAGAGCAGAGGTAGAAAGCACAAGAAAGGAAGGCCGTAAGAAGATTAGACGGCAGATGAACCAAAGAAAGCCAAATGCATCGCTTTTTAAGGAACAGAGACTTCGACTATGGGGCTATTATTATAAAAGTATGGCTCGCTTACAGGGAACGCCTTGATAGACTTTTCGCGCATACGTGCTATCGACTATCTGATTGCAAAATTAAACATTCGAAAACGCAGCATTCGAGTACCATTTTGGTCCTTGCTTTTGATGGTTGCTCTTCCGTTTATCGATTTGGTTGATTAAAAAATAATGCTCGCTCCGCTAAATTTGAAATTTAAATTGAATAATAGCATTCAAATTTCTCACAATGTGCTTAATGCAAGATGAATGTGATGCCATGCTGTGACGGTGCTCACAAGTGCGAAGTTGCTTCAACATTCGCAGTGACATCAACTACTAACAAGGTAGCAATGAGTTGGAGTAACACGAGCTATGAGCCGAAATATGTGGATACTGGCTGGCCTTATGGCCATTCTCTCGTTAGCAGTGATTTACCGTGGAGAAAGTGGTATGCCAGCTCCTGATTATACCAAGTGCAAGGAGAGTTTGGTTACCCAGATTGTTACTGGTATGTGTACTGAGCGTTCTTCAGTTGCAGGTAACGCCGCTGAGATGAATAGGAACGTAAGGTGACAAAGCAGAGCCACAATCAGATTTTTTACCTCTCACCTGATTAGGAATTTCCATGGAAAGTTTGGTGAATGAAATCACTGAAGTTTTGCTTTTCTTGAAGATAACAACGTATGCCTTCTTAGTAGTTAGCGTCGCTTGGGTGATTTTTTTATTTCGTAAAATATTTGGCTTTGACACTCACTCTATTGAGTTGAGGCGTATAAGGCGGTTGCTTGAGCAAGTTAACAAGGAAAAAACCTAGTAGGTTCAAAGTTATGTTCTTTGCTTCGAACGCTAAAAATACCAACAATTATTTGTAGATTAACCGCTTTTTCGAAATTGTTTGCTGATCCAGTTTTTGAGTTAGAAAGAAACCTCCTTCCCTTGTTGGTTATGTCTATACATCACTGCAACGTTACAGAAGGATATGATGGCAGAAATCGAGGAAAAAAAGACGGCAACGAAGGCAGATGTTGATTGGCCAAACCGCCCTAAGGATGCTAACGGTACGGAAAGTCGATATAGTTATCACGCCCGTAAGTACATGGAAGTCCGGTCTGCTCGATCTAATACTAAAGAGGGAGATTAAGTCGTAACTTTGAGGTGATGTAGCAAGCATCAACCAAGGTTTGAAATGGTGCTAGACGATTGAACCGCACCCTTCACTAATCAGGATGAACGCCCTACACTGCCATTAAACTAATCCAGCTCTGCACTGGCAGCGTCAAGATCATTGTCATCAAAGCACCTTCCTAGCTTTCAATATGTTGACTAATTTGTTCAGGTTGTTTCTCGCACATAGCATTTAGACATCCTCAGCTAAATAAAATGTTCTATCTCCTAGCATTCGGGAATATTTGATCAGAGTGGAGATTGTCGGTCGCCCCTTACTCGATACACTTTCCTCTGCGTCGTAGAGATACTGCTTGCTTTACTGAGGTAGGGATCAGCGGCAAGAAGACAGTAAAAATAGCCAGCTATTTCATATCTCCGTCATCTACGAGTAAAGCGGCCAGCATGTTGCCAAAAAAAGTTTTAATTGGATTTCAGATACCTATCAGTCAATCGACCGCTTCTTCTTCTGACAATTGTCTAAATTCAGCGAGAGTTTTCAGCGGATGCACTGCCTTCATTTACATGGTGCAGTCAGTGTGGTCTAGGCGTTATCGCTGGTGTTTATAATGAGGTGTAATCATATTGGTCGATAAGGATACCACGATAACCAATCGTCACATTTTCAATTTTCTGGTTCCACTCTTTCTCTATATCTTTCCATATAGGAAGACATCCATCCATGGCTTCCTTGTCTCGGTACTCAAAAACGTAAGCCAGTTGGTGTTGGCCCTTTCGGTTCCAAACCCTTGTGCATGAGTAGCGTGTTAACCCAGTTGCCTGAAAACGAGGCATGAATTGATCCTTTACAGCATCCCAGCGCGATACGCTTAACTCTAACTCGTTTTCTGTTTTAAAAGTTTGGACAGTTATGTTCATAAGCATTATTGAGTCTCCTGATTACAAGGGAGGCTCAATAATGGCACTTTCGTGCTAAACCAATCAACTGATCTCATGTTTGATCCATGTTTCCAAACAAACAGAATTATAGAAAACACACTCATAACGATATTTAAGGGTCACTGAGTTGTGGGTGATTGCGCAGGCATGGTTTCATGAGTGCCAAGCGGCGTCGGCGTCTCTCGCATCGCAAGTTTGTCGCTAGTTGCAAAGCGCTGGGGCCACCTATTACTTTAGTGATGATCGGATTAAGGGGTCATTAGGCTACATGGGACTTTATGCGTTTTTGAGCAATGTCAGCGAAACCATAGGTTTCTGCCTTCTCAAGCATAGTCCAAAATGCAGCGCACCATTCCGGGTCATCTGATTTTGAAGACAATTTTACAACAGATTCGGCGTTGATCCAGTACCTGCCGTTGTCAGTTGGCTCGGCGAAACTAAAAAATTCGTCACCGAGTTGTCCTGATGACAAGTCAATAGAGGAACGAATTTCAAATCGACCAAAATCATTGGCCTCTTCGAGCGTTACTGATCCGTCATCTGTGATATTAAGGTACATAAGATTAATCCTTTCATCTTTAGTGTCGTAGTGGCCGATTCTGACTAGGGTTACAATGGTCACACAAACAGGGAAAGCTGGCTAGCAACCTCGTTTAAATTCACCGCCATTACCTCAAATATCTTCATGCCAGAATTAAACACTCTCGAGATTGCCCCATGCCTGAGATCATGAGAGGTGAGGTCGTTTATTCCTGTTCGAACGTGAAGCTTGTCTCCTTGCCGCTTCAGGAAAGAAAGAGCCTCGTGGTAAAAAGGCATCACCCATGTCCTCCCTTTCTTGGTTATGTGTAGCAGCGCAGTTTGACGATTGAAGTCTATGTGATGCCAATCAAGACCAAGTATCTCGCCGCTTCTCATTCCAGTCTATATGGCGAAGACAACAACAGGCCAGACGTGCGGATGATCGTCAATGCAGATGCGGTCTTAAGTCTATCAAATTCTCCATCGTCCAACCTTTTCTACTTTGGCTTGAATGTTGGGGGTATCTTTGCTTTGTCGACAGGATTATGAGACAGCAACAGTGCGCTCACGTTAGGCGTCGAACCTCCGCCCCTGGGCATCACTATTTCAATCACTTAGCCAAATCAATTTCTCGGTAGCTAGAAAATAGATACCGTATTGATACCACTATGCAGTTAATTCTGCTCCCATTATGATTCCCCTCAAGACCTCTAAATGACTTTTCGAAGGCGTTATTTAGAAGTGGTTTCATAATGGCTTGTCTAGTACTGGTTTAAATTATCATCTAGCAAGGTACTAACCGATAACGTGCGTTATTTTGTTACTGTGCTTCAGCAAGAGATCCTTATCAATCTATCTATTTTGTTATAATTAAGACGGCGGCTATGAGCGATATCATTTCAACCATCACTGCCGTTTTGCTTCTGGTATTTTTGGGTCAAATGCTATGGCGTCGCCAGTTTGTTCCGTTCCTTTTTTGGGATGGGCTTTCAAAGATTTGTTATTGGATACTATTTCCATGCTTACTCTTTGATTTAGTCTCCACACTTCGGCTGGATGCTCCTTTTCTCGTTCCATTTGGTTTGACAATACTCGTAGGCTCTACTGTAGCAGTCATCTTTGGACTTTTGTCGGGTTGGTTTTTAAACACAAGTGGGTCCACCACCTCATCTCTCGTCCAGGGATGTCTGAGATACAATGCCTTCTTGATGTTGGCTTTTGTCCAGGGAGCCTTTGGTTTAGCGGCTTTGGAAATTGGTGCGATGAGTGTTGCGATCCTTGTTCCAATCGCCAACATCGTTTCTGTTTTGGTTATTTTTCTTCTGCGTGAAGATGATAATGACGTTGATCTAGTACGTGCAATTTTCACCGAGCTTACCAGAAACCCGCTTATTGGTGCGATCCTCGTTGGTGGGTTGGTTAACACCTTGGGTGTTTTGGTGCCAAGTTTTATAAAGGAAACAACCGTGCTACTTGGTAAAGCATCTTTGCCCATGCTGTTGTTGTGCGTTGGCGCTTCGATTAGAGTCGCCGGACTGAAGGCAAATAAGATGGCATTGCTCCTAACAGTATTATCCAAACTTTTGATTCTGCCCTTGGTAATGATGATCACAGGAATATTTTTTGGCCTGGAAAAAGAGGTGCTGCTTGTATTGGTTGTTTTAGCGACAGCACCCACAGCTGCATCTTCTTATACTTTGGCGCACCAGCTTGGAGGGGATGCTCCGATCATGGCGGAGATCATAACTGTGCAAACGCTTGTTTCGGCTTTCGCGATACCCTGCTGGGTTTTAGTGATGTCTACCTTGTTATAAAATCCCAAAGGAGGGAATGCTCCGTTTCAGCCTTGGCTAGTGTAAACATGGGGCTTTCAATTTTTTAGACCGTGGTTTACTGGGATTCTGGC